>CACYSH010000038.1 GCA_902776945.1 uncultured Ruminococcus sp.
TCAGGCGGCTGTTATGGTATAATGCTTTCATGTGAACTGCTCCTTTGTGATTTGGTTGGATTACACTTACCATTATACCACATTTTTCTTGGAGCGGTTTACTTTTTATTTTCAAAACTTGGAAAGTGGTGTTAAATAGTATAAGAACCTGTTTAATATCCAAATAATATTATAACAGAACATTCGGGTGTTGTCATTCACCAAAACGGTTAATCCTTCCGGAAATACTGTGCTGAATAATAGGTCGGTAATATGTTCGGGTATGAATCCATTATTTGAAAATACATATAACTGTAAATGAGCAGCGCCGTCAATCTGCACAATGTTCCGTTCGTCCGTTCTTTGCCCATATGGTATTGCCTGACAGTTTTAACCCTGTTGCTGACAGTTTTCATTTTTTTCTGTCATATTACTGTCATAATAGCCGCAAAACTGTCATAAAAATGGCATTATATGTAATTATTTTCTTATTTGGAACAGCAAATCGCTCGCAAGCGCTTTTTGTGCATTTTGACAAGACTGCTCAATTAAAGCATATAATTTAAATTTAACCATTTTGGTGATTGACATATCGGCAGTTTTGTGATATTATATTATCACTATTCACAACTTAAGAAATCGTAAAATATTGCTGAATGACCATAATGCGTGCATTTAATCTGTTTGACAGCTTGCTAAAGATTAGCGGCATGGAGCAGCATACGAGAGTATACAACAATTTTATATCGGTCTGTAAAATAAACTACACTATCCTTCGTGAATGTCGCTTTTGCTACAACTCTCACAGCTATTGAATATTGAAACGTTTTATGAAACGTGGTATCATATAATCACAGAAGGAAAACAAGATCCAAATTCAATAAACGGAGGAAATCACTATGAAAAATCTTAATAAAAGTAAAGTAATCGCAAGTACGGCAGCAGCGGCACTCGCGGCACTGACATTCGCAGGCTGCGGCAGTACCGGGACAGTTCCCGAGACCTCGTCCGCAACCACAAGCGCAGTTCAGGCTGCCAAGAACGAGGATACTAAGCCGACTGAAGCTAAATCGGAAACAACGACCGCTGTGGAAACCACCGCTGCTCCCGAAGAAAAGCCGGACGAATCTGAAAAAGCCGCCGACGAACCCGTACTTACCCTCTGGACGGACGACGCTCCCGCCAAAGAAAAGCTGACCGAGTATATCGCTTCGATCACCGTTGAGGGCAGCGAGGACTATATCCCGCCCGAGGACAGAATAGCTGTTTTTGACTTTGACGGAACGCTTTTCTGCGAGACCGACCCCAACTATTTTGACTACACGCTGCTAAAATACCGCGTTCTTGAAGACCCCGGCTACAAGGACAAGGCAAGCGATTTTGAAAAAGAGACCGCCGAAAAGATAAAGAAGCAAAACGAGACAGGCGAATCCTTCAAGGGCTTGGAGACCGATCATGGCAAGGCGGTAGCTTCGGCTTTCGCGGGAATGACTATCGACGAGTTCAACGACTACATTCAGGAGTTCAAAAAGCAGGATATGCCGAGCTATGAAGGCATGAAGCGCGGCGAGGGCTACTATAAGCCAATGCTCGAAGTTGTTGATTACCTTGAAGATAACGATTTTACCGTGTATATTGTCAGCGGTACAGACAGGTTTATTGTGCGCGGCATCGTTTACGATTCGGAGCTTAAACTGCCCAACAGACAGATAATCGGGTCTGACGAATCGGTGGTGGCTCCCGATCAGGGCGATACCGACGGGCTTGAATACGTTTACGACGATAACGACAAGTTGGTTCTCGGCGGGGAATTTCTTATCAAGAACCTCAAAATGAACAAGGTCACGGTCATCAATCAGGAGATAGGACAGCAGCCGGTGCTTTCATTCGGCAACAGCTCGGGCGACTCGAGCATGGCTGAGTACGTCACGAGCGGCAACAAGTACAAGAGCCTTGCGTTCATGCTCTGCTGCGACGATACCGAGCGTGAAAACGGAAACGAGGAAAAGGCACAGAAGATGTATGATATGTGCGAGGAATTTGACTGGGTGCCTGTTTCGATGAAGAACGACTGGACTACCATTTACGGAGACGGAGTAACTTACGTCAAGAAGTAAAGAGGGTTTACAAAACGATCCTATTTTACTTTGAGGGAGGAAATAACTTATGAAAAAGAAACTATCGCTTATAATGACAATGTGCATTGCGGTCGGTCTTATAACGGGCTGCTCGAACAGCGAAAACGGCGTTAAGACTGCCGATACCACAACTGCGCCCGCCTCGTCCGCAGCAGCAGAAACGACGACCGCAGCAGAAACTTCTGCGGAAACGACCGCGGCTGTAACGTCGGCAACGGAAACCGCGAACACCGACACGACCGCGACCGCCGCAGTTCAGCCCGAAAAGCTCGTGAACGACAACCGCGCAAACACAGGCGATTATACGCTTAAAGAGGTCGTTGTTCTTAGCCGTCACAATATCCGTGCGCCGCTTTCGAGCAACGGCTCGGTGAACGAGCTTGCCACGCCGCACGAATGGTTTGAATGGACTTCCAATTCGAGCGAGCTTTCTCTGCGCGGCGGCGTGCTGGAGACCGAAATGGGACAGTATTTCCGCAAGTGGCTCGAATCGGAGGAGCTTATCCCCGAAAACTGGCTGCCCGATGACAAGGAGATACGGATTTACGCAAATTCCAAGCAGCGCACCCTTGCGACAGCAAAGTATTTTTCGGGCGGGTTCCTGCCCGCCGCCGCAGATGTAAAAATAGAGCATCACGGCGAGTTCGGCAACATGGACGAAACGTTCGCTCCGGTGATACATTATTACAGCGACGCATACGCAGAAGCGGTCGCAAAGCAGTTCGAGGAATACGGCGGCAGCGCGAAGATCGCGGAGGACGTTTCGGCAAATGTCGAGCAGCTTTGTGATATTATCGACTACAAGGATTCCAAAGGCTACAAGAGCGGCGAGCTTACCGACCTTGACATGACAGACACTGCTTTGTCGATTGCCGAAGGCGAGGAGCCCACAGTCAGCGGCTCTCTGAAAACCGCCTGCACGATTAGCGACGCTCTCGTTTTGCAGTATTACGAGGAGCCTGATGCGAAGAAGGCGGCATTCGGCAAGGATATGACTGACGATATGTGGAAACAGACAGCGGACATCACGACAAAATTCAATCTTGTAAGGCACGGATTGCCGCTCGTCGCGATAAATACCGCGAATCCGATAATCAAGGAGATAAAGAGCGAATTTACAAACAAAGACCGCAAGTTCACCTTCCTCTGCGGTCACGACTGCACCGTAAACGGCGTGCTTGTTTCTATGGACGTTAAAGACTACGAACTGCCGAATACTCTCGAAAAGCGCACTCCGATAGGCGTAAAGCTCGTGTTCGAGAAATGGGAGGACAAGGACGGCAAGGAATTTGCGGCGGTAGAGCTTATGTATCAAAGCACCGAGCAGCTTCGCGGCACGACAATGCTTGATCTCAATACCCCGCCCGCGATATACTCGCTTGATTTTAACGGGCTTGAAAAAAATTCAGACGGATTATATGCCTACGATGATATTATCGGAAGGCTCGAAAAAGCGCTGAAAGCGTATGACGATCTGGAAAAAGAATACGGAAACGCACTTGAAGAAGCGGCGTAAACAAATCCCCCCGATGACAATTTGACATCGGGGGATTTTTATGCAAAAAGGCGGTCATTTCAAAATTGAAGCGACCGCCTTTTTGGTGCATTATTTCAACCTCCGGCATGGCTTTTGTATAATTTTAATGTAATTTTTCCACCTTTTCTTCATTTTTTGGGTTGCATTCGCGCTTATTTAGCTATATAATATTAGAGGAATAATGTTTTTAGTCTCCCCTGTTTTTTGGGGAATAGATCGAAACAAACTAATAATCAGTAAAATATCCACTATCCACAACTTAAGGATTTAACAAGTTGCGTAAATCGCAAATAATACAAGAACTTTTATTGGCTATCCATGCCGCTAATCTTTAGCAAGCTGTCTTAAGTTGTGAATAGTGGTAAAATATCATCAATTTTATATTATATGCTATAATCAGGAAATGTAATAAGGAGGTCTATATGAAAAAAAAGAGTACTCTTTTCGTGTCAGCCCTCATGCTGACCCTTTCATTGAACGGTTTCGCTCCGCAGAAAGCCGCTGCGGCTGATGTTACCTTCACCCACCGGGAATGGTCGGGGCAGTCGGGCGCTGAGGACGTTTTCGCTATCAACCGCGAAGCCGCTTCCGTGAACCCCGTTCCCTTTCAGGACGATACTTCCGCCGTAAATGCCGTATGGAATTACAACGACCGTGAAAAGTCCGACTATCTCCAGATGCTCACGGGCGAAGGCGAGGACTGGGAACTGAACGTTGTACAGAACGACGACAAGGCTGCTCCCTACCGCTGGGGCGGCTTCATGAACGCTAACTATCAGGGCAAGGACGGCGACGGCTGGAAGACCGTTCAGCTCCCGAAAAGCTGGACTGCTCTCGGTTTCGACCACTCGATATATACAAATATCGGCGAACCCTGGCAGAGCGACTATGACCCCTGGGTACCTTGTCCTTCGGCTCCCACGAAGTACAATCCCGTCGGACTTTACCGCAAGAAATTCACTCTCGACAGAGCAATGAAGGAAAGCGGAAGGCGTATATACATTCAGTTCGACGGCGTGGAATCCGCTTATTATGTATTCATCAACGGCAAGCAGGTGGGTTACAGCGAGGATACTTTCAGCCCTCACCGTTTCGACATCACCGACTACCTCACCGACGGCGAGAACCTTCTCGCTGTTGAAGTGCATAAATTCTGCGACGGCACATGGTTCGAAGATCAGGACATGATTTACGACGGCGGTATCTTCCGCGACGTTTTCCTCGTCAGCGCTCCCGATGTGCAGATAAGCGACTATACCGTGCGCACAGACCTTGACAACGACTACAAGAACGCCGAATTGCAGCTCTCTGTTGACGTAAGAAACCTTACGGGCGGTTCAAAGAGCGGCTGGACTATCGAAGCCGCCGCCTTTGACGAAGCTGGAAACAATATCTTAAGCGGCGCGTATACTTCCGTGTACAATCTCGGCGCAGGCAGAACAGGCACATACTCGATCAAAACAAATGTAACGGCTCCGAAGCTCTGGTCTGCGGAAACTCCCAATATATACGCTCTCGTCCTCACCCTCAAAGACGACAGGGGGAATGTAAAGGAAAAAGTCTCCACGCAGCTGGGATTCCGCGAGATAGGCTTTACTCCCACAGCCGTTGACGGCTCATACAATGTTACCACACAACAATGGCAGCCCATAACTATCAACGGCAAACGTCTTCTGCTGAAAGGCGTGAACCGTCACGATTCCGACCCCTTCTACGGCAAGGCAGTCCCGCAGAAGACAATGGAAGAGGACGTTCGCCTCATGCAGAAATACAACATCAACGCCATACGCACATCTCATTACAGCAATGATTCCTACCTCTACTGGCTGTGCAACAAATACGGTATGTACATGATGGGCGAGACCAATATGGAATGCCACGCTCTTCAGGACGGCAAGAACAATGACAGCAAGGCTCTGTTCTATGAACTGGCTATGGACAGGACTGAGACCGCCTACAAGCGCCTTAAAAACAATCCCGCTATCATTTCATGGTCTATCGGAAACGAAATGGGCTATACAAGCAATGCAAATGACGCGGGCGGTATGTTCAGGGATATGATATGGTATTTCAAGAAAAACGACCCCACCCGCCCCGTACACAGCGAAGGACAGCATTTCAGCATGGGCGTTGACATGGGAAGCGATATGTATCCCGGTTCGAACATTATCCGCTACAACGCAGGCGTTGGCAAAATGCCCTATGTAATGTGCGAATACGACCACGCTATGGGCAATTCCGTAGGCGCTTTGAAGGAATACTGGGACGCAATAAGAAGCGCTGACAATATGCTGGGCGGCTTTATATGGGACTGGGTAGACCAGTCAAGAGCAGTATCTCTTCCCTACGGCGGCTGGGACTACTACTCCGAGAGCTACGCCCACAAGAACCTCTACTCCGATGAAAGCAAGGGCAAGTTCTTCGGCTACGGCGGCGACTGGGGAGACAAGCCCAACGATAACAGCTTCTGCGAGAACGGTATAATCTGCCCCGACAGAACGCCTCAGCCCGAAGCCGACGAGGTAAGATACCAGTATCAGAGCTTCTGGTTCTCCGCAAATTCTCAGCAGCTCGCCAATAATACCGTATCGGTATACAACGAGAACAACTTCCTCGATCTTTCCGATTTCACCGTTGAATGGAAGCTCCTGAAAAACGGTTCCGCAATAGACGGCGGCACGATCAAGGACGCTCAGTGCGCTCCTCTGACAAGGGCGACAATTACCGTTCCGTTCAAGCTCCCTAAAAACTACTTATCGGGCGACGAGTTCATACTTGATATATCGGTAAAGACCAAAAAGGCTTCGGGTCTTCGCCCGGCAGGAACCGAAGTGGCTTACGAGCAGATAAAACTCGATTCCGCAGGCAGCTCCGTTAAATACGACGGCGGCGACGCGGTTCTTACCATAGTTGACTCGGGGAACGCATACGTCCCTACCAACAATCATAATGACTTCAATTTCGCCATAAGCAAGTCCACAGGTCTTATTGAAAAGTATTCCTACAAGGGTTCGCTCCTCATTGAAAACGGTCCTACTCCCAATTTCTGGCGCGGCAACGTTGAAAACGATACGGGCTGGGGCGCAAGAGACCTCTATGACAAAGCATGGGAAAATGCTATGCAGGGCGCAAAGGTAACAGGCATGGAAACAGGCGACGCGGCTGACGGTGCCAAGACCGTGACCTCGCACCTTGAACTCCCCAATGCAGGCGGCACAAAGGTCGATATAGTATATACTATCTACCCCGACGGTCGCGTAAACTGCGCCTTCAATGTTGACGCAACAAAATCGGGTCTCGGAAACTTTATCCGCGTGGGTTCAATGATGACCCTCCCCGAAGGCTCGGAGCAGCTCTTATGGTACGGCAATAAGACCGAGAGCTTCAACGACCGTAAAACAGGCGGACGGCAGGGAATATGGGAGAGTACCGTTTCGGAGCAGTATTTCCCGTATCTGAAAGCCGACGACTGCGGAAACCTCACCGATGTTAAGTGGATCTCCGTCAAGAACAAGGATAACAAGACAAGTCTGCTTATCGCCGCAAACGGTACCGTCGAAGCGAGCGCTCTGCACTTCTATCCCGAAGACCTCCAGAAGGCTGACCATGTATACAAGCTCTCGCCGAGAAAGGAGACCGTACTCAGCGTTGACTACGGCTCAATGGGTACGGGAAGCGCTACCTGCGGACAGGGTACGCTTGAAAAGTATCGTCTGCCTTCAAGCAGGACTTACAGCTGGAGCTACACTATAATTCCCGTAGCAACAGATTCGGACGGCAAAGCCCTGTCTGCTACCGCTGCAAATCTCCGCTCGGACGGCGTAAGCATTCAGGACAAGAGTTCCAATGCGCTGACCATTCCCGTAAAATCACCCGCTGAACTTAAATCGACAACCGCAGGAAACGCAGTATCGGGTTCGCTTTCAATACCTTCAAACAACAGTATCGGAAGTGCCCTTGAAGGCAAGCACTCGTTCACGATAGAAGCCGAATTTGTCCCCACAGGCGTACCTCAGTTCAACATGATAGCAAGCAAGGGCGACTACGCTTTCGGTCTCAGAACAGAAAAAGACCTGCTTTACTTCTTTGTTCATGCAGGCGGAGAATGGCGTTACGTCTCGTACAAAACAAGCACCGACGCAGCTTCGGGCTGGCTCGGAAGGAAACATCAGCTGGCAGGTATCTATGACGCTGATACCAATACCATAAAGATATACTGCGACGGAAAGATTCTGGCAGAAAAGAGTACCGGCACCACCGCAGGAGTAACCTCGTCTTCGTATGACCTTACACTCGGTGCCTGCCCCGAAACAGGACGTTCCTCAATGGCGGACTTTTATGAATTTCGCGTTTACAGCAAGGCGCTTACCGAAAGCGAGCTTGCTTCGCAGAATACTTCTTCGCCCGCATACGCTCCCAACAGCAAGTACGTTCAGCTCTGGCTGGATTTCGATAATGTAGTTCAGCCTGTTCTTTCCAATCCGACCGTTTCTTATGAACCGGGCGACGGCTCTGTCAAGCTCGCATGGACTAAGGTTTCGGGCGCGGAAAAGTACGGCATTGCGAGATATGAGAACGGCAGCTGGCAGAATATTGCCGAATGTTCGGGAACTTCCTACACGCTTAAAGACCTGAAAGCAGGAACAAATTACAAGGTGGCTGTTATCGCTAAGGTAAACGGAACCTGGAACAGGGATTTCTCAAACGCGATAACCGTAACTCCCAATAAAGAAAACACTGACAAGTACCCCATTGTTACCTCCGAAGTTTCGGGCAGACAGTTCCGTCTGAAATGGACGGCTGTTTCAGGTGCCGAAAAGTACGGAATAGCGGTCTATCAGTCGGGCGGCTGGAGAGTAAAAGCTCAGTTCGCCAAAAATGTAACGACTTTCACCTCGCCCAAAATGAAAACAGGTTCCTACAAAATGGTAGTTTGCGCTAAGGTGAACGGCGCATGGGATACAAGCAGTCTCAGCAAAAGAGCGTTTACCGTTAAAATAGTATGACCTGAAATTCGGTTCAGACAAGCATAACGAAAATACCGGCAGTTTCTTCGGAGACTGCCGGTTGCTTTTGTCGTAAAAAATACAGCATAAGCTCATTATACGATAATAACAAAATTTTCGGGAAGGGTATTGCAATTTGTTGTTAAATATGATATAATGATATAATAATATGTGAATAACATTTTGAAAGGAGCACATTCATGAACAAAGAATTTCAGGAAAAGAAGCAGGAGTACGCAGAGAACCGCCCTGTACAGCAGCTTTATCCCTTGCCCAGGTCGCAGAAAGGTATCCTCGTTGAATCGCTCTCTCACCCGGATACGACCGTTTACAACATACCCAATTTGTACCGCCTTTCCGATAAGCTCGACCTTATGCGGCTGAAAAAAGCCGTCGAGACTGCCGCTGCCGCACACCCCTATCTGAATGCGGCGATAGTTACCGATCCGAACTGCGAGTTCATGATAAAACGCGATGACGAAACGGTGCAGACAGTTGAGTATATCGAGATCCCGCAGCTCCCGAAGGAGCTTGTTACTCCGTTTGATATTCTTAATGAAAAGCTCTGTCGGCTGCGTATCTACAAGACCGACGACGGCAATTACCTCTTTATGGATATTCACCACATCGTATTTGACGGAGCGAGCAACAGCATATTGATGTCCGATATTGCTGCGGCTTACGAAGGGCGCGAGGTAGCCCGCGAGACATATACGGGATTCGATGCCGCTCTTGATGAGGAAAAGCTGCGGCAGACAGACCGTTACGAGAATGCCAAAGCATATTTTGAGAAGCTCCTTGCCGACGCGGAGCCGGATATGCTGCCCGAAGGCGATGTGTACGAAAAAACGCCCTCTTTAGGCTGTTTCAGTATTCCTTCGGAGATAAACTCGTCTGCGGTAAGCGATTTCTGCCGTAAGAACGGCGTGCGGAAAACCGCGTTCTATAATGCGGTTTTCTCTTTCGTAATGTGCAAATACAACTGTCGTGACAACGCGATTTACGCTACGGTGCATAATGGAAGGAACGATTCTCGTCTTGACCGCACGGTATCTATGCTCGTCCAGACCTTCCCCATTTTCTGCCGTATGGATAAGGAACTTACCGCCGCCGAATTTGTGCGCGGTATCGGCAGACAGATTGACGAAAGCAAGGAGAATTATCTTTATTCCTTTGCCGAAGTCGCGCACGAATACAATATCTCACCCGATATAATGTTTGCCTATCAGGGCAAAAATTTAATTATCAACTCGGTAGCGGGAGAACCGGCAGAGCATACCATGCTGCCCGGCAATGAAGCGAAAGCTCCGCTGCATATCGAAATATATGAAAATAACGGAAAACTGCTTTTTTCGGGCGAATACCGCAGCGATATGTACAGCGCGGACTATATCGGCAGAATGATCGCCTGTCTGGAGCAGACGGTGCGGGAGTTCCTGCGCGACCCGCAGCTAAAAAACGTTTGCCTTGCGGACGAACGCGCCTGCGCGGAAATGGACGCATTCAACGCCACCGAGATCGACTGGCAGGAAACGGATATGGTCTCGATGTTCCGTGAGACCGCCGAAAAATATCCCGACCGCGAAGCGGTGATCTTCCGTGACGAAGTTCTGACCTATCGTCAGGTGAACGATATTTCCGAGCGCATAGCGGGCTGTCTCAGCTCGAAGGGCGTAGGCAAGGGAAAAGTGGTCTCGGTGCTTATCCACAGGGGTATAGAAATGGTAACGGCATCGCTGGGCGCATTGAAGACAGGGGCGGCGTATCAGCCGCTTGACCCGACCTATCCTTCCGAGCGCCTGACCTTTATGATGAAAGATGCTGACTGCGCCCTGCTTATCGCGGACGAGGACTTGCTGGAAAAGGTGCCGGAGTATAAGGGAGAAGTCCTGCTGACCAAAGACATTCCCGCTCTGCCGCCCTGTGAAGAGCTTACCTGCAAGCCGGAGCCGGAAGACCTGTTTATCCTCCTTTACACCTCCGGCACCACAGGCGTTCCAAAGGGCGTTATGCTCGAACACCGGAACCTTGCTAATTTTGTAAGGCACTACCATAAGGCTTTTGAGCTTGACAAGAACTGCCGTGTGTCCGCTTATGCCAGCTATGGATTTGATGCCTGCATGATGGAGATTTTCTCGCCGCTGACGGCGGGAGCCTGCGTGTGCATCGTCGAAGAAGAGATCCGGCTCGATCTCGTTGCGGTGGAGGCTATGTTCAATCGCTTAAAGATAACTCACGGCTTCATGACCACACAGGTGGCGAGACAGTTTTATACCCTTGCCACTGTGCCTTCCATGCGTTATCTGCTTACCGGCGGCGAGAAGCTGGTGCCGGTCGCCCCAAGAACCGATGTTCCTACGGTGCTGTGCAACGGCTACGGTCCCACCGAAGGCACTGTTATGGTTTCCGCCAAAATAGTTGACAGGCTTTACGAACGTGTGCCTATCGGCACACCCAACACTAACAGCAAGTGCTATATAGTTGACGCTGACCTGAACAGACTGCCGCCCTTTGTTCCCGGCGAACTGCTTATCGCGGGACGCGGCATCGGGCGTGGGTACCTCAACCGCCCCGACCTTACGGAAAAGGCATTCATCAAAAATCCTTTCAGCGACGACCCCTCCTATGCCCGCGCCTACCACACAGGAGACGTAGTGCGCCTGCTGCCGGACGGCAATCTTGACTTTATCGGGCGCAACGACAGTCAAGTAAAGGTGCGTGGTTTCCGTATCGAGCTTACCGAAGTAGAGGGCGTTATCCGAGAGTTCCCGGGCATAAAAGACGCTACCGTTCAGGCGTTTGAAGACGAGAACACAGGCGAAAAGTTCATCGCCGCCTATGTGGTCTCCGACAGCGAGGTGGACGTTCCCGCTCTTGATGATTTTATCCGCGAGCGCAAGCCCCCCTATATGGTGCCTGCCGTCACCATGCAGCTCGAAAGCATACCCCTCAATCAGAACAGCAAGGTGAACAAACGCGCTCTTCCCAAGCCCGAGCCGAAAGTGCGCACCGCCGAAAAAGCTGCGGCAGCCGCACCGCTGAACCTGCTGGAGCAGGAACTGAAAGAGATAGTCTCCGGCATTGTCGGCACGGCAGAATTTGGCATAACCGACCTGTTCCGCGAGCTGGGGCTTACCTCTATCTCCAGCATTCGTCTGGCGATGCAGGTATACAAGCGCTTCGGCATACAGCTCGATACCCGAAAGCTCATCGCAGAAGGCTGCATACAGAGTATCGAAAACGAGATACTTGCGGGATTCCTTGATAAAGACAACAGCAAAGCCGATGCACCCGATCCAGAGACTGCTTCGGAGAAAAAGACCGCCGCGCAGTCCTGCCGACTTACCTTCGCACAGCAGGGCGTTTACACCGAATGTCAGGCAGACCCCAACGCGGTGCGGTACAATATCCCGTTTGTCCTGCGGTTCCCGGCGGGAACAGAAGCGGGTACGCTTGAAGCCGCCGTGCGCAAGGTCGTTGCCGCGCACCCCTACATTCTCTGCCGATTTGTTCCGGGCAAGGATAATGAGATCATTCAGGAACCCATACCCGGCTTAAAGCTCGAAATACCGATAACAGAGGTTTCGCCCGCCGAATATGAAGCGCATAAAAAAGCCTTTGTGCGCCCGTTCGACCTTGCCGCGGGTCCCGTCGTCAGGTTCGAGATCGTTAAAACGGACAGTCTTGTCCTGCTTGCGGATATGCACCACCTCGTCAGTGACGGCGCTTCCGTTGATCTCTTCATAAGCCAGCTCTGCCGTGCATTGGACGGTGAGGAGCCTGAGAAGGAAAGCTATACCTATTACGATTTCGCCGCAGACGAAAAGATCGCACCGGAAACAGAGGACTTCTTTGCAGCTCAGATGAAGAATGCGGAAGAGCCGACCCGTCTGATACCCGATGTTTTTGACGACAATCTGCCCCACATCGAAAGGGAAGTGTCCGTCCGGACGGATATAGCTGCTGTGAAGGGCTTTGCCTGTAATATCGGCGTTACTCCGGCGGCGGTGTATCTTGCGGGGTGCTATATC
This sequence comes from uncultured Ruminococcus sp., assembly GCA_902776945.1. Classification (GTDB taxonomy): domain Bacteria; phylum Bacillota; class Clostridia; order Oscillospirales; family Ruminococcaceae; genus YE71. The sequence goes on from CACYSH010000038.1 coordinate 12,692, forward strand.
GCGTTCGGAAGATATGTCTGCGAGGACACGGCAGCCATTGCGACAATATCAAACGGCAGACGAAACCTTAAAGTAGGAAACACATTGGGTATGTTCGTCAATACCCTTCCTCTTGTCATGCCTATCGACAATAATGAAACGTCGGCTGATTTTGTTCGCCGTGCGGCGGAAGGCTTCGCGGAAACTATCGCCAACGAGAATTATCCCTTTGCCCGAATCGCGGCAAAGTACGACTTCCGACCCTCAATATCCTACGCCTATCAGATAGGCGTTATAAACGAGTACCGCACCAAAAACGGCGCGGTTGAAACAGAGACTCTGAGCCAGGACATCGCAAAGATTCCCGTGTCCATTTTCATTAACGGCACAGAGGACGAAGCGTATATCTCTGTGGCATACGATTCGGCAATGTACAGCGAAGATATGATGCGCGGTCTTGCCGAAAGCATCGGAAACGCCGTGAGCGGGCTTATGACCTGCCCGGTACTCTCCGAAATAAGTCTGACCGATGAAGCGCAATGGAAAGTCCTCGACAGCTACAACCGTCCGTGGGATTTAGGCTATGACAGAAACGACACCGTTGTTACCGTATTCAAAAGGACTGCGCAGGAGCTGCCCGACAAGACCGCCGCTGTGTTCAAAGATAAAGCGTATACTTATAAGGAGCTTGACGAGCTTACCGACCGTCTTGCGGCGAAGCTGCGCCATTACGTCTGCACGGTGACGGGAAAGGACTGCCTTAAAGAAGAGGTCGTGGGAATCCTTCTGCCCCGCGACGAGAATGTGTTCCTGCTGCCGTTGGCGGCGGTAAAGGCGGGGCTTGCCTACGAGCCGCTTGACCCGAGCTATCCGAAAGAGCGCCTGAACTTTATGGTAAAGGACGCTAATATCTGCCTGCTTCTTGCCGATGACAGCCTGTGCGGTCTGATAGACGAATACGAGGGTGCTGTGCTGACGGTGAGCGAGCTGTATTCTATGGATGACGAAAAGCCTGTTCCCTTTGAGCAGTCGCCGGAGGAGCTTTTTATCCTTCTTTATACATCAGGCTCCACAGGTACGCCAAAGGGCTGTCAGATCGAACACAGGAACGTCGTATCTTATTCCTACGGCGTGCGGAATGATTTCTACACAAGGAACGACAGAATAGCTGCCTACGCTTCATTCGGCTTTGATGTTAATATGTCCGATGTGTGGTGTACGCTTTTGAACGGCGGAACGGTTTACCTTATCCCCGAAGAGATACGCATGGAGCTTGGCGCTCTTGCGGACTATTTCAACGAGGTAGGCATTACCGCGCTGCTGCTGACAACGCAGGTAGGCGTTCAGTTCCTGCTCAATTACCCTGTCATGAAAACCCTGCGTATGCTGGTAATGGGCGGCGAAAAGCTCCCCGCAGTAGACCCGTCCAGACTTTCATATACCATTGTGAACGGCTACGGTCCCACCGAAAACTGCTGCGGCGTAAGTCTGTTCCCGATAAAGGCGTGGGAGCCGAATATCCCGATCGGCAAGCCCATGAGTACCATTCATGCCTATGTACTTGACAAGACAGGTCACAGGCTGCCCGCAGGTGCGGCGGGAGAATACTGTCTGTCGGGTCCTCAGGTCAGCAGAGGTTATCTCAACCGCCCCGAAAAGACCGCAGAGGTCTACGGCTCATGCCCGTTCAATGAATTTCGTATGTATCACACAGGCGATATAGTTCGTTACCGCACGAACGGAGATGTGGAGTTTGTGGGGCGCAAGGACGGACAGGTCAAGATAAGAGGTTTCCGCATCGAAACCAAGGAAGTTGAGAGCGTTATCCGCAGATTTGAGGGCGTTCGTGACGTTACCGTTCAGGCGTATGACTATGAGAGCGGCGGAAAATACCTTGCCGCATTCGTGGTCAGCGACGGCACACTTAACGCGGCACAGCTGGCGGAATTTATCAAAACGCAGAAGCCCGCCTATATGGTTCCCGCCGCGATAATGCAGATAGACAAGATACCTCTTACCGTCAATCAGAAGGTCGATAAAAAGGCTCTGCCCGAGCCTGAACTGCAAAAGTCAGCCTATGTCGCGCCGTGCGGCAAAACGGAGGAAGACTTCTGCGCCGTCTTCGGTGATGTACTCGGTATAGAGCGCATGAGCGCGGAGGACGATTTCTTCGATGTGGGCGGCAGCTCTATACTCGCCATGAAGGTAGTTATGGCGGCAGAAAAAGCGGGCTATACTATCGTATATAACGATGTTTTCACCTATACCACACCGAGAGCTATGGCAGCCTTCCTTGACGGTCGAAACGAGAATGCACCCGCCGAAACAGCGGCAGTAAACGACACGCAGACGATGACCGAGACCGGCAGAGACGGCTATGACTACCGCAGGATACACGAGCTTCTCAGCCGGAATACCGTGGAAGCCTTCCGCAGCGGAAAGCAAAACCCGCTCAACGATGTGCTGCTCACGGGTGCAACCGGCTATCTCGGCAGCCATGTACTGCATGAGCTGATAACGGCTCATGATTGCCGTATCTTCTGCCTTGTCCGTCCCGGCAAGGAGCAGAGCGGCGAAGAACGTCTGAAAGCGCTCCTGAGCTATTACTTCGGCAATGATTATTCGGAGCTTTTCGGTTCGAGGATATTTGTCATAGAGGGCGACGCTGAAAAGCCCGACGCGCTGATGTCATTTGAAGCGTCCTCTGCGGATATGACCGTTATAAACTGCGCCGCGAGCGTCAAGCACTTTGCACGCGGCAACGAGATCGAACGCGCCAATACGGAGACCGTCCGCAATCTTACCGCATGGTGCGAAAAGAACAAAGCCCGCCTGATACACATTTCCACAGGCAGCGTCGCCGGAGAAAGGAAGAACGGCATACCTCCGCTCAGTTTCCGCTTTGACGAACACATTCTGTATGCGGGTCAGATCATTGAGAACAATCAGTATGTACACTCTAAATTCATGGCAGAGCGCCATGTCTATGAGGAAATGCTCGAACACGGTCTGCGTGCGAAGGTGCTGCGCATGGGCAATCTCGCTCCGAGAGCAGAGGACGGAGAATTTCAGATAAATTACAATACCAACAGTTATATGAATAACTTCCGCGCATTCCAAACGCTGGGTATGGTGAGCTTCGATGCTTTCAGCCGCAACGTGGAATTTTCTCCGATAGACATTCTTGCAAAGGCGGTCATCGCGCTTGCGGGAACGCCCGACGACTGCGTGTGCTTTATCCCGCTCAATCCTCACCGCCCGCTGATAGGCGATGTGGTACGGGCGCTGAACGAGGAAGGCTATTCTGTGCGCGGCGCGGAGCCGGAGGAGTTTATGGCGGCGCTGCATGAAGCGCTCGGCGACGAGAAAAAGCGTGAAGCGGTCAGCAGCCTTGCAGCATACAACAGCGGCGACAACACTCAGGAGATAGGTCCCGAGAGCTGCGATAATTCCCTTACCATGCAGATACTGGAACGTCTTGGGCTTACATGGCATGAAACGGGCGTTTCCTATATTCGTCAGTTTATAAGAAAGCTGGGACAAAAAGGTTATTTTGGAGGAAACGGATAATGAAGCTGTTCCATGAACAGATAACAGAATACGCCGCGGCATTTCCGGATAAAGCGGCGGTCACTGACCCTTACGGAGAGATCAGCTATGGTGAACTGGAGGCGCAAAGCGCTTCCTTTTCCCGCGTGCTTGCGGCGCTTGGGGTCGGAACGGGAGATGCCGTTGCGGTCTATGTTCCGTACACTAAGGAAATACTGCTCGGAGCAGTCACGGTCTTTCGCTCAGGAGCGGTATTCATTCCCTTTGACGACAGCTACCCCGCCGACCGCCTGACATATATGCTTGAAGACTCCGAAGCAAAGGCAATACTGACGGTACGGGAGCTTTGGGAACACAAACCGCTGAACTTTCCCGCAGATAAGGTCGTTTTTATGGACGAACCGCCCGCACAGGAGCAGAAGGCGGTACATTGCAAAGACCTGTCAGAAGAATCTCCCGCAATGCTCCTTTATACCTCAGGTACAACAGGAAAGCCCAAGGGCGTGCTGCATATCCACAGGATGCTGCTGCATATCGCAGACTGGATGAATATACATGAGGGCGCGGAAATGAACAAAAGCACCCGCTCCGGCGCGATCACGAGCTTTTCATTCGTGGGAACGCAGATGTTTCTGCTGGGTTCCTTGTCAAAGGGCGGAACGGTGTGCATTGCTCCCGAAGCGGCGCGAAAAGACCTGGGGTTTCTGTATCAATTCCTTACGGAGCAGAAGGTTGACCACATTTTCCTGCCCTCGGGACTTGCCGCCATACTTGCGGAGGACTTTGACATCAGCGGCATTTTGATTTTTGCTGCGGGCGAAAAGCTGAGGAATTTCAAGCCGCTCGTTTCAGGCAGCTTCCTTATTGACAGCTACGGCAGCACGGAGACAAGCGGTGTTCTGTCAAAAAAAGTATATGGAGACGAAACAAGGATACTCGTCGGAAAGCCATTTGATAACACAAAAACTATGATTGTAGACGAAGCGATGAAGCCAGTAAAACCCGGAGAAGCGGGCGAACTGCTCATATCCAATCCGTTCATGTCCCGGCAATACTGGAAATTGCCCGATCTCAGCGCCGAAAAATGGACAGAAATAAACGGTGAGACATGGTTCCGCACAGGAGACAGAGCTATGCTTACCGCCGAAGGCGACCACGATATTCTCGGGCGTATCGACAACATGGTGAAGCTCCGCGGATTTCGCATTGAAACAGGAGAAGTCGAGGCGCAGGTCGCCGGAGCTGCCGTAAAGCTCGGGCGCAGTGATATAAAACAGGTGATCGTTACCGTAAAAACAGTAGGCGGCGTGGAACATCTTGTATGCTACTACGAATCGGAGCAGGAGCTTGACACGCAGGCTGTTACGGAGATCATATCGGGGAACCTTACTGAATATATGCTCCCGAAGATATGGGTAAGAATGGATTCCATGCCCCGCAATGCCAACGGAAAGGTAATGCGAAACGAGCTTCCTCAGCCCCGCCGCGACCGTAAGAATACCCATTATGAAGCACTTGACAGCGAAGTGCTTGCAAGGCTTGTATATACGCTCGAAGATGTGCTTGATACGTCCGTGTCGATAAGTCCCGACGACAGGTTCACCGACCTGGGCGGTACATCACTGACCGCGATAAAATATTCGGCGCTTCTTCGGGAACAGGGCATAAAGGTCAGCGGTGCGCAGGTACTCCGGCTGAACGCTCTGCGAAAGATCGCGGAGACGGCAGAAGTCTCCTATGAACGGCTATGGACAGAGGAAGAATACGGCGAGGTGCGGAAAGACTTTGCCGCGCGGGGAGAGAAGATACTGAAAGTCCTACCCATCACCCCGGAGCAGGACGATATGCTGTTCAAGCAGATATTGTACCCCGACCGCTTCGATTTCAGGAACGCTATGTTTTTGCAGATCGACAGCCCCGTATCAGAGAACGATCTCCGCGAGGTGCTGGACATTGTTTCCGAAGAAAACGAAACTCTTCGATCCTCAATAGTATTCCATGATGTCGGGGTGGTACAGCAGGTCATAACAGACCGAAAGATACCGCTGGAAATCGTGACCACCGAAACGTTGGGAAGTCGGGAAATGCTCGAAATGAAAAATCGGCTTCTGTACGCACCGACAGATTTGCAGCGCTCCGTTCAGGTCAGGGTGATCTATCTGCGCACGGACGGCAAATATATGCTGTGTATTCTTACCAACCGCATCGCTTTCGGCAAAACAAAGCGAAACGCATTTATTGCCCGGCTGATGAGACTGCTTGAAGACAGATACCCGCACGACAAGGCGATAAGCGGCTGGCGGGAGCTGCTTGAAGACAGCCTTGGGGAAGAACCGAAAGATGCTCCGAAGAAAAGCAAGGACGTGGGCTTAAATATCGGTATCGGCAGGGAAGTCCCGCCCGATATGTGCGTTTATTCGGAGAACGAGGGAACAAAGCTCGTCTTTGTCCACACCGCGAACACCGGCAGCGCGGCATACTATCGGCTTGCGGCAAGGATAGGCGGCAAGGTCTCGTTTTCGGTGATTGAGCCGTTCAATCTGTATCACCCGAAGGAAGCGCGGTACGGCATAAAAGCTATCGCGGAAAGATATATCACTATTCTTAAACGCCACCAGCCGCAGGGACCCTATTATCTCGGCGGGTGGTGCTACGGCGGCATTATCGCGCACGAAATGGCTTGTCAGCTCGAAAAGGCGGGCGAAGAAGTACGGTATCTGTTCATGCTTGATTCACACGCGACCACCAGCGAACAGCTGCGGAGTTCTTTCAAAACCATGAGTTCGCAGGTCGATCGGTCATACTTTGAAACAAGTCCGCTGTTTGCCGACCTGAGAGAAGCGGGTATGCTTGAAGATATGATACGCAATTCCGAGCATTCGTCAGAGGACATGATGAATCATACGCCGTCCGTTTTTCACGGTAATGTATTGTATTTCAAACCCGATCAGCTGCCGTCCGGGATACCTGAGAAAAGCCGCAGGTACTGGGAGAAGATGATGGGCTTTGAAGCGGGGAATTATGAGCATTACTGTGTTCCGGGCAAACTGCGGACAGTTCATACGCCGCATGAGCATGACCTTATGATGGACGACCAGTCATTGGACATAATAGTACCGGAGTTAATGAAAGCGATAAAAGAAGATAAAAGATAATCACAAAGAAAGGCATATCAAAAGTCTTAGGAAGGGTTTTCTCCAGAAAAGCTGTCGGCATTCACAAACTAACGGTAAATAGAAGCCGTTAAGTTCAAAATAAAATCACGAATGTAGGAAAATCGTGACGGCAGGGCAATTTCACAGACGTGCAATGCGCACCCATACATAATTGTTTTGCGCAACCGTTAGGACTTGCGGGAGGTCGGCGGGAGCAAGCCCCCGTCCTACAAGCCTTGTGATATTCTGAATCTGTGCAAATCAGCAACATTCATTTATAAAATAAAATTTTTCAGAGGAGTAAATTAAGATGACAATTGAGAAAGAAGTTAACGGCAGCTGCACAACGCTTATCCTGAAAGGCTGGATGGATACAGAGAACGCTCCGCAGCTTGCAATTGAGGTAGACGCACTCGCTCCCGATGTAAAAAGTCTGGTGCTTGATATGGCAGGGCTTGAATATATGTCCTCCGCAGGGATAAGACAGGTCATCGCTACCTATAAACGCATGAACGGCGAAATGACGCTGAAAAATGTTCAGCCTGTGATAATGGACGTTCTAAGCACATTGGGGCTTGACAAGAAACTGAAATTTGAGCAATAGAAATGATATGAAGATAAAAGCATCTATCCTGACGCACATTGCGCTGCTGTTTTTGGCTTCGCTTTTGCTCTCGGCTGTGACTGTTTTCTCGTTCAGCTATAACTATATGCTTAAAAATGCCGAATCACACAGCGTAGAGGTATCCGAAGCGGCGACCACAGCTGCTTTGACAGCCATAGGCTCGGAGGAAAATCTTAAAGCCCTGTATGAAGACGAGGCATTAAGGGAACGTGTCCACAAGACATTTCGCTTTATCTGTAAAAAAGCGACTCTCAGATATTTGTACCTTTTTACGGTAGATGAAGACGGGTACAGGCACTACATTGTCTGCGCGGCAGAAACCGACGAGGACGATATGCGATTGCAGACAGAGTACCCACTTGGCTCGGTACGGAAAGCAGCGCTTCATCAGGCGGAGATAAACGTTCTGAACAGGGACAAGGACGAAGACTTCGAGCTGATAGATAATGAGTACGGGTGGGTTTGTATGACTATCGTTCCCGTGCTTGACAAAGAAAACAGGATAATTGCCCTTATCGGTGCCGACGATCCCATAGAAGATGTCAGACTTATAGCGACCCGCAACCTTATAACTCTGATGCTGCTCGGTATCTTAGTATTCTCGCTTACTTATGTGATCGCTCTGCTGCTTATAAGAAAGACAGTAGCGCTGCCGATCTTGGCTCTGTCGGAACGAATGAGGGTATTTGCCACAGAAAGAAAGGTAAGTATCGGTACCGACAAGCGAAAAACAGTATATCCGGACGAGATCGCGGAAATAGAGAACGCATTCGAAAAAATGACGGTGGACATAGACCATTATGTAAGCGACATAGAAACCCTTACAAGGGAGCATATCTATACTCAGACACAGCTTGATGTGGCAAGAAAGATTCAGAGCGGGATAGTTCCCCGGGAATATTCTCTGTCGGAAGAACGGCTCGATATATATGGAACTATGCTTGCGGCGAGAACGGTCGGCGGCGATTTCTACGATGTTTTCCGTTTGGACAACGGAAAAATTGGCATTGCAGTCGGAGACATTTCAGACAAAGGCATTTCCGCAGCCCTGTTCATGGCTATGGTAAAAACATCTATCAGGGAAAAGATCAGGGCGGGATGCACTCCTGCGGACACTCTCAATCTCGTGAACCGTGAGCTTTGCGTTTCCAATCCGGGAAATATGTTTGCTACTGTTTTTGCAATGACGATCGACCCCGAGAGCGGTATAGTCACCTTTGCGAACGCGGGACATGAAGCGCCGCTTATGCTTGGGAAAGAGCCGTCATATCTTAAAATCATGAACGGGATAGCAATAGGGCTGTTTGAGGATTCCGATATTACCGACGAAAGGCTTGTGCTGCCTGACGGAGAGGGGATTCTTTTGTATACTGACGGGATAACCGAAGCCATAGATACCGATAAACGCCAGTACGGCAGAGAAAGATTAAAAGAGACCGTTTTCGGGAAATACCGGGATAATGCCGAACGTTATGACGCACGGGCGATCGTCGGCGACACCGTACAGTCGGTTCTGGAGTACACAAACGGAACGGATCAGTTTGACGACATAACCTGTCTTGCGGTGATCTGTAAAGACAACGGAAATGACAAGACTATCCTTCCTCCTGACATAAGATCATTCAGGGCGGTAAAAGAAGCTATCCTGTCACAGCTGGGTGAAAGCGACCGTACAAAGAGCATTATCCTTGCCTGTGAAGAGATCTTCATAAACATAGTGAGCTATTCGGGAACAGACGAGATCGGTTTCAGTTGTAAACGCAGCGGAAGCACATGGCAGATAACATACACCGACAACGGCAAAGAGTTTGACCCGGTAAAAGCAGAGCGTGAGAACACGGAATTTGAAAAAATGGACATGGGAGGAATGGGCATCATATTTGCGCGTAAGAACTCCAAAGATATGATCTACAACCGAATTGGCGGCAGCAATGTACTGACAATGGTGTTTGACGCAGACGGCAAAGGAAAATAACAATGAACATAAACAGGCTCATGGTAATGAATACCGAAATACTGACCGATGAAGATTTATTTATGCAGAATTACGACAAAATGCCGGAAGAACGCAAAAAAAAGATAGACAGATTTAAATTTCATAAAGACCAAAGACTTTCTCTTGGGGCGGGAATACTGTTGAAAAAAGGGCTTGATGACTTAGGTTTGGAAGATGAAAAAATAGCATACTCTAAAAACGGAAAGCCCTTTATACAAGATAAAAGCGATGTATTTTTTAACATATCACATTCAGAGAGCATGGCGGTATGTGCGTTTTCCGACCGCCCTGTCGGCGTTGACATAGAAAAAAGCGTTGATTTTGATGAGCTGATGGTCACGCAGATATTTAACAGCGGCGAAGTGAAACAGAGCTTGTCAAAATATAAAGACAAATCGGCAGGATATACCTTTCTGTGGACAGTAAAGGAGAGCTTTGTAAAATATCTCGGAATAGGGCTTGAGCTTTCTCCTAAAAACATTTGTGTTGATATTGGTTCCGAAATTTGCGTGTCCTGTAAAGGGATAGACTGTGCAAATCTGCATTTTTATACTATTGAAACCGGGAACTATGTGCTGACAGTATGTTCCGAATATGAATCGTTTACAGATCGTGTTGAGTGGATAAACAAGTTTTCATGCAGGAAGCGTGGGTCATGGTCATGGAGACGGAAGCCATGTGTTCGTTATATATTGTGAAGTCGTCCTCGAAAATACCGTCGGAATAGAACATATTCAGAGCGCAGTCGTCGGATACCCTGATCCTGTAGAACATAAGGTCATGACCGTTGTAATCGCCGACAACGTTGGTGTTCCTTTTAAGACCGCTCACGGCTTTCCTGATGACCGCGTTCTCGTCATTTTTCAACTTAACGACTACGTTGATGCTCTCGTCAACCTTTACAATGTCCGCCGAGGAAAGCACGGGAGCCGCGCTCGTGAACATGATGATAGCTACCAGTGCCGAAGGGATAAAGCCCCTGCCGCCCGATACATTTTCAAGGTCGTCCAGAGAAAGCTCACGATCCTCTTCCACCTCGCAGAAAGCGTCAAGGTCGATGCCCTCCGCGTTGAAAACGGCTTCAAGCTCCTCACTTGTTCTGCAAGCCATTACCTTTTCTCTTACCTCGTCCGAAAGAGTATCCATGAACGTTCTTACATTGATGTTTTCCATTTTTTTATTTCTCCAATTTAGCAATAGATTTAATCGCAGATTGTAGCCGATCAGCGCAAAAAATACGGACAGCCCGAAAAGCTGTCCCTAAAAAGGCTTATTCGCCGACTAAACGTAATCAAGAGCCTGCTGATTAAAATGCCAACAAAAAGAAAAATCAAAATTGAATTAATACTATTTAAATCATCAATGCGTAGATAAGCGTGACGAAACGATAGCCGTCAAGATTATCTACGGAGTGATGATAAAATAGTATAACATCTAAGGAAACAGCGATTGAAATTAGACAAAGGCGCTGTATCACAAGGATACAGCGCCTTTTTGTTCATAAAATAAGAGGAACGTCATGATCGGGAATTTTCGTGTACTTATAGCAGATACAGTGACCTCACCTTAACAAATACAGTTTGATCTGTTATTTTACGCAAAAGTAACTTTCCAACCCGTTACCTTTTTCTGCATCAATATCAGATCGTTTATATCGATTTCACCGTTGCCATCAACATCGGCTAAAATCGGATCAACGCCAACTTTCCAACCTGCTGCCACCTGCTGCATCAGAACCAGATCATCAACATCTACCTTATCATCATTGTTCAGACTGCCGGTGGGGATATTCTTTATGCGGAACTCCAGCTTGATTTCTCCGGTGTAATTGCCTTTTCCGATAACAGTGACCCATGCCGTACCCACATCGATATTATTGCTGTACGATACCGTGAAATCAGTATTGAGAACAAGCTTTTTCGCAGCGTCTGTGACCGTTACTTTGGGGGTCTTTGCCGTTCCGTCGTAATCAAATCTGCGAGAGGAAAGCTCTACGATCATATCGGACAGGTTGCGCGGATTTATCTCAAATGTCTTGGTAACGCTGCCGGTGTAATTGCCTATTCCGACAACAGTGACCCCTGCCGTACCCGCATCGACATTATTACTGAACGATACCTTGAAATCAGTATTGAGAGCAAGCTTTTTCTCATCGTCTGTGACTGTTACTTTTGGGGTCTTTGCCGTTCCGTCGTAATCAAAATTGCGTGAAGAAAGCTTTACGACCACATCTGACAGGTTCCTCGGCTTTATCTCAAATGTCTTGGTAACGCTGCCGCTGTAATCGCCCATTCCGGTAAGGATAACGGAAGCCGTACCCGCATTTACGTTGTTTTTGTAGGAAACCGTATAATCAACGCCTTCTTTAAGAGTTTTGCTCTTATCGGCAACTGTTACAGCAGGGGTATGCGGCTTGCCCGTGTAAACGAACTTCGAATGTTCCAATCCAACTTTGACTTCGGATATAGTCTTTGAATCAATGATATCGACCGAGCATTCGTTCACGACAGACGGCACATCTACATTATTGTAACGCTTTTCATTTGTTCCAAGACTGCGTACTGCCTTCATGGAATCCCGGACAACAGATATTGTGGTGCTTCCTAAAGCGGCGGTATCCTTAACGCTAAATACTAAATATCCGAGCTTGCCTTCATCGTAAAATACAACGTCGTTACCATTGTCGTCCACCAAGGTGGCGCTTGCCCACAAAAAGCGCACATCGCCGTCGTTTATCTCATTGTACATCACTTCATGCGGAGATTCTTCAAAGAAATTTTTATCTTTCCATTTA
>CACYSH010000039.1 GCA_902776945.1 uncultured Ruminococcus sp.
ACGATAAAGTCGCTGCCGACCTCGCCCGGAACGCTCTCTCCTCGAACATCGTAGACCCGTATATCGTTATACCCGATTCCGCTTTCTGACAGAATATCAGTAAGCTCCAACGAGCCCCTTTCGGCACGCAGTATAAGCACCCTGCCTTTATTTCCCGCTGCGGAAATATCCCGCGCAAGGGCTTTGCCGCTGCCTGCGGAAACTATCGACGGGATAAGCCCGTGTGACCGCAGCCGTTCCGCAGTCGAGCTGCCGACTGCCGCGATCTCAACGCCGGTAAGACAACGTATATCTATGCCGAGAGCCTTCATTCTTCTGAAAAGAATATCAACGCCGCAGGCACTTGTGAGCGCAAGCCGCGAATAGTTATTTAATTCTCCGAGCGCTTTGTCGAGCGCCGATGTATCGTCCGAAATAATCGGACGAAGTACCGCAGCTCTGTACACAGAAGCACCGAGCGCTGATAATCCCGCCGATACTCTGTCGGCAAAGCGCTCTGTTCCGGTTACTGCGACAGAAACTCCCGCAAGCGGCAGAAGTCTCTTCCCCGAAAGATTAAGCCCCGCCGTATCTCCCACGATAATGACCGCAGGCGCTTCAAGGCTTTCGGCAGCGGTCTTTTCGGCAATATCGGACAGGTTCCCGCGAACCGTTTTCTGCTCCGGTGAACCCGCTTTGGAAATAACAGCGGCGGGCGTTCCGGCAGACATACCGCCTTGAATAAGCGAGGCTGTTATTTCGCCGAGAAGAGAAAGTCCCATAAGAAATATCAGCGTGCCGTCAAGCGCCGCGTATTTATGTATCCCGTTAAGTCCTTCGGCTGTGTGAGCGGTTATCACATGAAAACTGCGGGATAGACCTCTGTGCGTGACGGGGATACCCGCAAGCCCGGGAGCAGCGATACACGATGATACGCCCGGCACTATCTCGTATGGTATGCCCTTTTCTTCGAGTGCCTGTGCCTCCTCGCCGCCCCTGCCGAATACGAAAGGATCGCCGCCTTTCAGCCTCACAACGGTTTTCCCCTCAAGTGCTTTCTTTATAATGATCTCGTTTATTCTCTCCTGCGGTGCGCTGTGTTTTCCCGCACGCTTTCCGACGGAGAGCTTTTCCGCGTTCGGAGCTTCAAGAAGTATCGTGGGGTCGATAAGATCGTCGTAAATAACGGCGTCGCAGTTTTTAAGAAGGCTCTGCGCTCTGAGCGTCAGAAGCTCTCTTCCTCCGCAGCCCGCTCCGACAAGATATACCGTTCCGATCAAAGCTGCTTCACCAGCCCTTCCGCCAGCTCACGAAATTCATCGGCTTCACCCCCTGCTGTCAAGGGCGTTCCGCCCATGCCGACCGACAAAGCTATCCTTCCTCCTCCGACAGACGAGTATGCTCCCACGGGCTTTGAACAGTCTCCTCCAAGTAGCTGCAAAACGTATCTTTCGGCGCAAAAGCTGACATAAGTATCCCGGTCGTTTACCGCTCCGAGAAGCTCCGTAAACTCTCCCGCCCGGCTTTCGACTGCGATTATCGCCTGATACTATTCCTCGACCAAATTCGTGACAAGATTCGCCGCCATGAACACGAGTGCCAAGGATGACGACGAAGGCTAACTGGCGTTAGTCGAGGAGGAAGACGACGGCAATCGTGTTCAGGGTGGTGAAGATTGTTGCGAATTTGGTCGAGGAATAGTATGACAAGGCGCGGGCAGAAATCTGTCAAGAGGAAGCATTTCACAGCTTATATCCTTATCGTCAAACGGGAGCAGTCCGAGCCGTTCAAGTCCCGCAGCCGCAAGTATTATCGCGTCATAAGCTCCCGAACGCAGCTTTTCTATGCGGGTATCAACGTTTCCGCGAATATCGAGAAAACGCGGCGACGAATCGGGAAAGATATTCCGAAAGCCCGCCCGCCGTCTTACGCTTCCCGTACCGATAACGGGACTTCCAAACATCGGGTCTGTGCCTTTGCGAAACAGTATAATATCGCGGGGATCTGCACGTTTCAGTACGCAGCGCACCTCAAGCCCGTTCGCAAGAAGCGTCGGAAGATCCTTTGCGCTGTGAACGGCAATATCTATTTCTCCCGAGAGAAGCGCTCTTTCGACCTCTCCCGCGAATACGCCCGAACCGCCAAGCTCCGAGATAGGCTTGTTGCGGATTATATCGCCTTTAGTCCTGATCGCGACCGTCTCACACTTTATATCGGGGAACCGTTCCGAGACCGCTTTTTTCACAAGCTCCGTCTGCACAAGAGCAAGTCTGCTCCCGCGGGTGCCTATCCTTAAAATTTTATCCATGCCCTTGCTTTATCCTTTCGATAAGCTCATTAATGATATTTTCGTCGGGTTCCGTTTCCGATGACAGAAAAAGTCCGATGATTGCTTCGGCGGCTCTTGCCTTATCCGCTTCGCTTTCAAGCCCGCTGACGCTCTTACCGCGGACGTTCTTTAAGAAAGCGGCAGCCGACATCGTGCGCTCGTCAAGCATTTCCTCTGTTTTCCCGCGGAGATATTTTGCAAAAGCGGGTGCGCTTCCCGACGTGCTGATACCTATCGAAATATCTCCTTTCGATACGAGCGACGGAAAGATAAATCCGCAGTATTTCGGGTCATCAACACAGTTGACAAGTATACCTCTTTTGGTGCATAGCCTGTAAATACGGTGATTGACAGCCCTGTCGTTTGTCGCGGCGATACACATAAAAACACCGAGCAGGTCGCTTGCGCGGAACACCCTTCGCTCGATTTTTATGTTCATTTCGGCAAGCTCCCCGCATATTTCGGGAGCGACGACCGTTATCTGCGGCTCGAAGGCGAACAGCTTTTCTGCCTTTCTGAGCGCGACCTTTCCGCCGCCCACAATAAGACATTTTTTCTCCCTGATGTCGATAAAAAACGGAAAGTACCCCATCTCAAAGCTCCGTAAGAATATTAAGCACCGCTTCAAATTCCGCTGCATCAAGCCGTTTTTTCAATGCAAATATCGCACTTCGCGGTTCGGAGGACAAAACTCTTTCCGCACTGTTCAGAAGCAGCTCGTTCCGGTGATACAGCAATTCTTTTTTCAATCTGTCGGTCTCTCTGCCGATAATAACGGCAGCGGCTCCCACTTTGTCCCGCCGGGAACTGCTGTTCTGTTCCGCAAGTCTGCCGATACAGTCAATGTCGATAAGCTCCGAGCCGTCGAAGCCGTTTATGCTGCTGTCTATATCCGCGGGGACGGCAAGGTCAATAAACAGCTTTTTCCCCCGAACTTTGTTTGACTTTAATTCATGCAGCGTGACTGTATGATGCGGGCTCGACGTTGCGCTTATAACGCAGTCACAAAGATCTATCTCGCTATATCTGTTTGCGAAATCAACGACCCGTACCTTCTCACCGAAGGCTATGTCGGTTCCGTGCCGCCTCGATGTTGCCGAGACCGATACGTTTTTGTGAGCAAGCAGATTTTTCAGCACAGAAGAGCCTATTTTCCCGCTTGCGCCTATCACAAGCACTCTGACGCTCCCGCCGAGATCAGCCGCCGCGTTTGCCGCGATGGTCGCAGTTGAGAGCGGTATCTGAGAGATAAATGTTTCCGAACGTATCTTTTTTCCGCAGGCAATAGCGTCCTGAAAGCAGCGGTTGAGCTCATATTTCACTGCGTCGCACGATACGGCAAGCTGATATGCCTTTTTGGTCTGGTGAAGTATCTCGTCCTCGCCGATCACCATCGAGCTCAGTCCACCGGCTACCCGGAACAGGTGCGTTATCGCTCTTTCGTTACGATAAATATCTGTATATGGGAGCAGCTCGTCTGCGGGTATCTCGCTTCGTTCGGACAATATCTTTACAGCGGAATCAGATCCGTTCCCGCAGTAATAAAGCTCCGTGCGGTTGCAGGTACAAAGTATCACTGCCTGAAGCCCTTGCTTTTTCAGCTGTCCTTATAATCCAGCCGTTTGGCTATCTCGGTTATGCCGATATTTGTATATGTCAGCAGCCACGCCGCTCTTTTCAGCTTCACGGTATTTACATACTCTACAAAGCGGATACCCGTCTGCGCGAGAAATACCGTACTGAGATATGTGCTGTTTATATGAAGCTGTGCCGAAAGCGTTTTTTGTCTTAGGTCGCCTTCGGGGTAATTCAATATCGAAGCTATAACGTCTTCAAGCTGTTCGCTGTGACGGGGATACAGCTCGCAGAGATCTCCGAAAAGAGCCGTTATCCTTGCAGCGGTGAGCTCGAAGCGTTCACGTTCGGTCAGCAGTCTTTCGGGACGGATAGTTATCTCGCCCGAATAAAGATCAAGCCAATGATAACGCTCGAAGGCTTCCTTCCGTATACTTTCATAAAAGCCCTCCAGCCTTTCGGCTGAGCGTTTTATATCCTCACCCGAAAGAAGTCTGCGGCGCAGTTTGTCAAAACAGCTGTAATATACTTCGCTTCGGTCAAAGAAATATTCCTTGAGCTGATCGAGCGCGATAAGGTCTTCGACCTCGCTCACTCTGAGTTCGTTTGCCGCACGCGACAGCAGCGTGTAGATCTGCAAAAGGTCGAACGGGTACGTTATATAATCGTAAGCACCGAGTACTATCCCGCGTCTTGCGCTCTCAAAATCGCCGGTACTGCCGCACAGAACGACGCGCAGACGCTTTCTTCTGAGCTGAGCCGTTCGCAGCAGCTCCAGACCGGTCTTTTCCCCGGCTATTATAAGCTCAAATCCTGAAAGCTCATCAATATCAGCGTAGGTCATCTTTCCGGCTATCTCAAAGCAGCCCGAGTCTCTCCACACACTGAGAGAGCGGAGTTCTTTTTCGAGCACATCATTATCAATAAGCAGAATGACGCGGTACAAGGCGCTCCCTCCATGAAAAGTAATAAGAGTAGTATAGAAATAATTTTTAACTATTCTAAATTGAATTTATAGGCAAATAGTGAATATATGTAAACTATTTATAGCCAAGTATTATACATCAATAAACGATAAATGTCAAGGACAAAATTTGATAACGTTGTCATTAGATTAAGCTCAAAAACAAAACTGCCGGAACCGTGGCTCGGCAGTTTTAACTTCATTTCTTGTCTGTCCTGATCTTTTCGCTGCATTCTATCTGTACGACCTTGCCATTCTGTATCACAAGGCTTACCGAACCGAATTGTATCCTTTGCAAATATTTTAAGAGCAGCTCATATACATCGTCGGGTATCTTTGTCAGCTTTCCGTTAGTCTCGGACACGATCGTCACCTCGCAGAATTTTTTGGTAATTATATCATGTGAGAGCGGCTTTGTCAATACGATTTTTTTCTAAATTTTTTCGCTCTGCTGGTTTAAAATCGCCGTATTGCGCGATATTTGATTTCCCACAAAACAGGTATAGAGAATATTTACAAAAACTTTTTTACATTGTTTCTTTGATACTGTTCAAGTCTACGAAATAAAAAAATACTATTGACAAACGCTCGGAAATAAAATATAATTATAGCATTAAGCAAAACATATAATTCCTATCGAGTAATAGTATATTGCTGACCGGACGACCGGAGGCTGTGTTTTACAGGTGTTCGCCTGTATAATGCAGCCTTATTTTTTTACCGAAGGAAAGGTGAAGTACAATGAATATTCCCGGAAGATCGGCAGGCGGAATGATACGCTGTTGAAATGTGCGTTATCCGAATCTCCGAAAGAAAAGTATGAAAAAAGAAAAAGTAACATGGAAAAGAGGTCTTTATTTATGAAAAAGAATTTATACAAGATAGCAGCGGCAGTAATTACCCCCGTCATAGCGGCGTCGTTCCTTTCGTCCTGCGGTGCGACAGCTTCTGCTGCGACAAACAGCGATACCGGCGAAAAGAACGAAAAGGCTGAAAAGGTCACTCTGACAAACGTGTCCTATGACCCCACCCGCGAGCTTTACGCGGCGTACAACGAAGCGTTTGCAAAGCATTATAAAGAGAAAACGGGCAAGGATATCGAGATAACTCAGTCGCACGGCGGCTCGGGCAAGCAGGCGCTTGAAGTAGCGAACGGTCTTGAAGCCGACGTTGTGACGCTTGCTCTCGAATACGATGTCAAGGAAGTACAGAAGGCGGGGCTCATTCAGGAAGGCTGGCTTTCCGAGTTCCCGAACGATTCCGCTCCCTACACCTCTACGATAGTATTCCTTGTAAGAAAAGGCAATCCCAAGAACATTCACGACTGGGACGATCTTATAAGGGACGATATAGGCATCATAACTCCCAATTCGAAAACGTCGGGCGGCGCAAGATGGAATTATCTCGCTGCGTGGGCTTATGCACAGAAGCTGTACAACAACGACGAGGAACAGGTGAAGGACTTTATCAAAAAGCTGTTTGGCAACGTGCTCGTTCTCGATTCGGGCGCGAGAGGCGCGACTACTACCTTTGTGGAAAACGGACAAGGAGATGTGCTGCTTGCCTGGGAGAACGAGGCTTATCTCTCGCTGAAGGACGCTCCCGATGAATATGAGATAGTAACTCCGAGCATTTCGATACTCGCGCAGCCCTCGGTCGCAGTCGTGGACGAGGTAGTCGATGAGAGAGGAACAAGAGAAGCCGCGGAGGAATATCTGAATTATCTCTATTCCGACGAAGCGCAGAGGATAGAGGGAAATAACTATTACAGACCGACCAATCCCGATATACTCAAAGAGTTCGGCGATGTGTTCGATCTGAATATCAACCTTGTTACGATCAATGATTTCGGCGGCTGGGACGAAGCCTTCGCAAAGCACTTCGCGGACGGAGGATTATTCGACCAGATCTACGAAAAGGAATGAACGGAGAAATATCATGAAGGAAAAGAGCAAACGGGTAATACCCGGTCTGGGGCTGTCGCTCGGGGTAACGATAACAATGCTCAGCGTTATCGTAATAATCCCGCTTGCCTCGCTTGCGGTATTTACGGGCAGGCTGTCATTCGGTGAATTTATTGACGTTATCACAAACAAAAGAGTGCTTGCGAGCTTTGAGGTCAGCTTTGTCACCGCATTTATCGCTTCGCTTATCAACGCGGTAATGGGCGTGGTGCTTGCGTGGGTACTTGTGAGATACGACTTCCCGGGACGCAGGATAATCGATGGAATGATCGAGCTGCCCTTCGCGCTCCCAACAGCCGTTGCGGGTATCTCTCTTACGGCGCTGACCTCGGACAAGGGCTGGATAGGCAGACTGTTCGACCGCGTAGGGATAAAGATCGCTTACACGCGCATAGGCATAACGTTCGCGCTGGTGTTCGTGGGTATCCCCTTTGTCGTGAGGACCGTTCAGCCGGTGCTCGAAAAGCTCGACGGCACTTATGAGGAGGCGGCGGGTGTTATGGGCGCGAGCCGTGCGGTCATCTTCCGCAGGATAATATTCCCCGAGATAAGACCCGCCGTATTCACGGGCTTCGGTCTCGCGCTCGGGCGCTGCATCGGCGAATACGGGAGCGTTGTATTCATCGCGGGCAATCAGCCCTACAATACCGAGATAACGCCGCTCATAATCATGGCAAAGCTCCAGGAATACGATTACGGCAGCGCCTCCGCAATAGCGCTTATCATGCTTATATTCTCGTTTACTCTGCTTTTCGCGGTAAATATGATACAGGTGAGAAATTCAAAGATACTGAAAGGAGGCAGGTAATATGGCATCAGCAGCGATACCGGTCCCGGCTAACGCAGAAAAGAAAAGCAGCGGCACAGCCGTAAAAAAGTCGGTCGTATCACGCACCGCGAGCCCTAACCTTATCCATGAGGACAGCGCGGCCGCAAAGGCTGTAAGGTACTTTCTCATAGGGATAAGCGTGCTTTTCATATTCGTCATGATGTTTCTGCCTCTCGCAACGGTCATCAAGGAAGCTTTAAAGCAGGGCTGGGCGGCTTACAAGGCAGCCGTAACGGACGACTATACCAAAAGCGCGATATGGCTGACTATTGAAGCTACCATTTCCGCTCTTGCGATAAACACCGTTTTCGGACTGTTCGCCGCGTGGGCGGTAACGAAGTTTCATTTTAAAGGAAAGAAGATACTAACGACGCTTATAGACGTTCCCATTACCGTGTCTCCAATAATCGCAGGTCTGATCTTCGTCCTCGTATTCGGAAGGCAGAGCGTTATCTATCCGTATCTTAAACAGGCGGGCATTCAGATAGTATATGCTGTCCCCGGCGTGATACTTGCTACCGTATTTGTGACATTCCCGTTCATTTCCAGAGAACTTATCCCCGTGCTCGAAGCGCAGGGTACTGACGAGGAAGAGGCTGCCGCACTTATGGGCGCAAACGGCTGGACGATATTCACAAAGGTGACTTTTCCTCACATCAAATGGGCATTCCTTTACGGAGTAGTGCTTTGCACTGCAAGAGCAATGGGTGAATTCGGAGCTGTATCGGTGCTTTCGGGACATCTCCGCGGCAAGACCAATACTCTTCCGTTGTATGTAGAGGTGCTGTTTCAGGGCTTTGAGTGGGTGCCTGCCTTTGCGGTATCGTCGATACTCGTGATAATGGCGGTCGTTATCCTCGTGGCAAGAAATATATTTGAACACAACGCTAAGACAAAGTCGGGAGGTGTATAAAATATGGCTTATGTGGAGCTGAAAAACATCAATAAAAGCTACGGCGATTTCAAGGCTTCGGACGATGTCAGCTTTGGCATAGAAAGGGGTAAGCTCATCGGTCTGCTGGGACCGTCGGGAAGCGGAAAAACGACTATCCTCCGAATGATCGCGGGGCTTGAATCTCCCGACAGCGGCGAAATAATCATCGACGGAAAGGTGGTAAACGACATTCCCGCAAGCAAACGCGGTATTGGCTTCGTTTTCCAGAACTATGCCCTTTTCAGATATATGACCGTGTTCGATAACGTAGCTTTCGGGCTTAAATACGGTCCCTACGCACAGAAGGACAAAAAGTATATCGAGACCCGTGTGAACGAGCTGCTCGATCTCGTAGGGCTTTCGGGACTCGGAAAAAGATACCCCAGTCAGCTGTCGGGCGGTCAGAGGCAGAGAGTCGCCTTTGCAAGAGCTCTCGCGCCTAATCCGTATCTTCTGCTGCTTGACGAGCCTTTCGCCGCGATAGACGCCAAGGTCAGGCAGGAGCTCAGAAGCTGGCTGAAACAGATCATCGAAAAGCTCGGTATTACAAGCATATTTGTAACGCACGATCAGGACGAGGCTATTGAGGTCGCTGACGAGATAATCATTACCAATAACGGAAGGGTCGAGCAGCAGGGTACGCCTATCGAGATATACCGCGACCCGCAGACGGCGTTTACCGCTGCTTTCTTCGGTCAGACGGGGTATCTTGAGGATTACAGAAAGTTCAAGAGCTTTGAACCGATCGGAGAGATAGACAAGGCGATAGTCCGTCCCGAATTTGTCAAGCTGACAAAGAAAAACGAGTTCCAGAAATTCAAGACCTCGGCAGTCGAAGCAACGGTGGAAAGAGTGTCCTTCCGCGGCAACTACATTGAGGTGGGCGTGGAATCGAACGGCTCGCACTTTGTGGCAAGGCGCGAGCTTGAACAGGAACTTGTCAGCGTAGGTGAAAAGGTCGATGTATTTATCTACCGCATTTTTGTGACCAAGGGTGACAAGGCTTATCTGCTGCAAAACAGTTCACTGAGAGAAGAATCGGTAGTGATCTGACCTGCGGATCCGACCGCTCGGAGACGGGCGGTCTTTTCCTGCTGAACAGACATAGAGTTTAAAATGGTGGATTTATATGAAAACAAAACGTCTTAAAACGGATATACTTATTATCGGCGGCGGAACGGCGGGGTGCTATGCCGCGCTGACGATCGCCGAAAACTCCGACGCCAAAGTGCTTATATGCGAAAAGGCACACATCAAACGCTCGGGCTGTCTTGCGGCGGGCGTGAACGCTCTCAACGCATATATCACGGAGGGAAAAACGCCGCAATATTACGTCGATTACGCGAAAAAAGATGCAGACGGCATAGTGCGCGAGGATCTGCTGCTCACAATGTCAGAGCGGCTGAACGCCGTCACGGAACGCCTTGAAAAGCTCGGACTTGTTATTCTGAAGGATAAAAACGGAAAATATGTCACCCGCGGAGACCGCAATCTTAAGATAAACGGCGAAAACATCAAGCCGCTGCTTGCGGAAGCGGTCGGAAAGCTCGGTAATACCACCGTTCTGAACAGGGTGAATATCACAGACCTTGCCGTTTCGGGCGGAAGGGTGCTCGGTGCTTACGGGATAGGGATAGAGGACGAAACGTTCTATATCATCGAAGCGTCGGCGGTGCTGATAGCATCGGGCGGAGCGGCAGGACTTTACAAGCCGAACAATCCCGGTTTTTCGCGGCATAAGATGTGGTATCCGCCTTTTAACACGGGAGCGGGATACGCTATGGGCATAAAAGCGGGCGCGGAGATGACGACTTTTGAAATGAGGTTCATCGCTCTGCGCTGCAAGGATACTATCGCCCCGACAGGCACTCTTGCACAGGGCGTCGGCGCAAGGCAGATAAATTCTCTCGGAGAGGTCTACGAAAGCAAATACGGACTTACCACCTCCGAGCGGGTATACGGAACGGTCAGGGAAAACGCGGAAGGCAGAGGTCCCTGCTATCTCCGCACCGAAGGGATCACAAAGGAACAGGACGAATCGCTGCTGAAAGCATATCTGAACATGGCTCCCTCGCAAACCCTCAAATGGATAGAAAGCGGACTTGATCCATCGCAGCAGAATGTGGAGATCGAGGGAACGGAGCCGTACATCGTCGGCGGTCACACAGCTTCGGGCTTTTGGGTAGATACGCACAGGGCTACTACGATAGGCGGACTTTACGCTGCGGGAGACGCTGCGGGAGGATGTCCGCAGAAATACGTTACGGGTGCTCTTGCGGAGGGCGAGATAGCGGCTCTTTCGATGATAGGATATATCGCGGATAAAAGTCCCGAAAGCATTGAGAAGAGCGATATAAAGGCGCATATCGGCGAAGCGGAGAGATTCCTCGGAGCGGGCGTTTCTCCGTATACGACCGAGCAGCTTGAAGAAGCCATGCAGACTGTCATGGACAGCTATGCAGGAGGAATAAAGACGGGCTATCGCTACAACGAGAGTCAGCTTGCGGTCGCGGAAAGAAAGATCGGTCAGCTTATCACTCTTTCCGATCAGCTGAGAGCTGCCGATAATCAGGAGCTTATGTACATTTATGAGCTTAAAGAGCGGCTTACTGTCTGCCGTTCGGTCATCGCGCATTTAAGGGCGCGAAAGGAAACGCGGTGGCACAGCTTTGCCGAAAATCTCGACTATCCCGAAAAGAGCAAAATTTACGGAAGAAAGTTCGTCAATTCCGTTCTTGAAAACGGAGAGATAAAGATAATTCTCCGCGATATTAACGAAGGAGGTGCAGCGTTTGAGCATTGCGATAAACAGTGAAAAATGCATAGGCTGCGGCAGCTGCAAAACTGTCTGCCCCGGTTCGCTCATCAAGCTGAACGGGGACGGAAAAGCGTATATAAAATATCCGAAGGACTGCTGGGGCTGTACTTCCTGTATCAAGGAATGTCCCGTATATGCTATCAGCTTCTATCTCGGCGCGGATATAGGAGGCGCGGGAAGTATGCTGCACACCGAGCCGGAGGGAAATATCCTGCAATGGCTGATAGACCGTCCTGACGGCAGCAGGATAGAGATCGACATCGACCGCAGAGAATCAAATAAGTATTAGGAGGAAAAATGAATGAGTGAGCTGTCACATCTGGACGAGCTTGAAGCAGAAGCGATCTATATAATAAGAGAAGTGGCTGCGGAGTGCGAAAAGCCCGTAATGCTGTACTCAATCGGAAAGGACAGCTCGGTAATGCTGCACCTTGCAATGAAGGCGTTTTATCCCGAAAAGCCGACCTTTCCTTTTCTGCATATAGACACGACATGGAAATTCAAGGATATGATAAAATTCCGCGACGACGAAGCAAAAAGGCTCGGTATTGAAATGCTTGTCTACACCAACGAGGAAGGCGTGAAGCAGGGTATAAACCCCTTCGATCACGGTGCGGCGTATACCGATATAATGAAGACTCAGGCACTAAAGCAGGCGCTGAACAAATACGGCTTTACCGCCGCTTTCGGAGGCGGCAGACGCGACGAGGAAAAATCGAGAGCGAAGGAGCGCATATTCTCGTTCAGGAACAGCGCCCACGCATGGGACCCGAAAAATCAGCGCCCCGAAATGTGGAAGCTGTACAATACGCGGATAAACAAGGGCGAGAGCATAAGAGTATTCCCGATCTCAAACTGGACGGAAAAGGATATATGGCAGTATATCAGGCGTGAAAACATACCTATCGTACCGCTGTATTTTGCTGCCGAAAGACCTGTTGTCGAGCGTGACGGAAATATCATCATGGTCGATGACGAACGTTTGCCGCTTCGCGAGGGAGAAACTCCCGAGATAAAGTCGGTAAGGTTCAGAACGCTCGGCTGCTATCCGCTGACAGGCGGTATCGAATCGACAGCCGCGACGCTTGACGAGATAATCGAGGAAACGCTCAGCGCCGTGTCCTCCGAGCGCACCTCGCGTGTTATCGACAACGAGGCTGCGGGCAGCATGGAAAGAAGAAAGAGAGAGGGGTATTTCTGATGAAGGGACTTCTTAAATTCATTACCTGCGGCAGCGTTGACGACGGCAAAAGCACGCTGATAGGGCATATTCTCTACGACGCGAAGCTGATTTACGCAGATCAGGAAAAGGCACTGGAGCTTGACAGCAGAGTAGGCAGCCGCGAGGGCGCTATCGACTATTCGCTGCTGCTCGACGGACTTATGGCGGAGCGCGAGCAGGGTATAACGATAGACGTGGCGTACCGCTATTTCACGACCGACAGCCGCAGCTTTATCGTCGCGGACACCCCCGGTCATGAGGAATACACCCGCAACATGGCAGTCGGTGCGAGCTTTGCGGAGCTTGCGGTAATACTTATCGACGCTTCACAGGGCGTTCTTGTTCAGACGCGCAGGCACGCAAGGATATGCAGGCTCATGGGAATACGGCATTTTGTGTTTGCCGTAAACAAAATGGATCTTGTGGGGTACAGAGAGGAACGCTTCCGTGAGATAGAAAAGCAGATCGTCGAGCTGAAAACGAAGCTGCATCTGCACAATATCAAGGTGATACCGCTTTCGGCTACCGAAGGGGACAACGTTACAATTGGTTCGGACAAAATGACGTGGTATTCGGGCGAACCCCTGCTGAAATACCTCGAAAACGTCGATGTGGGAACAGACGAGGAGCAGGGCTTCTATATGCCCGTACAGCGGGTGTGCCGCCCGAATCACACGTTCAGAGGCTTTCAGGGACAGATCGAATCGGGCAGCGTAAGCGTCGGTGACGAGCTTACTGTTCTCCCCGGCAGAGAAAAAGCAAGGGTCAAAGGTATTCTTGTCGGTGACAAGGACAGCCTGACCGCCCGCAGCGGGCAGCCGGTAACGATAAGCCTTGACAGAGAGGTAGACGTTTCACGCGGAAGCGTACTTGTGAACGGAACAGACCTCGCGGTATACAAGCGTATGACGGTCTCGCTGCTGTGGATGGCTGACGATAAGCTGACGGCAGGCGGGGAATATCTTGTCAAGCTCGGCACAAAGACCATTCCCGGCGTAGTCAAGGAAATAAAGTACAAAACCGATGTGAACACAGGCGAAAAGCTGCCTGCGGAAAGTCTTGAAAAGAACGGTCTTGCAACGGTCGAGATAGTGACCGCCGAGCCGATCGTCACTGATAAATTCGAGTATCACCGCACACTCGGAGAGCTGATACTCATTGACCGGGTAACGAACATGACCTCCGCCTGCGGAGTTGTCAAAGTGCTTCACGACAAGTCGGGAGAGTTTTCCAATAGAGCCTCGTTCAGCAGCGGTGAGCTTGAAGCGCGTGGAGATATATTCGAGGAATTCAGTTGCAGCACCGAAAGTCTCGGCGTACTGAAATACAAGACCGTCGGCAGAACATACACCGTCGGGGACACGATACCCGTCAGAGGCGAGAGCTATCATTATCCCGACAGCTTTGACATAATCGTACTGAGAGACAGGATCGCGGTCGAGATACGCAGAAAAGTCGTTGCCGCGATCAAACCGCTTCCGGAGTATGTCTACACGGGTAAGCCCGTGGTGAACGGCAGAGGCTTTGAAGCGCTCGTCGATTCAGCCGAGTCCTTTGCGGAGTTTATCGACGAATATGAAACGACCGACGGCTCGCCCGAATTCTTTGAAAAGTGGCTTAGATTCGGAACATACAGAAAGATCATTTTCGGAAAATAGCACTTGTTTGGAAGCTGTGCGATATAGTAGACCTGTCCGCTAACCCTCGCACAGCGTATGACAAAATCTTTTACCATGCTGCTGCGTTGTCCTCCTCACCGGGCGACAGCCCGCTTTCGTCGTCCGCCTTGCATCATGGCAAAATCCTTTGCCATACGCCGCACGATTGTTAGCGGACAGGTCTAATAGACAAAGAGTAAGAGCAACACATTCGCCGTGCTGCTCTTATTGTTATCATATCTGCGGAATGCTTTTCAGAAAAAACTCAACATCGAATAGTTTCATACATCAAGCTGCATTTGTTCGTTTCCAAGAATAATTTCTTTAATAGACCTGTCCACTAATCACTCTATTTAGTGCGAACGTCCTATCCCCGCAGGAACCTCGCGTTGTATTCGCGGTTTATCTCCGCTATCTCCTTCTTGCCGTCGATATAATCCTTGTACATATCCCACGGCGAACCGCCGCCAAGCCAGCAGGACGAACAGTTCTCGCAACCACCGCCGCAGTCCATAGACCTGCGGATTATCTCCTCGCGCTGCTCGCGGGTAGTGTCTTTTATGAGTATCGAATCCATATCAAAGCTCACCCATTTCCTGTGTGATAACGTCTTCCGTGTCTGCCATTGCCCGAAGCGTCATATCAAGCAGCTTGTCAAGCTCCCAGCCGAGCTGTGCCGCTCCGCGCTCTATGACCTCTCTCGAACAGCCCGCCGCAAATCCCTTGCTCTTATACTTCTTTTTCAGCGATTTCAGCTCCATGTCCTTAGTGCTCTTTGAAGGGCGCATAAGCGCGGCGGCACCGATAAGCCCCGTCAGCTCGTCTGCGGCGAAAAGGACTTTTTCCATTTCATGTACAGGCTCGACTTCTATCGTCACGCCGCAGCCCACGGTTATCCCGTACCCGTGGGAACATACCGCGTGTATTATGTCCTCGCTCACGCCGCCTTCTTTCAGCAGTTCGGGAGCTTTAAGGCAATGCTCCTCGGGATAAAGCTCGAAGTCGATATCGTGCAGAAGCCCGACTATCCCCCAATATTCCGCGTTATCCTCATATCCGAGTTCCTTAGCGTACCATTTCATCACCGCTTCGACCGTAAGCGCGTGCTGTAAGTGGAAATGATCCTTGTTGTACTTTTTCAAAAGTTCAAATGCGTCGTTTCTTGTTATCATTGTTTATGCTCCTTTATATAAACAAACTCATATCGCTCTGCTCGCCCGAGCCGATAAACGTAGCCGCACCGCCCAGCTCAACGCCGTCGATAAGCTCCTCCTGCCGGATACCCATAATATCCATAGACATCTGACAGGCGACTATCCTCACACCTTGCGCTCTCGCAGAGTCGATAAGCTCTTCCAGCGAATTCACGTTCTTGCTTTTCATCACAGCGCGTATCATTTTTGCGCCCATGCCGCCCATGTTCATGCGCGAAAGCCCCAGCTTTTTCGTTCCACGCGGCATCATGAAGCCGAACATCTTCTCCACAAGGCTCTTTTTCACGCTGACTTTTTCGGGGCGGCGAAGTATATTCAGACCCCAGAATGTGAAGAACAGCGTTACCTGCCTGCCCATAGAAGCGGCGGCGTTCGCCATGATGAACGCTGCAATGGTCTTGTCAAGGTCGCCGCTGAAAAGCACGAAGGTCTTTACGTTCGGGCGTTCTGCGGCAGGGGCTTTTGAGGTGGGCTGCTTCTCGATCACGGCGGTTATCTCTTTTCCGTCGTTTTGCAGACTTACGAGCCTGTTGCCCGTGCTGCCGCACCATACGGCAATATCCGAAGCGAAAGCGGCTTCGTCCGCGACGATATGCACCTTCTGTCCGTTCTGCATTTTTCTCATCGCGTCGGCGGTCTTTACTACGGGACCGGGACACCTCACTCCGCGAAGATCGAGCTCCTTCGGCGGGAGGTTCTTTATATGCTCGCTGTACGCTTTGTACCCGCCGTCGATGTTGTAAGCGTCGTAGCCCCTGTCGGTCAGTATCTCCGTGACCTCCTCGCTGAGGTCGCCCGTCGAACAGATAACGTAAACGGGCTTTGAGATATCAACCTCAGACAGCCGCGACGTGAATTTCGAGAACGGTATGTTCAGCGCGCCGTCAAGCTTCTTGATAAGCACCTCGTCCTGTTCACGCAGATCGAGCACCGTGATACCGCTTTTGTCAACAGCCGCGAAATCAGCCGCCGAGATGTGCTTTATGATAGTTTCCTCCATAGTATTCTACCTCCGTTTTTTTCTATGATACACCATTTCACGCGATAATTCAATGAATTAATCGTAAATAACATATTAATTCTATTGACTTAGTATAGTATTTGTGATATAATTATCTCCGTAACTGTATCATATCCGATCATATAGAGAAAGCGTGATAAAAATGGAGCTCCCGAACGAGATAGAACTTACGATCGTCAACAAATTCAGGCGCACGATATGGGCGAAATTCCTTAAAGGCATAAAAGAATATGAGCTTATCAAGGAGGGCGACAAGATCGCCGTATGCATATCGGGCGGCAAGGACTCGATGCTCATGGCGATGTGCATGAAGCGCCTGCAAAGGTATTCCAAGGTGCCCTTCGAGGTCGTGTTCCTTGTGATGAACCCCGGCTACAACGAGATAAATTACCAAAAGATACTCAGCAACGCCGAGCTGCTGGGCGTGCCGATACAAGTATTTGAAACGCAGATATTCGACGCCGTGGCAAAGGTCGATCAGCACCCCTGCTACCTATGCGCGAGAATGAGGAGAGGTTATCTCTACAAGACCGCAAAGGAGCTTGGCTGCAACAAGATCGCGCTCGGACATCATTTCGACGATGTTATCGAGACTATACTCATGGGTATGCTCTACGGCTCGCAGGTGCAGACCATGATGCCGAAAATACACAGCGAGAATTACGAGGGTATGAAGCTTATCCGCCCGATGTACATGGTGCGCGAAGCCGACATCATCAAGTGGAAGCAGTACAACGATCTGCAATTCATTCAGTGCGCCTGCCGCTTCACCGAGAACTGCACGATGTGCGACAACGGAGGAGGCGGCTCCAAACGGCAGGAGATCAAAGCGCTGCTCAAACAGCTTCGCGCTGTAAATCCCGCAGTCGATATGAATATTTTCCGCAGCGTGGAAAACGTGAACCTGCAAACGATAATCAGCTATCACCGCGGTGAGGAGTATCATCATTTCCTCGACAATTACGAGGATGGCATGAGCATAAGAGGAACAAAAGCAGAGGGCGGCGAATAAACATGGGAACGATATATCTTGACTACTCCGCCGACACCCCGCCCGACGAACGGGTGCTATGTGAATATATGAAAGCGGCAAGAGCCGATTTTGCCAATCCAAATTCCACACACAGCGCAGGAAGAAATGCGAAGTCTCTTATCGACAGGTCGCTTGCGGAAATGGCAGAACTGCTCGGCGTTTCCCCCGATGAGATCATTCCGACAAGCGGCGCGAGCGAGGCTAACAACCTTGCGATAAAGGGTATCGCGCACACAGAACGTCGAAAGGGAAAGCACATCGTTTCGACCTTTCTCGAACACAGCTCGGTGAGCGGAGCGCTGACGTTCTTGCAGGAACAGGGCTGGGAGATCGACCTGGTGAACATACTCCCCGACGGAAAGGCAGACCTTGCGCATCTCCGGACGCTGTTAAGACAGGACACCGTGCTGTGCGCCGTCTGCGCCGTTGACAGCGAGCTCGGAACGGTTCAGCCGGTAAGCGAGATCGCGGAGATACTGAAAGACTTCCCGAACTGCCGCCTGCACGTTGACATGACGCAGGCGGTCGGCAAAACGCGGATAGACCTTTCGGGCGTTGATACAGCGAGCTTTGCGCCGCACAAGTTTTACGGCTTAAAGGGCTGCGGGCTTCTTTACAAGGCGAAAAACGTTGTCCTCGAACCGCTCGTTCACGGCGGCGCGAGCACGACTATCTACCGAAGCGGCACACCCGACGTTCCCGCAGCTGCCGCCTGCGCCGAAGCGTTAAGGCTCGCGCTGAGCGAGTTCGACGAAAGATACGCCCGCGTCGCAGAACTGAACCGCAGACTGCGTGAGCATTTTTCGGCGAACGCAAGAATAAGGATAAACAGCCCCGCCGACGCAGTGCCGCACATTCTGAACGTCAGCGTGAGCGGTATCAAGGGCGAGGAAATGCGCCGACTGATGGACGAACGCGGGGTATGCGTGTCGGTGAAGTCAGCCTGCTCTGTTGCGAACACCCCGTCGCGGGCTGTAATGGCTATATCTCACGACAGGAAAAACGCGCTGAGTTCATGGAGGATAAGCCTTTCGCATCTGACGACCGACGGGGAGCTTGAACGCTTTATCGAGATACTTGACGAGATCATATCGCAGAAATGAGATAATATTTTGGTTATCGACAAAACCTATTATCAGCACTAAATAGAAACGATATCACTTATACTTGACAAATCCGATAGGATATGATATAATAGCAAAAAGCGAAAGGAGCGTCCTGTCATGAAAAGCTATTCTTATGAAAACAAAACTATGGTCATGCGCATGATGAGCCGCTTCCTGTCTGCTTTATCCTGCGCCGTTTTCGCGTGAGAAAACGAACAGAAAAACGATAACGGACAGCGGAAGTGATGTGACTTATCTCTTCCGCTTTTTTTATGGAGTGATGAAATGACGATACAGCAGCTTTACTATGCTATAACTATTGCCGAATGCGGCTCGATGAACAAGGCTTCCGAGAAGCTCTTTATCTCGCAGCCGACGCTCACGGGCGCAATAAAAGACCTCGAAAGCGAGATAGGCATAAAGCTGTTCCTGCGCACCCACAAGGGCGTTACGCCCACCGCGGAGGGCGGGGATTTCCTCGAACGCGCACGCAGCATTTACGGTCAGCTCAGGAATTTGCAGGAGCGCTACGCCGATAAATCGGGGCTGCGGCGCAGGTTCGGCGTTTCAACGCAGCACTATTCCTTTGCGGTAAAGGCGTTTGTAGAAATGGCGAAGCACTTCGACATCTCCGAGTACGAATTCGCGATATACGAAACGGAAACGCTGAACGTCATAAACGATGTGGGGCGGCTGAAAAGCGAGTTAGGAATACTTTACATGAACAATCTCAACCGCCGCGCCATAACCAAGCTGCTGGGCGAGCATGAGCTTGTCTTTCACGAGCTGATACGCTGCCGCGCTTACGTTTACCTGTGGAAGGAGCACCCGCTCGCAAAAGAAAGCTCCATAAGCCTCGAACAGCTCAAACCCTACCCCTGCCTTTCGTTCAGACAGAGCGGCGGTGACGGCAGCTTCTTCGCGGAGGAGATACTCAGCGAGAACATATACCCGCGAACGATCAAAGCAAGCGACCGCGCAACAATGCTGAACCTGATGATAGGACTTAACGGCTACACGCTCTGCTCGGGGATAATCTCGGAGGAGCTGAACGGTGACAGCTGCGTGGTAGTTCCGTTCCGCGACGACGAGCAGAATCCCAACAGCGTTATGGAGATAGGCTATATCACCAAGAAATACAGCGTTCTCAGCGAAATGGGAGAGCGCTATATCGAGGAGATAAAAAAGTATCTAAGTACAGTCAAAAACGTTAAGGAGGAAGAATAATATGCCGATCAGATTAAAAGAATCATTACCCGTGATTGAAAAGCTCAAAAAGGAGAACATCTTCGCGATGACGGAGGAACGCGCCGTTCATCAGGACATACGCGAGCTGAAAATCGCTATACTGAACCTCATGCCCGACAAGCAGGACACCGAGCAGCAGCTTTTGCGCCTGCTGTCAAACTCGCCGCTGCAAGTGGACGTCACCTTTGTAAGGCTGGTGACACATCAGTACAAGAACACGCCGCTGAATTATCTGCTGAAAAACTATCAGCCGTTCTATCAGATAGAGAACAAGTATTTCGACGGGCTTATCATCACGGGCGCGCCGGTCGAAAAGCTGGAATACGAGGACGTGGATTACTGGGGCGAGCTGACAGCCATACTCGAATGGAGCAAGATACACGTCACCTCGACGCTGTACCTCTGCTGGGCTGCGCAGGCGGGGCTTTATTATCACTACGGCGTGCCGAAATACGAGCTCGAAAAGAAGCTCTCGGGCATTTACGAGCACACCGTCCTCGATACGGGCAGCGAGCTTGTGCGCGGCTTCGACAAGCATTTCTTCGCGCCGCACTCGCGCTACACGGGTCTGAAAAGCGAGAAAATACGCAAGATCAAGGAGCTTACGATAATCGCCGAATCCGACGATGCGGGCGCTTACATCATCTCGGACGGCGGCAAGAACATCTTCGTGAACGGACACCCCGAATATGACCTGTACCGTCTTGAAGAGGAATTTATCCGTGACACCGACAAGGGGCTTTCGCCCGAAATACCCGCGAATTATTTCCCCGATGACGATCCCGACAAAGAGCCCGTGAGCCGCTGGATCTCTGCTTCGAGCCTGCTGTTCTCCAACTGGCTCAACTACTTCGTGTATCAGATCACGCCATACGAGTTCTGAAAAAATGATATAGGTTCAGCCTATTATCAAATATAGGCAATATCAATTGGACAAAACCCAAAGAAAATGATATACTGTTTTTTAAAGCAGGATACAGATCACCTCCTGCTGTGAAAAGCTGTGAACTTCAGATCATTTTTACAATTTCCTTGAATAAGAACGTATTTACGTTAAAAGACCTTCCCGTTCGCAGCTTTCGGGGAGGTCTTTTGTATAATGAAATATATTTGAGGTATTAACACAAAATTTATAAAATGGAATACCCCCAAAATATTGACTTTTAGCATCAATTATGATATAATACACTAAATTGATATGAATACTATAATAGTCTGAATTGATAAGCATACGAAAGGAGACGAAGCAAATGAACTCTATCGAAGAAATCATAGACTCGACTGTCGGCAGCCTGCTGGAGGATTACTCCGACGTTAAGGAAGACGACGGGATAGGAATTTTCAATCACCCCGATAACGAGGTGATAATCGAGATACTGCGAAGCCTGCGGAAGGTTGTATTCCCGGGCTATTTCCGAAACAGGACTATCAAGGTCTACACCCTCAAAAACAACCTTTCCATGCTTATCGAGGACGTTATCTTCAAGCTCACCAAGCAGATCACTATCGTACTCGGCGGTGACAGCGAACTGCCCGACGATACTACAAAAAAGGCAAAAGAGCTCACTCTTGAATTTGTCAAGCGCCTTCCGAAAATACGCGAATATATACTCACAGATGTAGAAGCGGCTTACGAGGGCGACCCCGCCGCTTACAGCAGGGACGAGATAATATATTCCTATCCGGGACTGTTCGCAACGTTCGTGAACCGCGTGGCGCATGAGCTTTATCTGCTCGGAGTGCCGATAATCCCGCGAATGATGACGGAATATGCCCACCGAGAGACCGGGATCGACATTCACCCCGGGGCGACTATCGGCAAGTATTTCTTCATAGATCACGGAACGGGCATAGTTATCGGCGAGACCACGATCATCGGCAACAACGTCAAGATATATCAGGGCGTGACGCTGGGCGCCCTTTCGACACGCGGCGGGCAGGCTCTTAAATCCAAGAAACGTCACCCGACTATCGAGGACAACGTAACGATCTATTCGGGAGCTTCGGTGCTTGGCGGAAATACCGTTGTAGGAAAGGACGTAGTTATCGGAGGCAGCGCGTTCATTACACATTCGGTTCCCGAGGGAGCCAAGGTGAGCGTAAAGAATCAGGAGCTGCGCTTCAACTACGACGCTTCAAAGCCCATCGAAAGAGTGAATATCGAAGAGGACACCGACTGGTTCTACATCATCTGACAGAATTTCGGATATATTTCTCCGATCTGTAATATATATTTGGAGGTTTAATCATGGCAAAAGAAAACACCACCCCTAACGAAAAGGCAATTGCACTCGGCAAAAAAGCCGCTTATAATCTTGCGGACGTAAACAAAACAAGACCCCAGTACGGCGCTCTGACCCCGAAGTGGCTCACCAAGGTACTCGAATTCAAGGGACTTGATTCCGGTATTTACAGGATAAACAAGGTCAAGGAAGGCGAAACTCCCCTCGACGTTCTTTGCAGCGTTGAGAAGAAGTCGGACATTATCCCCCAGGGCTATGTTGAGTACGAGGAAGAGCCGAGAGAGCTTCAGCTCGCTTCGATCTCT
>CACYSH010000040.1:0-13284 GCA_902776945.1 uncultured Ruminococcus sp.
GCTTGAACCGCTCAGTTTGTGGGGGAAACCCTTCTGAAGAAGGGTTATCCCCCACACCCCCTTCCTAAGACTTTTGGTTTGCCCTCATTTTGCGTTTTTTACTTCCTGAGACTTTTGATATGCCTTCACTTTGCGTGGCGGTCAGACCATATATCCGGCATTTTTGTCAGCGTCCCTTGTCAGTATACCAAACGTCCCGTTGCCGCAGTTTACCGCAATTACGGGCGACGCTTTCTGAAAATATATCTTGTCAAAATCCGCGTGCTTCTTTATCTCACCGCGTATCCATTCTATCTCATTTTTGGAAAGCCCTACACAGGTAACAAACAGCAATCGGTGGTCTATCCGCGCAGGCTCGCGCAGTACCCAGCGGATATACTTGCGCCACGTTCTCTCCCGCGTGCCGAAATATACCTTCCCTATGCGCATTCTGCCTTTTTTCAGTTTAAGCACGGGTTTCAGCATGAACGCCCTTGTAACGCCTGTTACTTTTGTGCTTATCTGCTCCGAACGCACTAAAAAATCAATGTCGTCAACCACAAAGCTCGAATGTATCTTTGTCTTTATGCGTTCAAGCTGTGCGCTTATCTCTTCGGGCGTTTTCCCCTGCTCGGCAAGGCGGCAGGCTTCTATTACCATAAGCCCCTGACCGCTCGAAAGATGCCCCGAATCAATGACTGTTACGTTGTCGAAGGCTTTTGCCGCTTCCTGCGCGGCGAGACAGCCGCTGTTCGCCAGCTGGCTCGATATGGAAATGTGTATGACATTGTTTGCCGTCAGAAGCTGCCTGGCAAAAAATGTCTCTATCGTCTGAATGTCGGGGGCGCGTGTATCTACCTTGCCCTGATGCGTTCTCATGTATTCGAGCAGACCCCGCGTTTCTATCTCCACGCCGTCCATAAAGCTGCCCTCCGCCGTGCATACTAAGTGCGGCAGAACGGCTATATCGTACTTTTCGATGATACACGGCGGCAGATCGGCTACGCTTTCGGTGGTGATGACTACGTTTTTCTTGCGCTGATCGGTGTTCATCCATGAAATGGTCTCGCGGAGTATTTCTTCTTCACTGCCTGTTACGACTGTTATTTCCTTTGGCAGCAGACGGTAAAGCTCGCGGCATATCTCCTCGCCCGTGACGGGCTTTGGCAGATAGCCGTCGAAGCCCTCGCGCTCGTACATAAGCCTGTTTTCGCTGCCGACGTTTGCCGTAAGCGATACTATTTTGGAATGCTTGCACCGCCCGCCCGTCTGGCTGCGTATCGCGTGCAGACATTCAATGCCGTCCATTTGCGGCATAAGGTGATCCATGAAAATTACATGGTAGTATTCGTTAAGGGTCTTTCTCAGCGCTTCCTTGCCGCTCGAAACCGTATCGACTCTTACCTTTGTATCGCGCAGCAGCTTTGCCGCCACAAGCAGATTTGAGGTGTTGTCGTCCACGACAAGCACCTTTGCGCCCGGTGCTTCGAATTTCGAAACGTGTCGGTTTACGGAGTTCAGGCGGCGCAGATTGTCAATGGATATTTCGCCGATCTCCCTGTTGTCGGAAATTTTCTGCGGTATCTCGATTATGAAGGTCGAGCCTTTTGTGTAAATGCTGTTGACGGTTATCCTGCCGCCCATAAGATCGACAAACTGCTTTACTATCGAAAGCCCAAGCCCCGTGCCTTCGATGTAGCGGTTCTTTTCCTCGTCAATGCGCCTGAAAGCGTCGAAAAGGTGGGGGATACTCTCCTTCTTTATGCCTATGCCCGTATCTCTCACCGAGTAGATAACGTTTATCATGCCGTTTTCTGTCATTCCGCGGTCTATCGAGAGCGAGACCGAGCCTTCGCGGGTGTACTTGATAGCGTTGTTCAGCACGTTTATGAGTATCTGCTTGATGCGCATTTCGTCGCCGATAAGCTCGGCGGGAATGTCGGGCGCTACCTTTACCGTGAAATCAAGGTTCTTTTCCTTTGCGCGTATCCAGAGCATACCGACTATCTCGGAAAGCATATCGCCGGGCTTGTAGACAGCCGTTGTGAGCTGCATTTGTCCCGACGAGAATTTCGACATATCGAGAATATCGTTTATCAGGTGCAGCAGCATTTTGCTTGCCGACTGGATATTCACAGCGTCTTCGGCAACCTCGTCGGAGATGTCCTCGCGCAGTATCATTTCGTTAAGCGCGATTATCGTGTTTATCGGCGTGCGTATCTCGTGGCTCATGCTCGAAAAGAAGCGGTTCTGCGCTTCGCTCAGAAGCTCGATCTCCTTTTTCTGCGATTGCAGGCGGCTTTCCTGACGGTTGTAGAGCATATTCCGGAAGGCTATCATAATGCTTATGGAAATGCCGATAAGCAGCAGCGCCGTAAGCGAGAAGATATGCTTTTCGGAGTAGGAGTTCCCGACAATGAAGGAGGGGTGGTGGTATGACATATGCCAGCAGAAGACCGCCTCTGCGGAAATGAGTATCAGATAGGCTATCTTTATCCTGCTTTGCAGCGTTATGCTTATGAACAGCACGCAGAACAGGAACCAGAGCGGCGCGTCGCCGTCAAGCCCGCCGCCCAGGAAGAACGTTCCGGGCAGGAACACAAGGCTGAACATCAGCGAGATCGCCGCCGCGCCGAGACCCAGCCTGTCGATCTTTACGGAAAGCATCGTAATGGCAGAGGCAAGGACTATCCCCGCCGCTATGAAAACAATGTCCTGCACCATAGAGCGCATTATAAGCAGCTCCGCAAGAGTAATTATCCAGGAGGAAAGCAGTACGAACATGATAAGCACGAAAAGCCGTCCGTGAATATCGCGTTCCTCGTTAAAGATATATTCTTTTACCTTTTTGAGCATCATATATCAGTTTCCTCCGTCACCGGGTGAAAAGTCAAATATCTCGCCGCCGCCGTCATCGGCGGGGGAGAAGTCAAGCACATCAGCCGCCGCGTTATCGGCGGGGGAGAAGTCAAGAACATCAGCCGCCGCGTTATCGGCAGGGGAGAAGTCGAGAACATCAGTCGCCGCATTGTCGGCGGGGGAGAAGTCGAGAACATCAGCCGCCGCGTTATCGGCGGGGGAGAAGCCAATCATTTCGGCATCGGCGGCGGTTTCTTTAGCGCTTTCGGATACGGGCGCTGAGGGTTCCTCATGGACGGGGCATTCCGTGCCGATGATCTTCGAGACAGTCACCGCGAACTCGCGGTAGCGCCGCATAAGCTCGGAGTGGTTCTCAGTGATGAAGCCGGCTCGTTTCTCCTTCGCCGCAAGTTCGAGCGCCTTTGCCTTCTCGGAAAGCTGATTCGCGCCGACGGTCTTCATGTTGCTTTTAAGCGCGTGAACGAGTATCTCATAACCCCGCAGGTCTCCGTCCGCTAAAAAGCCGCTGAGTTTCGCGCTCTTTTCGGGATAATCGCCTGCTATCTGTTCGAGCAGAGTTGAGTAAAGCTCCGTATCGTCCATGCAGTAGCCGAGCGCCGACGCGGTGTCAAGCCCCGCCGCCGCAAGCTCGTCAATGAATCCGCCGCCGCTTTCGGCGGTATCGGGCGGGGGAATTTCCTCCGGCTGAACGTTCTGCGGAGCAGGCTCGTTCCGAACGGCGGTATTTTCTTCGGGAGGGGGAGCTTCAGCCGCCTTTTCGGCGGGAACGACCGCCTGCGGCAGCACGCGCCGCAGAACTCTTTCAAGCTCCACTATCTCAACGGGCTTGCTTACAAAGCCGTCAAAGCCCTCCGAAAGAAACATCTCCCTTGCGGTGCTGACGGCGTTCGCGGTAAGCGCCACTATAACGGTGTCCTTGCGGTCAAGCACCAGCCCCGCACGGATCAGCTTCATCGCTTCAACGCCGTCCATGCCGGGCATCATGTGATCCATGAATATTATATCAAACGTGTTTTCCTTGCAGAGCTTCACCGATTCAAAGCCCGAAGCGGCGGTGGTGACGTTCATGCCGTAGCGGCGGAAGATGTTCCGCGCAACAACAAGGTTCATCGGCTCGTCATCGACCACAAGAGCCTCTATCCCGCGGCAGTCAAGCACAAGGTCGTCGCTGCGTGAGTCCTCGTCCTCGTTCAGCACGGAGGAAACGGGGAAGCAGTAGAAGGGCTTTTCCATTATCCTGACCCTTGAAGCGCTGCCTTTTTTCGGGCGGAACCCGCTTTCCGCGACGACTACCACCACGATCTCCTTTGCAAGCTCGTCGAAGTAGTTCTCCTCCGAGAGATATTCCTCCTCGCCGACGAACACATGAGTCAGCTTTACCGAATCGCGCAGCTTTTTGAAGTTTTCGAAATTATCCACACGGTGCATCTGAACGCCGAAGCCCGAGACGATATTATGCACCATGCTGTTGTAATACTCGCGCACGTTGGGGTCGGAGAACTTGTCAAAGCGCAGGTAAGCGCCGAGACAAAGCCTTTCGCGGCAGGCGACCGACATACAGCTTGTCGGCTCGACGACCTTCTGCGGCAGGCTGACCGTTACCGTCGTGCCTACGCCCGGTTCGCTCGAAATGGTCGTGAAGCCGCCCAGCGAAGCCGTAAAGCCCGATACGATAGTAAGTCCCAGTCCGAGACCGCCGCCCTGCCGCGAACGCCCCGAATCCGCCTGATAATAGCGTTCGAATATGCGTTCCGACTGTTCCTCTGTCAAGCCTATGCCCGTATCCGTTACCTTTATCATAAGATTAACGCCGTAGGGCTTTTTCGCCGCGCAGAGCCGCACATAAACGCCGCCCTCGCGGGTGTATTTTATACCATTGGTTATCAAATGCCGCAGTATCTTTTTGAGCTTGCCGACATCGGTGTTCATTATCGAGGGGATAGCCGCGTCAACGTCGATGATAAGCTCGATATTGCGGGGCTTGAAGGGGCGAATCTCGGCGGCGAGGTCGCTTAACACCGACGAGAGCATATAATCCTCGTAATTATTGGTAAGATTGCCGCGGTCTATCTCGGTAAAATCGAGAATATCGCTGATCTGTTCGGTGACGCGCCTGCCCGCTTCGCGAACCTTTTTGAGATTTGCGAGCTTTTCCCGGTCTTTTTCATCGTCTATGCAGATGCTCGTCAGACCGATAACTGCGTTTATGGGCGTGCGAATTTCATGCGAAACGTTCGCCAGGAAGTCGTTAAGGCGGTCGGTAGCGTCGGTGAGCTGTTCTATCTCGCCGCGTGAGTGGTCAAGCACCTGGATCCACTTGTCAATGATAGTCCGCGAAATAGAGGCGATAGTGGTTATGATAGCGATATGAAGCACCGAGCGCGTCACGATAAGGCGGTCGATAGTCTCGCCGTCGCGGATCATCATAATAAGCCCGTAGGCAAGCGTTACATAATACAGCGTCTGCAAAAAGGTTATGAGCGGTTTTATGCCCGTCATCGTGTACAGTATCAGCACGACAGCCATTACCGAAACGGTATCGAAAACGCTTGTACGGTGGGTGCCGTAGAAAAAGAAGCTGAACATTATAAACGCCGAGTAGAACCATAGGCGGTGTTCGGGCGAGAAAAACTGGTTGATATGCAGCAGCCATGAAAGCACCACGCCGATAGTGATCGGCACGATCGCCCACAGCTCCCACGACATAAGAAAAGTCTCGGCGATAAGGATTATCGAGAAAACCGTATAGCTTGTGAGTATAGTCATCTGCGACGCTTGAAAAAGGTCGTTTTTATCTTCGTTGCGATCCATAGCGATACCCCGTTAATTATCCATAAAGGCGGTCTGAAAACAAATTTACCGTCAATTATTATTATACTATGAACGCGGCTTTTTGTCAATAGTGCGCGGGAGAAGTGAATGAAAAAGACCTTCATGTTTAATGAAGCACATAAAGTCTTGTAGGGGCGCACCTATGTGTGCGCCCATTTTTTTTGGTCAAAAGGCGCAGTTTGCGGGCGCTCACGGGCATGAACTTGTTCATGCAAGCGCCCGAAAAAGACCTTCATGTTTAATGAAGCACATAAAGCATGAAGGTCATATTATTTATATGTCTTGAAATGCTCCGGAGATCATCCGCCCGAAAACCATGCGTTTTACCGTGCTTTTTCTCAGTCCTCGTCCTCTTCCTCGGGAGCGTTCCAGTTGTGGTAAACGTTCTGCACATCGTCGTTTTCCTCAAGGCTGTCGAGCAGCAGACCCATGAATTTGAGCTGCTTTTCGTCGGTGAGGGTCGTGTAGGTCGAGGGAACCATTTCGCTGTCGGCGCTCATGATCGTGTAGCCCTTGCCGCGCAGTGCCTCGCTCACGGTGATAACGTCGTTGGGGGGGCAGCTTACCTCGACTATCTCGCCGTCGATGTTGAAATCATCAGCGCCCGCCTCGAAGCAGTCCTCCATGAACTTGTCCTCGTCAACGCCGTTGTTTTCAAGGATAACGGTGCCTTTCTTGGTGAACATGAAGCTGACGCAGCCCGTTGTGCCGAGATTGCCGCCGAACTTGTCGAAATAGTGGCGAACGTCGCCTGCGGTGCGGTTCTTGTTGTCGGTAAGGCACTCGACTATTACCGCGACTCCGCCGGGACCGTAGCCCTCGTAGATCATTTCTTCGTAGTTGTTCTTGTCGCCCTCGCCCGCAGCCTTTTTGATTATGCGGTCGATATTGTCATTCGGGATATTGTTCGACTTAGCCTTAGCGATAAGCTGTGCGAGCTTTGCGTTGTTGGCGGGGTCGGGACCGCCCATTTTTACGGCGACTGCCATTTCCTTGCCGATCTTGGTGAAAATTTTGCCCTTCACCGCGTCGTTTGCTTCTTTCTTGCGCTTGATGTTAGCCCACTTGGAATGTCCTGACATACTTTTTCCTCCTGTTGGTCGATTTTGGTTTTTATGCTGAATTATTGATTTTCGTCTTTTTTATACTGAAAACAGCGTGATTACGCGGCTTTTTGAGAACGTGTCTTGTCCTGCCCGTGAATTTTTCCGCCCGTGCGAATTAATGGATTTTGCACGGACACATATTGTAGGGGCGAGCATCGCTCGCCCGTGTGACCTTTAAATCACCACGTTTTTAATAATTTTTTGTTAGGTTAATGCGTATGGGGAAGACCATCTTCCTGAGACTTTTGGTCTGCCCCTGCTCATCTGCCGCGCCTTTTAACTTCCATTTCGTGAAAATTCCTTATAATGAGGAAAATTGCCTTTGCACGCTCGGTCTGCCCGGTGATGTCAAGATAACCGAACAACGCTTCAAGCCCCGTTGCGGCACGGTATTCCGCCGATGTGGAGCTTCTCGGTACGCCGATGTGCGAGGAATTGCGTCCGCGGTTGAAGTAGTAAAGCTCGTCCGGGGTCAGCATTGATGCGATATACTTTGACACTCTCGCCTGAAAGCTCGCGCAGACCATTGCAACCGCCATATTGTGCAGATCCTGCACCTTCATGTCGGCGGTCAGCACCAGTGTGCGCCGCACCATTTGTTCGTATACGCTGTCGCCGTAAAAGGCAAGCGTCAGCGGAGCCAGGTTGCGAGCCTCCGCTTCGGTCATTTTGCGGTCGAGGTCGATGTCTGCCATTTATGCCGCCCCCCTTATTCGACAAAATCAAACTGAAATCCAAAAATATCTACTGTGCCGCCTTCTTCTATGCCCAGCTGTTCAAGACGGTCGATGACCCCCGTTGAACGCAGCACGCGCTGGAAATATTGCAGCGACGAATAGTCGTCCATATTGCACGAACGCAGAACGTCCCATAGCCAGTCGGCTTCGACGTAGTAAACGCCGTTCTCGATAGTCACCGAGAAATCCTTCTTCGAAAGCAGCTTGTCGTCAAGCTCCTCCTGCGTAAGCGGCTGCGCCTCGAACTGTCTTACGGGCGGCAGCTTTTGCAGCTCCTCCCAAATTTTGTACATCAGCTCGCGGGTACCCTGCGTAGTTGCTGCCGAGATCTCGAACATCTCCAGACCCTGTCCTTCGATGAACTCGCGGAAGGCGGCTATCTGCTCGGGCGCGGCTAAGTCGCACTTGTTGGCGGCTATTATCTGCGGAGCTTCGGCAAGCTCAAAGGAGAAGTTTTCCAGCTCGCGGTTGATCGTCTTGAAATCCTCGATAGGGTCGCGCCCCTCGCTGCCCGAAACGTCAACGATGTGGACGATCAGCCGGCAGCGCTCAACGTGGCGGAGAAACTCATGCCCCAGCCCCACGCCCTCGCTTGCGCCCTCGATAAGCCCGGGAATATCCGCCATGACGAAATTTTGTTCATCGTCGATGCGGACTACGCCCAGCACGGGGGTAAGCGTTGTGAAGTGATAGGCGGCGATCTTCGGCTTTGCCGCCGAAACCACCGAGATGAGCGAGGATTTCCCGACGCTCGGAAAGCCCACAAGCCCCACGTCGGCGATGAGTTTAAGCTCAAGCTCAACGTCGTATTCGTCGCCGCGGAAGCCCGGCTTTGCAAAGCGTGGGATCTGTCGGGTCGAGGTGGCAAAATGCTGATTGCCCTTGCCGCCCCTGCCGCCCTTGCAGACAACAACAGGCTCGTCGCCCGAGATGTCGGCAAGTATACGCCCTGTCTCGCACTCGCGGACGACCGTTCCTCTCGGCACTTTTATCACAAGGTCGGGAGCGTTTTTGCCCGTGCAGTTCTTGCCGCTGCCGTCCTTGCCCTTTTCGGCGGCATATTTGCGCTTGAAGCGGAAGTCTATGAGGTTGGAGATGTTATCATCTGCGACAAAAACGATGTCGCCGCCCTTGCCGCCGTCGCCGCCGTCGCCCGCCTTGATGTGTATTTTAGCCTGATCTACGAACATCTGGTTCTCCTTTTTGTATACTGTAAATGAGCGTTTTCGGCAAATTTAACAAAATGCTGTTCTGCTCCGTTCGGGGAGCGCGTCCGTGACTTTCCCCGCCCGTGAATCGCCCCACCGTTGCGATCTCGGAACATTCGCGCTATTATTTGCGAAATATCGCCTGTCGGCATGAACCTTAGGTTCATGCAAACTTCGTTCAGACAGCTCTTCCCGCAAATTTAAAATCGGCAATTTGCTTGTTTCCGCTTTGTTTTGCTGATTTATTCACTTTGATTGTTTTTGTGGGCTTTTCTTGAAATTGCCGCTTTCATTGGCGCGGGTCGTCCTTTGTTTTTAGCCTTAACTGTTTTTCATCGGGCTTTTGCTTTCCGCGGTCGGTGCGCGGCGGCTCGGGGTCTCTGTTGTGCATGACCTTTTGGTACGCTATATCGAACTCCTTCATAAGCTCGTCCATTTGCTTTTCGCTGACCACGACCAGATCTTTTTTATCAAGATCAACGTCGGTGCGGGGATATTTCATCGCGAGCCGTTCCTGACCGAGCCCCACGCCCAAAAGCACCAGCGATAATACCAAAACGCTTATCCACCAGTCAAAATACATTTCGCCGCTCTTGTATTTGACAAAAAGCACCAGCGCCATAAGCAGAGCCGTCGTTCCCGCCCTTACGAAACCTACGCCTATATTATAGGTGAAATGCGCCCCGTTATCCTTTCGGTACATCTGAAAAAAATTGTGCAGCAAGCGTATCATAGGCTGTCCTGCCTGTCTTCGAGCCTTAGCTGCTCCTCGTCGGGCTTTTGCTTTCCTCGGTCGGTGCGCGGCGGCTCGGAGGTCGGCAAGCCTGCCGCCTTGTTCGCCTGAAATTTCTCGAAAGCCTCGTCAAATTCCTTCAAAAGCTCGTCAACTTCCTCGTCGGGCAGCGTCAGCGAGGTGCTGTTTAAGTTTACATCGGTGCGGGGATACTTCATTCCGATACGTTCCTGATTTAATCCGAAGCCTATCAAGCCTGCTGCGCCCATAGCGCACCATACCCCGAACAGCCCCGCAAAGGCAAGCTCGTGAGTTCTGCCGTATTCGAACTGTGCAATCAGCGGTAAGCACTTCGTGACATAAAGCCCTGTGTCATCGGAATGATAAAGCCGCGCCGGAAAAACGGTATTTAAGCCGATCTTCTCGTATTTTGAATATACCGATCTCGGCACGGTCTGTTCGGCGACGGCGTGAGTGCTGCCGATCGTGCAGTCGAAGATCACATGGTATTTCATTATGATCTGTGTGCTGCCCCTGCTGCCGCGATACTCGATCTTCTCGGTGTACAGATACGTTACAGCAGCCTGTGTTTTCCCCTTGTAACCGAGCAGATCGGCGGGATTGGTGATACACACAAGCCAAAGCAGCACAGCCACTCCGAG
Organism: uncultured Ruminococcus sp.; assembly: GCA_902776945.1. Lineage (GTDB taxonomy): Bacteria > Bacillota > Clostridia > Oscillospirales > Ruminococcaceae > YE71. The sequence goes on from CACYSH010000040.1 coordinate 10,138, forward strand.
AAGCGCCGCCCCGAACCGCACAAAGCTCACGCCGAGATTGTATGCGAAATGCGCTCCGTCGTCCTTTTTGAGCGTTTGCAGCGAGTTGTGGATAAATCTTTTTAAAAAGTTCATTGCCGTACTCCAATTGTCACGGAGCGGGGGATTCGTCCGCAGCCGCGCCGCCGCCGTCCGTCAGAAACAGAGCGCTTTCCGCATGGGCGGGAGCCGTTCCCGAAAACGAGCAAAATTCCTCAACGGGTACGAGCGAACCCGACAGCTCTACGGGAACATCGCTGCGCGGGTATTTCATGCCGAGAGCCTCCTCGTGCCTGCCTATCCACAGCACGGGCAGCGCGATCATAAGCACAATAAGGCTTAAATACCGCAGTCCGTTTTTCGGATTGACCTTGGCGTATTCCTTTTCGGCGGCGTTCTTTTCAAGGAACGAGATGTATGTGCCGCTTGTTTCGGTACGGTAATCGTGCATAACAAGACCGCCGCGATCAAGTCCGTAGTCGAGCATTTTGTCAAAGCTCTCTTTGGATATGAATATTTTCATGTCGTATGAGTTGTATTCAATGGCTTCGTTATATTCGCCGAACTCGTCGAGGTGGCGGTCGTGGTACCGCAGCTGCACATAGGCATAGTAGCTCATAGCCGGAAATACTAAGTCAAGCAGCGGTATGGGGTTGGTGTTTTCGCGCCATATCCCTTTTATATATACCTCGCAGTCACCGTTATATTCGAGCCTGTTTCCGCGTTTTATGAAAGAACAGCCGAAGATGACCGCCGCGATGAAGAGCAGGAATATCCCCGCCCTGAAAAAGCTGACCCCGAGATTATAGGTGAAGTGCGCTCCGGGGTCTTTGCGCAGCATCAGCCGGAAATTATGAAACGACCACAGCAATTCAATCGTCCTCCTGCGCTTTGCCGCCTGTCAGCAGCTTTTCCTCCGCCGCCTTGCGCATATCCTCGCGGACTGCGGAGCCTGCCCATTTTTCGTATGTCTGACTGTTATAGGAGACCGAAGGCACACCCGACACTTCCACGGGAACGTCGCTGCGCGGGTATTTCATCGACAGCCTTATCTGTCTTCTGCCGATAGCGAAAAGTATCAGCGAAACGAGCAGCGAGACCCATATCCCCCACGTCTGCACGGGCGGACGCGCACCCGGCACTGCGCGGTAGTACTGCCATTCGGCGAGATTTCTCCCGAGATTCGAGATATACGTCCCGTAGCTTTTGCCGGATTCATTGCCGCGCCCCACAAGACGGTACATGACGAAGCTCTCGTATTCCATTTTTTCTTCTCTGTACAGATCGGCAAAAGCCGCGGTCACATACTGCGTCTGATCGAAGGTTTCGCCGCTTTCGGTCATCACCCTCATGGTGGCGACATACAGCCCCGTGCGCGTTTCGATAACGTCTGTCACCTTTACGTTTACATACGCTATGCGGATAAATTTCGGCGAGCTTAAAAAGTACCATTCGCCGGCGATCACCAGCGCCCACAAAAAGAACATCAGCGACAGCCTTATTATTCCCACCCCGAGATTATAGGTGAAATGCGCCCCGCTGTCCTTTTTGAACATATGAAAAAAATTGTAAACAGCTCTTATCATTTTATGCAAAAAACCCCAAGCGTATCAGCGCTCGGGGTGGGTTTTTTGTTTAAGCGCGGGGATAAACAGACACTTTCTTGCGATCCTTGCCCAATCTCTCGAACTTAACAACACCGTCGATCATAGCGAACAGCGTATCGTCCGAACCCTTGCCCACGTTCTCGCCCGGGTGAATGTGTGTTCCTCTCTGACGAACGAGGATATTGCCGCCGAGTACGAACTGACCGTCCGCTCTCTTGACACCCAGTCTCTTCGACTCGGAATCACGACCGTTCTTGGTGGAACCCATACCTTTCTTATGAGCGAAATACTGCATGGAAATAATTATCATCTTGAATCACACCTCCGTAAAAGTGATCTTTGTGCGGATACTATCTGTCGATAATTTCCGTCTTCACAGCGTCGGGAAACTGTTCGCCGAGCAGATACAGGTGAGTAAGCAGTCCGAGAAGGAGCTTATCGCCGCAGCCGTCGGGGTCGTTCCCGAGCTTCAGTAAAATTTCGTTTCCGTTGTCGGCGACCTTTGCATCGAGCTTAAAGCTCTCGGTAACAGTATTGGCAGTCAGCATAACAGCCGACGAAACGCTGGCGCATACGATGTCGAAGCCCTCGTCTGCGAACCCTGCGTGTCCCGAGATACTAAAGCCCAGCAGCCTGCCATCGGCAGCGCTGCGAAAAAATTCCGCCTTGACCATAGCCTGAAGACCTTAGCCGTTGATAGCCTCGATAGCTACCTTAGTGTAAGGCTGTCTGTGACCGAGCGCCCTCTTGCAGCCCTTCTTGGGCTTGTAGGTGAAGACGCGGATCTTCTTGCCCTTGCCGTTCTTGATCACCTTAGCGGTAACGGTAGCGCCCTGAACATAGGGAGCGCCAGCCTTGATAGAGCCTTCGCCGCCCACTGCAAGAACCTTGTCAAAGGTAACGGTATCGTTCTCGTTTACGTCGAGCTTTTCAACAAAGATCTCAGCGCCTACCTCGACCTGATACTGTTTTCCGCCGGTTTCGATTACTGCGTACATGGTGTGTACACCTCTCTTTTAATAAAACTCGCTGCGCACGGAGCATGACCCGAAGGGCATGACTTAAAAAGCCCGTATACAAGCGGCTTAATTATTATACACCTTATTTGCGGGCTTGTCAAGGGCATGAGAGCGGCATCAGGATATTTAACATTTTATTTACATTTTAACGATATTTAAGCATTATGCACAAAGTCACCGAAAACGCGGGACAGGCACATTCTTCCCGATAAAGGCAGGATTTGAGGGCAGACGGGCGGGAGTTGAACCTGTCCCCGCCCTGCAATGCGTGAAATCGACCGAGCGGGTCGATTTGTGACGGTGGGGCAATTCACGGACTACATTATGCACCCGCGAAAAAAACTTGTAGGGTCGGGGCTTGCCCCATACGCATTAACCTATTCTAAAATGTTGTAAAATCGCGGTTTTGCGGGCATTCACGGACGAGCAATGCACGCCCCCTACAATATGTTACCCGCACAAAATCAGGTGTAGGGCGGGGGCTTGCTCCCGCCCGTTGCGCC
>CACYSH010000040.1:13293-44927 GCA_902776945.1 uncultured Ruminococcus sp.
GTAGGGCGGGGGCTTGCTCCCGCCCGTTGCGCCCGTGTGACCCCGAAATTGCCGTATTTTCAATAGTTTTATATTCACTATCCACAACTTAAGAAAAAAATTGACGGAAATCATCTTTAAAAAACGTTCATTTACGGGCGGGAGCAAGCCCCCGCCCTACACCTTGTAAACCTTAAGTTGTGGGTAGTGGTTTTGAATTAGGTTAGTGCAAATGGGGGCTTGCCCCGACCTGTTTGACCCGAACAACCTGTTTTATCCGACCATACAGACAATGGGGGTCACAGGCGGGAGCAAGTCCCGCCATACAAGCATTGCGCAAAGTCGGACAACATGGAGCAATTCGTGGGCACACACACAGGTGCGCCCCTGCAAGCATTCCGGCAAATGGAGCCGTTCTTGACAAAATCGTGCCGCTGTGATATAATTATTATAAGGAAAGCGAGAGGGGGACTGCCGGAAATGGGTGAGAAAGACGTTGTGGAAAAGATACTTGAAGATTACGACGACGTATTTGCCGACATTGTGAACGTGCTGCTTTTTGACGGCAGGCAGGTGATCGACCCTTCCGAGCTTGAAGCCGCAAGCCCGGTCTCGGCGTACAAGGCGGATGGCAAGATACGGGGCTTGGAACGGGACGTTGCGAAATACTGGAAAAAGCAGAATATACGGATAGCCTTTGTGGGCTTTGAAAATCAGACAAAGGAAGACAAGCTGATGCCTCTGAGGGTGCTGTCCTACGATGGCAGCGAGTACCGCAGGCAGTATTCCGATACGGAAAACGGCGGCAGCATTTATCCTGTGGTGACGCTGGTGCTTTACTTTGGCGAAAAGCGCTGGAAAGCTCCGCTGAACGTGTGCGGCGTGCTTGACATTCCCGAGGAATTTAAACCGTTCGTTTCGGATTACCGAATGAATCTTTTCGAGATCGGTTATCTTACCGACGAGCAGGTGGATAAGTTTGACAGCGATTTCAAGGTAGTTGCCGATTACTTTGTGCAAACAAGAAAGAGCGGCAAGTATGTACCGAATCCGCAGACGCTCGACCATGTGCAGGCGGTCTTGCAGGCACTGAGCGTTTTTACCAAAGACGACAGTTTTGAAAAGGCATATAATGATTCTCAGCACGGCGAAAGGGTGAGAAATATGTGTGAAGTAGTTGAAAGGTTCAAAAAGGAAGGCTACGAGCGAGGCGATAAGCACGGCTACGAGCGCGGCTACGAGCGGGCTAAACAGGAAGACAAGCAGGAATATATTAAAATTGCTGCCAAACTGCGCGACGAAGGAATGCCGGAAGAAAAGATAAGAAAGATTCTCGGCGATAATTATGACAAGAATATATCCTGATATGTCATTGTTTGCGCGGGGTGACGGAAATATGTGTGAAGTAGTTGAAAGGTTCAAAAAGGAAGGCTGCGAACAGGCTAAACAGGAAGACAAGCAAGAAATTCAGGAAATGAAGAACAAATTTGCTGTCGCTGCTGAAAATCTCCGCAAAATCGGAATGCCCGAAGACGAGATACGAAGCGTTCTCGGCAATTACTATGACGATCTTTTGCCGCCGTCAGCTTGCGTATAAAAGACGTTATTTATAAAACCGCGAAAAGCCGTGTGTCATGCACGGCTTTTTTGCGCGGAAACAAACGTGATTTATGCCTGATTGCTCACGATATAGAAGATCATCTGCGTTTTTATACTGATTTGTACAAATTTCAATAAAATCCTGCCTTGATGATTGACAAATTTGCTGTTTTGTGATATAATGATAAAGAATATATATGTATAAGGCGCAGGTGAGGTATTTATGACAGAGGAACGCAGACCCTCGACCGTTGACGGGCTTCGCGCCGTGGAGCTGCAATATCGCATAATAAGGGAGATTTCGAGCGGTCAGGCGAGCTTTTACCAGTCGCAGACAAGGCTAAATTCCCCCGAGCTGGGCGTTATCATGCCCGACAGCTTCCGCGAGGTCGCTGAGATCACCACGCAGTGCATAAGCCTTTTCGACCTGGAGCTTTTGCAGCTGCTGGAGGCTCACAATAAATTTACCGACCGCGAGCTGCCTTTCAAATGGCTCTCGGTCTACGCGCCCGCAAAATACTTCGCCGACAAGCAGTGCGAGCGCAATATCATTGAATACTGCTCAAAATACAAGGTGCCGACGAACCATATCTGTTTCGAGCTGGCGGCGCGTGTGCTTACCGATTCCGAAAACGAGATAACGGACATGATAAAGCGTCTGCGCAACCGCGGTTTTCACTTCATGCTGACAGGCTTCGGCGGCGATACCTGTCCCATGATGCGGCTTTCGGCTTTCGAGGTGGATTACGTCATGCTTTCGCCGGAGGTAACGCAGTATGTGGGGCTGAACGAACGCGCCGACTGTGCCGTGAAGTCTATCATCGACTTTGTGAGCGGGCTTGGGGCGGAGGCTATTGCCGACGCGGTCAAGAGCGCCCAGCAGGCGGAGCGGCTTTTCGAATGCGAGTGCAGTTATATTGCGGGTTCGCTGGCGGGAAAATATACGGCGGAAAAATATGTAAGAAGAAAAGGCGACAATGACGCGGAGAATGAGGACGAGTTCATGTAGGGGCGCACCTGTGTGTGCGCCCGCGAACAGGCGCGATGTCCCCGAAACGGGCGCACACGGGCATGAACAAGTTTGCACAAACAAGGTTTGTGCCGCAGTGCGTCACTACAATACTATAAATGAGCGTCTTTGGTTAAATTGCATAGATAACTATTGTTAGATAAAGCCTTTTAATGAGGGTGGCGGGGGCAAGCCCCCGCCCTACAAGCCTTGTGATATTCCAAGTTTGTGCAAATTGACGACGTTGCTCATTTATAGTACAATATTTGTAAAAGTCAGCCTGTCGCGGGTGAGCGGCGGGGGCAATGGCTGCATTAACAAAGTTAATGCAGCAGCCGCCCTACAATAAACGTCTGATGATCAACGTCGTTTACTGTAAGTTGCAGATAGTGATTATGGAATGGAGAATGTAATTTGGCAGATAATGAGAGCATAAGAGATATTCTTGAGCTGCGCAGAACAGCCAAGGAGGTCAAGCGGCACGTTATCGTGATGAGGATACTGCGGCTGCTTGTTATAATCCTTGTGGCGTTTGTGGCGGCGGCTTATGCAATATCCTACTTTTACGACAAATTCGGCAGCTTTACCGTAAGAATTGACAAGTACGACATGATAAAACAGGGGCTTGCGCTTACGGAAACTCCCGAATACGACCGCTCTGCGGCGGTGCTGAACGCCGATATTGTCTACGATATGACGAATATCAGCGGAAACGATCTGCCCGATAATCTTGATATGATAAACGGCAGTCATAACGGCGATAATTTCATTGCCTACACTTTCTATCTTGTGAACGCCGGAAGCGACACCGTTACATATACGGGCGATATGTCGATAGAAAATGTTACCAACAGCCTTGACGAGGCGATCAGGGTGGCGGTATACATAAACGGCGAAAAGACCATTTACGGAAAGACAAAATCGAACGGTATGGGCAAGGAGGGCGACTGCGACAAGGAATTTGCTTCCTCAACGATAGTAATGCAGACCGAACACATTGATTTCGAGCCGAACGCCAAGGATAAATTTACCGTTGTGATATGGCTGGAGGGCAACGACCCCGACTGCACCGACGCGCTGATAGGCGGCACATTAAAGCTCGGCATGGACTTCAAGATAATCGAGGGAACGTAAAGGGAAATTATTTACAGCATTTGCTGTAATTTGATATGATAAGTAAGCAAAAAAAACAGTTTAGGAGTAAAATGAAATGAAGAATGCAATCAAAGTGATCGTGAATGTGCTTTCGTGGGTAGTGCTTATCCTGGCGCTGCTCATAACGATGATCGTCTTTTCATCGGAGAGGAACAACGGCGTGGCGAATCTATTCGGGTACATACCGCTGACAGTAGAATCGGACTCTATGCTTCCGACATTCGAGAAGGGCGACCTTATCTTCTGCCGCGAGGTGGACGACCTCAATACCCTTAAAGAAGGCGACGTTATCACATTCTGGACGATCATCAACGGCAAGCGCGTAAAGAACACGCACCGGATCATCGGCATAAATCAGGCGGAAAATTCCCGCAGCTTTGTTACACGAGGCGACGCTAACCCCTTGGACGACGATATGCCCGCATACGCCGGCGACATCATCGGCAAGTGGACGGAGTTCAAGCTGGACGGCATGGGAAGCGCTATGGCTTTCCTGCGTACAAAAATGGGCTTTTTCGTATGTATAATCGTGCCGATGGCTATATTCTTCCTCTTTGAGCTGTATAAGTTCATTGCAACGCTTATCGAGGTCAAGCGCCCCGCTGCCGAGGAGATCGACGAGGAGGAGATCAAGCGCCGCGCCGTAGAGGAATATCTTGCAGCGCAGAAGGCTAAGGAAGAGGCTGCCAAGTCGGAGGAAACTAAGTCCGAAGAGCCTAAAGCGGAGGAAAAGAAGCCCGAAGAACCGAAGGCAGATGAACCCAAACCGGAAGAAAACAAAACGGAAGAACCGAAACCGGAGGACAGCAGCGACGGCTGAACATAAACGGGATACATGAGTATCCGATCGGAGAATATCAATGAACGGTTTTTTGAAATGGTTTTTTGTCTTTATATCCGAAATGCTCAAGGGCTTTGCGCTGATCTTTCGCGGGCTTTTTGACGGAGTAAAGCAGATATTCAATATCAAGAATTACATAGAGATCTTCAAATCCTATTCCACCGACTTCGGCGCGGCGGGGTGGGTACTGTCCATACTTGCAATAATCGTCGTTATAGCAATCTATGTGCTTATCGGCTTTATCATCGTGCTGGCGATACGAAAGTACATACGTTTCAGGCATTCCATAGTCAGCAACGAGGATCTGCTTGAAGAGATAGCGCTTTTGCAGCGGCAGGTGCTTAAAATGACCAAGGAAAAGGACGAGATAATGGCGATGAAGGTAGCTCAGATGGGTCTGCCGCCCGGGGCTGCCGGACTGTCCCTTGCCGACGGCATATTCAATGCCCAGGCGGGCGAGGAGGGCGGTCAGGCGGCGGAGAGCGCTCCCGTCATCGACGCGGAAAGCGGCGTGGTGCAGACTACCGACTGCCGTTTTTCGAAGCTCATGGAAGTGGACAATTTCTACAAGAACTACACGCCGCCCGAGTACGACAACACGATCACGCTTGCGGAGTTCTGCGACAGGTACCGCAACTTTGCCTGCTCGCGTATGCGCCTTTTCTACGAGCCTAAGACGATATGGCTGTTCATTGCGGGCATGGCATCCACAAAGCTCATTATTTTACAGGGTATATCCGGTACAGGTAAGACCTCGCTGCCTTACTCGTTCGGTAAGTTCCTGGGCGTTGACACCACGATAGCGTCGGTTCAGCCCTCGTGGCGCGACCGTACCGAGCTTTTCGGCTACTTCAACGAATTTACGAAGAACTTCAACGAGACCGAGGTTTTGAAGCGAATCTATTCGTCGGGTTACAACAATGATATAAACTTCATACTCCTGGACGAAATGAACATTGCGCGTGTCGAGTATTACTTTGCGGAAATGCTTTCGATACTTGAAATGCCGAACGCCGACGAATGGGAGCTTGACATCGTGCCGAACGTATGGAGCACCGACCCCGTGAAGCTCGACCACGGCAAGATAGTTATACCGCAGAACATCTGGTACATCGGCACGGCGAACAACGACGACTCGACGTTTGCTATCTCCGATAAGGTTTACGACCGTGCGCAGCCGATAAACCTTGACGCTAAGGGTATTGTATTTGAAGCGCCCGACACGCCGCCTATAAATATGGGCTTCGATCATCTTGACGAGCTTTTCAAGGAAGCGTGGGACAAGTACCCGATCTCGCAGGAGAATCTGAAGAAGATACAGCAGCTTGACCTGTGGGTAATCGAGAAGCTGCGTGTTGCGTTTGGTAACCGTATCATCAAGCAGATGGGATTATTTGTGCCTGTTTATGTTGCGTGCGGCGGCAAGGAGCTTGACGGTATCGACTATGTACTTGCGACGAAGATCTTCCGAAAGTTCGAATCGCTGAACCTTGCGATGCTGCGTGAGGAGCTGAGAGAGCTGTGTGTATATATCGGCAAGCTGTTTGGCAAGAATGAGATGAAGGAATCAATAGCTTACTTAGAGAGATTGCAGAAACTGTTCTAAAAAAAAGCAATGTGAACGCCCGCGAAGCGGCGGCTTTGCATCTTTTTGCTCGAAAGGCAGGTGAACGCATTGGACGGCTTATACGGCGATTTTTATGACGAATTTAAAGGCGTAATGGATACCTTCGACGGCGATGAGCTTTTCGGCGCGTTCGACGAGCTTATCCATTCGGGTAAAAATACTTTCGCTTTCAACCGTAAATTAATGGAAAAAGCGATAGACGTTTCCTGGGTCGAGGCTATCGAAAACGGTCTCGTCCACGTCGATAACTGCCTGCGCTCTCCCCGCCGTACTATCGAGGACGTTGAGGAAATAGTGCCTATCGCACTCTCGCGCAAGATCACCGTCGATTCGGTGAAACACCTCGCACAGCATACCGACTATATCCAGAGCATTGACAAGAAAACAGGCAAGATCACGCCCTCCAAAATACTCAACATACACAAGGAAGAAAGCCTGCTGACCTACGAAAACCGCTTCGTCAACACGCTTATCGACCGACTTTATATCTTTATCAACCGCCGCTATGAAAAGCTGGCGCAGGTCGCAAAGGACGAACAGGTCTACACGCTGGGCTATGACGCGGACATCGACGACGGCGCGGGCGGCAAAATGCGCGTGGAAATCAAACTGGAGACCACCGAGAGCCTTGACAAGACCGACGAAAACGGCTATACTATCTGGCAGAGAGTGGAAAAGCTCAAAAAGGCTATCGAGGGCTATAAAGGCTCGGAGCTTTGCATGAAGCTCGGCAATTCGTTCATCAGACCGCCTGTCATGAGAACGAACGCTATCATGAAGAATGTCGATCTAAAGGCGTGCCTTACGCTGTGGCAGTATATCGAAGGCTACGACAAGGTGGGCTATGAGATCAACATGGAAAATACTGCCGTGAAGCCCAAGAAAACCTACGTCGAGGACTTCTACAAGGTCGTTATAATGAACCTGCTGCTGTTCCGCGCCTACACGGGCAGCAAAACGGCGGATATGCAGGAGCTGAAAAAGAAACGGCTCAAAACCATTGCCCCGAAGTACGTCAAGCGCTTTGAACGAGAGCTGGCGACGAGCTATAACGTCATTTCCGACGAGGCGGCGGGCTTTGTTTCGACCGAAGGCGAGTTCAAATTCGTCCGGAAGGCTCCGAAGAACATTAGTGCCATATTTGACCAGATCAATGCGGCGATCGAGATCGAAAAGGAATACCTGCGCCAGCGCGAAGCCGAACGCCTTGAAAGGCTCAAGGCGGAGGAAGAAGCCGAACGCCTGCGCAAGGAGGAAGAGGCGCGTCTTGCAGAGGAGCGCCGCATAGAAGAAGCCCGCCGCGCCGAGCTTGAACGGATCGAGCGCGAAGAGGCGGAACGTCAGCGCGAGATCGAAGAAATGCTCGCCCGCAAACGCGCCGAGCAGGAAGCCGAAGAACGCGAGCGCGAACGTCTTGAACAGGAGCGCCTTGCGCGTATCGAGGAGCGCCGCAAAAAGCGCGAGGAGGAAGAACGCGCCGCCGCCGAAAGGGAGCAGCTTGAAGCAAGCAAGCAGCACGCATTGGAAGAGCTTGGCAATGCCGAAGGCATAGCCGCCGAAGCGAACAAGCACGAGGAATCCGAAGAAGAGCTTGAAAAGAAGGCGCTCGAAACCATAACCGAAGAGGACATCGAGCAGGCGCAGGAGGCGATCGAGGAAGCCCGCCGCGAGCATGAAGCAGCGGCAGCCGACGGCGACACCGAAGCGCTTGCGGAGAATGCGTCCGAGTTCGAAGACCCCCGCGAGGTCGCTGCCCGCATGAAGGTAGAGCAGCAGAAGCGCGAGAAGGAGCGGATTGAGCGCGAACGCGCCGAGCGGCTCAAAGCAGACCGTCAGCGGTTCGAAGCGAAGCCGTTCCGGACGATATACAAGGAATATTCAAAGAATCCGATTTACCTTATACCGCGGCTGATAAAGTATATGCTGGCGGTGATATTCGGCATCATTCCCGAAGACACGGACGACCCCGATCTGAAGGTGAAGCTCGCCGCGATGAAAGCAGCCGAAGAGAAGAAGAAGCGCGAGAAGGAAGAACACGAGCGCATGGAGGTCTACTACCGCAAGTATGGTCAGACGTTCAGGTACAGATTCATGCGGTTTATCGGAGATCAGAAGTTCAAGAAGAAGAAGCGTCTGGAGGCGAAGAACAAGCCCAAGCCGAAGTATACGCCGCCGAACCGCACTCCCGAGCAGCAGCGTGAGATCGACAAGGAAATGCGTCGTTTGTATAAGGAGTATCATGTAACGATATTCATGAAGATCAAGCGTGCGATAGAGGAATATGAGCTGAACAGGCACATGGAGAAATCGGGATAATCGCAAAATGAAGGCAAACCAAAAGTTGGTGGCATACCAAAAGTCTTAGGAAGGGGGTGTGGGGGATAACCCTTCTTCAGAAGGGTTTCCCCCACAAACTGAGCGGTTCAAGCAATCGAACCGGAGAAAGAAAAAAATCGGCAATTTCAAGAAAAAGTGACAAAAACAAACAATATAATAAAATCCGCAGAACAGGGCGGAAACAAGCAAATTGCCGATTTTATTTGCACGAAAGAGCGCAGCGATTTTCGTGCAACGAAAGCGCGAATGCAGGAAAAATCGTGACGGTCGGGGCGATTCACGGGCGCGGGAATTTCACGGACGCGCAATGCTCGCCCCTACATTATAACCAACGTGGAAAATGCGCCGGGAGAGCGGCGGGAGTCGAACCTGTCCCCCGCCCTACAATTCTGCGTTCTGCCTCACCGGAAAGAAAGTGCGGGGCGTACAGTTTGCTCGTTCGCTCCGCTCACTTCGCACAAAGGTTGCACGAACAGTTCTGCAAGTCGGTAAGATTGACTATGCGCGGCTTGATTTCGAATGGGGCGCTGCCTGCATGAACGCTAAAGCGTTCATGCCAACCCCGCAAGGGGCGAAGCCTTGGCGCGAACGAAGTTCGTGCGGTTGACCCCGGTTCCGCTTCGCGGGTTTTATACTATTTCACTATCAAATCGCTCATTTACAATTATATAAACGGAGATGAAATTTTTTGACCGAGGAGGAGCTTGAAACCGTCGGCGACAACGGCGAAGATACCGAACCCGCGAAAAAATCGGGCTTTGCGGCTGTTGTCGGCAAGGTGTTCAGTACGCTGGCAAGCATAGTTATCGTGGTGCTGCTGGGCTTTATGATCTACGCCACACTGGCGGCGGCACGCGGACAGATCGTCAGCGTATTCGGGCGCTGTCTGCTGACCGTCATAACCGGCAGCATGGAACCTACGCTGCACGTCGGAGACTTTATCTTCGTCGAAAAAACAGACCCCTCCGCACTCCGCGAGGGCGATATAATAACGTTCCGCTCGGAGCAGCAGGACATTTACGGAATGCTCGTAACGCACCGTATCGTCGGCGTGACGGAAACGGGCTTTGTCACACGCGGCGACGCTAACCCCGTCGATGACAGCGTGGAGGTATCGCCCGAACGCATACTCGGCAGATACACGGGCAAGGCGCGGCTGTTCCGCTGGGCAAGCTCGTTCGGCGATTTCCGCAAGCTGGTGCTGCTGATAGTGATGATCGGCACGACCGTTGCGGCGTTTTACGAGGTGCGCACGATAGGCACGCTGAAACACAGGATAGACAAGGAAAAGCAGTCGAAGGAGAACGAGCGCGAACAGCTTATCCGCGAGGCGATAGAGCGCGAGAAAGCGCGTCTTGCCGCCGAAGGATTCGGGGCTGAGGTCGCGGCGGAATCGGCTAAAACGGAAGAATCTGACAATAGCACATCAGCCGAAAAGACCGAAGTTCCGGCAAAAACGGAAAAATCTGCTAAGAACACATCAGCCGAAAAGGCAGAAGTTTCGGCGAAAACGGAAAAATCTGCTAAGGACAAATCAGCCGAAAAGGCAGAAGTTCCGGCGAAAACGGAAAAATATTCCAATAACACATCAGCCGAAAAGGCAGAATCTCCGGAAGAAACGAAAAAATCCGCCAAACCCGCCGAACAAGCCGCCAAAACGGCTAACGCCGGGGCAGGGAAGTCCGCAGGGGCGGGGAAATCGTCGGGAGGTAAGCCTTCCGGCTCCAAAAAGAAGAAGAAAAAGCGCAAAAAGCATTGACGACCGAAAGGGGGGCAGGATATGGATCAGGAAGAATTGATGAAGCGCAGAATAGGGCATGATATGGGTCAGGAAGAACTGATGAAGCGCAGAATGGTCAGGGCTTTGATACTGTTTGGCGTTACGTTTGTGGCGCTGCTCATCTTTATCGGGCTTTACATCGACGAAAAACGGCGCGTGCAGGAGACCTACGCTGCGCAATATAAGCTGTCCCTGCTCCATGCCTCCGAGGACATCGGCGACTATCTGGGCGGCGAGGCTGACTACGATATGCGATATGTGCGTATCACCTGCGACATGGGCTGCGCCAATACTTTCGCCTTTCTTATCGAGGATTTCGGCGACCGCCGCAAGACGGTAAATCAGCTGTACACCTGTTTGCTGAAATACCCCGACCAGATGAAGACCCGCCTTACCGCGCTTGACGCGGCGCTTAACGACATGGCAGCCGACCTCGACAAGGGCTACGAGGAAGCGGCGGCGCTTATCGAATCGGTCGATAAAAAGGGTACATGATACTATTCCTCGACCAAATTCGCAACAAGATTCACCACCCTGAACACGATTGCCGTCGTCTTCCTCCTCGACTAACGCCAGTTAGCCTTCGTCGTCATCCTTGGCACTCGTGTCCATGGCGGCGAATCTAAGCAAGCTGAAAAAAGAAATCAAGGTCTGCCGTCAGACCATTGAGGAGATCGAGCGCAAAAGAGCGAGGTCGCAGTCGGCGCTCGTGCAGGCGATCCTTTTGCAGGAGGAGCCTGATGAACGCGATGTTGAGTGGTTCAACAAGTACACGGGCGAGATAACCGCCTGCCGTAACCACATGATAGAGCTTCAAAAGAAGCTCAATTCGCTGTGAGCGCGTTTTTCTGCGACTGCCACACCCACACGAGTCACTCGCCCGACGGGAAAGATCCGGCGCTTGATATGTGCCGCCGCGCCGCCGAACTGGGGCTTGATGTGCTTACGATAACCGACCACTGCGACTGCAATTACTGGCTCACAGCGGAAGAGTTCGAGCGAACCGCAGGGCAGACTATCGCCGTTGACCGCGAGATGTACGGTTCACGCGACTATTCGGCACGGAGCATTGACGAGGTAAGCGGGTTGAAGGAACGCTTTCCGTTCCTGATGTGCGGTATCGAGCTGGGTCAGCCCTTGCAGAATATCGGTGCGGCGGAGAGTATCACGGCGCGGCGGGAGCTTGATTTTATTATCGGGTCGCATCATCAGAACGCGGGCAGGGACGATTTCTACTGGATAAAGTACGATAAACTGGACAACGGCGCGATAAACGCCCTGCTCACCGACTACTTTGACGAAATGCTCGGTATGTGCGGGTGGGGCGGCTTTGACGTGCTGGGACATCTTACCTATCCTCTGCGGTACATCGTGGGGGATTACGGTCTTTCGCCAGATATGGAGCGCTTTGACGACGTTATCAGGGAGATTTTCCGTACTCTTGTAAGCGGCGGAAAGGGTATCGAGATAAACACGTCGGGACTGCGGCAGAAGTACGGCAGAACGCTCCCCGATGAGAAATATCTGCGGCTGTGGCGCGAGTGCGGCGGCGAGATAGTGACGATAGGCTCGGACGCGCATTGCGTTAAAGACCTTGCGGCGGGGACAGAGCGCGGCAAGGAGCTGGCGCGGGAGTGCGGGTTTAAGTATATCGCGTATTATAAGGAGAGAAAGCCGGTTTTTGCTGCGATATGAGAGTTTTTCTTGACTAATTAAGATGAATGTGGTATAATAAAGAAAAAGGAGATGATCGTATGGCAACACAGATACAGCCCACTCCGATTTTAAGAGGGGAGAACGCCCGCAGGGTGTTGGAGGAATTGAAGAAAAAGCCCGATCCTTCTTATAAAAAGGGTGCGGAGAAATTGAAAGCGAAATTTGAGGGTAAGGTAAAAAAAGTATAATCTATAAATGAGCAGCACCGTCAACTTGCACAAAATCTGACTATCACAAGGCTTGTAGGGCGGGGGCTTGCCCCCGCCGCCCTCATGAAAAGGCTTTATCTAACAATAGTTATCTATGCAATTTAACCAAAGACGCTCATTTATAGTTTTCTAATTCCCTTGGTTGGCTTTATTATTGGCGCGAACTTGCTATCAGATAAAGATGAAAAAAGGCAAGAAGTTGGAAAGACTTGTATAATATTGGGCATTATTTCAGTAATAATTGTGGTTATTATTAGTGCCGTAATTGCATCTTCGTAAGATTAATGTTTAAAAATACTAAGTATTATCGGCGGGGGACATCTCCCGCTTATATTTTGTTAAAATATGAAACCGTAAGGGAAAGAGGAAAAAGAATGCGAAAGATAATGTTTTTCGATATTGACGGTACGCTTATCGACGAAAGCCCGCAGCACATCACGCCCGAAAGCACCCTGCGCGGTCTTGATATGGCGCGTAAGGCGGGGAATCTTTTGTTCGTAAATACAGGCAGACCGCGGGCTGTTGTCGGGGAGAACGTGCGGCGGCTCGGGTTTGACGGCTATGTTTACGGCTGCGGAACGAATATCGAGATAGACGGCGAGGAAATTTTCTACCGCACCAACACGCCCGAGGTATGCGAAAATATTGTCCGGCTCGTGCGCGAATGCGACGCTTCGCCGATGTACGAGCGCCGCGACGGGAATTTCTACGACCCCGCCGCCCGCGACCTCGCCTTCAATATGGGCGTGAAGGAAGGCTTTATCGTGCTTGACGGCAAG
The DNA here is from genome assembly GCA_902776945.1 of uncultured Ruminococcus sp. GTDB lineage: Bacteria > Bacillota > Clostridia > Oscillospirales > Ruminococcaceae > YE71. The sequence continues at coordinate 26,325 of CACYSH010000040.1, forward strand.
CTCTCCCGCACAGTTTCAGAGCCGGGCTTCGGCTTCGACAAGTTTGTTATCTGCTTCGACGAAAAGACCGACATCCAGCGTTTTCGGCGCGGTATCGAGGGGCTTTTCGACTACATCGACAGGGGAAAGGGCTTTGCCGAGCTTGTCCCCTGCGGCTTCGGCAAGGGGCGGGGAATCGAAAGGGTGCTTGATACTCTCGGCATTGACAAAAGCGCCGCCTACGCTATCGGCGACAGCCTGAACGACCTGCCGATGAAGCCCGCAGTCGGCACGTTCATCTCAATGGGCAACGGCGTTAAGCTGATACCTCACGCCGATCATGTTACCGATGATATTCATAAAGACGGCGTGTATAAGGCGCTTGAAAGGTTCGGATTTTTTGAGAGGAAGTAATATGGAAAAAAGAATTTCTAAAACAATAGAACTATTTGCGGGCGCGGGTGGGCTTGCACTTGGTGTTGAAAAAGCCGGATTCAAAACGCTCGGTCTTGTAGAGATCGACAAGGACGCATCTGATACTCTCCGCAGGAACAGACCGAACTGGAGAGTGATCAATGATGATATTGCTAATATTTCCTGTCTTGATCTGCTTGATTATTTCGGTTTGAAACGCGGAGAGCTTGATCTGCTTTCAGGCGGCGCACCTTGTCAGAGCTTTTCCTACGCAGGAAAACGGCTCGGTCTTGAAGATGCCCGCGGAACGCTGTTTTATCATTACGCAAAATTTCTTGAACAGCTCCAGCCTAAGATGTTTCTTTTTGAGAACGTCCGCGGTCTGCTGACCCATGACAAAGGCAGAACCTACAAAACTATAACCGATATATTTGAAAGCACAGGCTACACAATTCAGAAAAAAGTGCTTAATGCCTGGGATTACGGAGTTGCTCAGAAGCGCGAGAGACTTATTACTATTGGAATAAGGAATGACTTGACCAATCAGATAAAGTTTACTTTCCCCACACCTCACGATTACAAGCCTGTTCTGCGTGATGTTCTGCTTGATTGTCCTAAGAGTGAGGGTACACCTTATTCTGAATACAAGCGTAAGATATTTGAGCTTGTGCCTCCGGGCGGATATTGGAGAGATATTCCCGAAGATATTGCTAAGGAGTACATGAAAAGCTGTTGGTATATGGAGGGCGGCAGAACAGGCATTTTGCGCAGGCTAAGTCTTGACGAGCCGTCGCTTACCGTACTGACCTCACCCAGCCAGAAGCAGACGGATCGCTGTCACCCTCTTGAGCCGAGACCGTTTACTATCCGTGAAAATGCCCGTTGTCAGAGTTTCCCCGATGAATGGCAGTTCTGCGGTAGCATTGGTTCGCAGTATAAGCAGGTCGGTAATGCTGTTCCTGTCAATCTCGCTATGGACATAGCAAAGCAAATAAAAATAGCATTGGAGGGCTTATCATAATGTGGACACTTAGTTTTATCAGCGAAGAAGATTTTACAAAGCACGTTAAGAAAACCATAGAGAAGTACGGAGAAAAGCTCGAATCCTTTTATTTGAAGCGTTTCAATAAGAATATCATCGACCCTATCAAGCTGATTTTCGATAAGACCGTATATCAGGCTTCGTGGGAGGAGATCGTAAGCAATGAGATATTCCGCCAGCGTGACAAGTCTAATAACAATGATATAGGATATTTTCATCAGCGCATATTCCAGTACATAGCAAACTGCCGTGTTCCCGATAACGGTAAAGAAGGCGGCTGGGACGTTATCTTTGAGAATCCCGACGGTATTTCCTTGCCTGACGGCAGCATAGTTCATACCGTTTATGTTGAAATGAAGAACAAGCACAACACAATGAACTCGGCATCGGCAGGCAAAACTTTTATCAAGATGCAGAATCAGCTCCTTAACGATGATGATTGTGCCTGTTTCCTTGTTGAAGCCATTGCACAGAGATCGCAGAACATAAAGTGGGAAACTACCGTTGACAAAAAGAAAGTCGGTCACAAGCTGATTCGCCGTGTTAGTCTTGACCGGTTTTATGCTCTTGTGACAGGTCAGGAGGACGCTTTCCATCAGATGTGCATGGTGCTGCCGTCTGTCATTCAGAAGGCTGTGGACGAGCTTGAAGGTTCTATTGTTCCGCACGATACTGTTATTGATGAATTGAAATCTCTTGCTGAGAAACAGGATATTGATGATGAAAACCTTGCTGTGGCTATGGCGGTGTATATGCTTGGATTTGGGAGTTATAGAGGATTTGGAAACGGGTAAATAAAATTATTATATCTCTGCTTTGTTATTTTTTGTAGTTGTTGCAAAAGCGAAGCGCAGTCTTTCTCTGTATCTATAACCGTATCTGTATCTATAACTGTATCTATATCTGTATCTTTTTCTGTATCTTTATCTGTATCTGTATCGGTATAATTGGTATAAACTCGTATACGATGGTATACCAACGCATACGACAGAGTACCACCGCATACGACCGTATCTGCTGATAAATATTTATTCAAAAAAAATTAGTTGACATACCGTTCGTTTCGTGATATAATGATTAGGTATCATGTAAATTATGTCAATACGTTTTGTAATGATTATTATTATTCCGGGAGGAAAGTAAAATGCTTGAAAAGAAGTACAAGGCAAAGGAATCCGAGCCGAAGTGGCAGCAGTTTTGGCAGGAAAAGGGTATCTATAAGTTCGATGAAAACTCGTCGGCACCCGTCTATTCGATAGACACCCCGCCCCCGACCGTCAACGGCAAGATTCACATCGGACATATATTCTCCTACTCGCAGGCGGAGATAATGGCTCGCTACAAGCGCATGAAGGGCTTTAACGTGTTCTATCCGTTCGGCTTCGACGATAACGGTCTGCCTACCGAGCGCCTTGTTGAAGGCACCAACGGCATCAAGGCTCATCAGACCACCCGCGAGCATTTCACCGAGCTGTGCCTTGAACAGACCAAAGAGCTTGAAAAGCAGTTCAAAAAGCTCTTTATCTCGGCGGGATTCTCCTGCGACTGGGGACACGAGTATTCCACCATTTCCCCGAAAGCGCAGATAACCTCGCAGAAATCGTTCATCGACCTGTTCAATAAGAAGAAGGTATATTTCTCCGAAGCGCCCGCGCTCTGGTGTACCGAGTGCCGCACCGCTATCGCGCAGGCGGAGCTTGAAACGAAGGAGATTCCCTCGCTGTTCAATTACCTGCGTTTCTACATCGAGGGCGAAGGCGATAACTTTGTAGAGATAGCCACCACCCGTCCCGAGCTTCTGGCGGCTTGCCAGTGCATATTTATCCACCCCGACGACGAGAAGAACAAGCACCTTCTCGGCAAGCGCATAAGAGTACCGCTCTTTGATTTCACCGTTCCCGTGCTGGAGGACGAAAAGGTAGAGCTTGGCAAGGGTTCGGGCGTTGTTATGTGCTGTACCTTCGGCGACCTCACCGACCTTGAATGGTTCAAGAAGCACAAGCTGACCTTCAAGGAGGCAATCTTGCAGGACGGCACCATGAGCAGTATCTGCGGCAAGTACGCGGGTATGCCTATCCTCGACGCGAGAAAGGCAATGATAGCCGACCTCATCGAGCAGGGTCACATGATAAAGCAGGAAAAGATCGCCCACAACGTAGCCACCCACGAGCGCTGCGGAACGCCTATGGAGATAACCATTAAAAAGCAGTGGTTCATCGACATTCTTTCGAACAAGCAGCAGTATTTGGACGCGGGCGAGAAGATAAAGTGGTACCCCACCCACATGAAGGCGAGATACCGCAACTGGGTAGAGAACCTCGAATGGGACTGGTGCATTTCCCGCCAGAGATATTTCGGCGTGCCGTTCCCCGTATGGTACTGCAAGGAGTGCGGCGCTGTCAAGGTTCCCGACGTTGCCGACCTGCCCGTAAATCCGCTGACCTCTCAGCCGAAAACGCCCTGCGCCTGCGGCTGCACCGAGTTCATTCCCGAAAAGGACATCATGGACACCTGGGCGACTTCTTCCGTAACGCCGCTTATCAATCTTGACTGGTATGACGACGAGAAGTTCCGCAAGAACATGACCCCCATGAGCCTGCGCCCCAACGCGCACGACATTATCCGCACATGGGATTTCTATACTATCGTTAAGAGCCTGTACCACACGGGCGATATTCCGTGGAACGACGTTATGATCACGGGTCACGTTATGGCTTCAAAGGGCGAGAAGATCTCGAAGAAAAAGGCAAATTCCTCTATGGAGCCTGCGGAGCTTATCGAGGAGTTCTCCGCCGACGCGGTAAGGCTCTGGACAAGCTCGGGTTCGCTCGGCATGGACATCGTGTTCAGCGAGGAGGAGTTCAAGAACGCGGGCAAGCTGATAAACAAGATATGGAACGCCGCCAAGTTCGTTATCATTCAGCTTGAAGGCTTCGACAAGACCGCCGACGACGGCAGCACCGTCACCCTGAACCCGTTCAGCAAGGACGACAAGCCCGAACTGCTGTTCATGGACAAGTGGATAATCACGAGCTTCAACGAAATGCTGCGCCGCTTCGAGAACAACCTTGAAAAGTACGAGATCGGTCTTGCTATCGGCGAGCTGGAGAAGTTCTTCTGGAGCTACTGCGATGACTACATCGAGATAATCAAGAACCGCGTTTACAAGCCCGAAATTTACGGCGAGAATGCGAGAAAATCGGGTCTTTACGCGGCTTACTACACGCTGCTCGGCATGATAAAGTGCTTTGCGATATACATTCCGCACGTTACGGAAGAGATATATCAGGGCTACTACGCGCAGTTCGAGGACGCTGTTTCGGTACACGTTTCGCGCATCGAGCCGATACACACCGAGAGTTTCGACAGCGAACACCCGCTGAAAAATGCCGACATCGCGGTAGACATCATTTCGCAGCTGCGCGGCTGGAAGTCCGAACGCAAGCTGTCTCTTAAAGAGGAGATCGCGAAGGCTGACGTTACGGTTTCGCCGGGCGTGAAGTTCCCGCACGACGCAGTTCTCGACATAATGGCGACCTGCAATGTCAAGGAGCTTAACTTTATCGACGGCGAAGAGCTTGAAGTAAAGGTCTGCGAATAACGGAAAAAGCATAATACTATCAACGTAGTCAATTTGCACAAATTTAGAATATCACAAGGCTTGTAGGGCGGGGGCTTGCCCTCGCCGTCCTCGTGATAATGAATCTTAAAAATTTAACATGATAGCTTCTTTATCTAACAATGATTATTCATTTAATTTGCTGAAAAGTGCTCATTTATAGCTTGAAAAAGTATTACGTCGATTGGAGGAATAATCAATGAAAAAGTATTATGTAATCAACGAAGAGGAAGTTGTCTTTGGCCCGGCAAGCCAAAATGAAGCAGAATGTGAGGCTGAAAGGCTTCGAGATATTGCTATCAATAAAAAGCTCATGGACTGGGGATATGATCCTGATGACTGCTCAGATAAGAATATTTCAGAAGCTGCATGGGCAGTTGATTATGACGGGGAGCTATTTGAGGTTCTTGAAGCAGCCAAATGCGAAGAGCTTGGAATAGATATTCAAGGTTGAGGAGGTGTAATTATGGAAGCCTATTTTATAGAGAGCCAGTCTATGACTGTACAAGGAAAATCTTTTGATATTCGCAAGAAGTATGGCAATACCTGGACAATCAAGCAGCTTGGCAATGGAAATGGGAACTGGCTTTTGACAAAAAAATCTGATGTCATTGTAAATGGGGTCAGCCGTAGGGAGTATATTTTAAATCATTACGGAAGAAAACGATTAACCAAGAATTTGTTTGACATATTTCTCAAAGACGTTAAAAACGGCTTAGTAAATATCTGACTTAATGACTATAAATGAGCACTTTTCAGCAAATTATATAAATAATCATTGTTAGATAAAGTCTATATATCGTGACGGCGGGAGCAAGCTCTCTGCCTTACAAGACTTTTAATAGTTGCAATTTGTGCAAAATGACGGCAATGTTCATTTGTAGCATAATAAACAAACAGCCCCTCCGCGGCGGTTACTGCGGAGGGGCTTGCTTTATGCCCGCGCTTGTGAGGATTTTTAACGGCAGTTATGGCGCACGCAATGGCTGCATTAACGAGTTGATGCAGCCGCCCATTTATAGTTAAAATATTAAAATTTCTTATGAAATATTGACTTTTGATTTATAAAGTGTTAAAATAGAATTAGCGGGGGAGAGTTTTCCCCACGATTCGGCAATATTTTATCAAAAGGAGGTTTGCAATAATGAATAACACTTTTTTACGCAGACTTATCTCTGCGGCGGCGGCGGGAGCCGTCTGCCTTTCGCTGCTTGGTTTTTCGGCAGCAGCCGCCGGCAAAGGCGCGGCGGCAGATGAGCCTGTGCCTTCCGCGAATGTCTTGCAGATCGGAGATGTTACGGCGTATCTCGTCGGCGCACCCGCCCGCACGGAATGCGATTCGGGCGCGGCGGCGGTGAGCGAAAGTAGCAGCAGCGGCGGCGACGATTTTCTCGCACGGTGCAGGGGGATAGACTGGGGCTACGGCTATCTTGACAATTTCCCCAACCCGCAGGCGGCAAAAAGCCTTTATAACGAGCTGTATAATTTCAGCGCCGCGCTTTGGAACAATCCGAACGACTATGCGGGAGAGCTTGTGGAGTATACCGATCTTGCGGATAACGTCCATAAATCCATGCGGGTTCTGGGGATGGTAAAGCCAAAGGTCTCCATGTCCTATTCTGACGAAACGGCAACGACGGTATCAAGGGTATATTATCTTTTCCGCCACGACCACCCCGAGTTCTATTTTTGTGGAATGACAATTTTATCCTACAACAGCGGTCAGGTAGCGATCATCATCGAGGACGAAGGCTACTTAAAGGGCGCAAAGCGTACCGAATACGGCAATGCGGTAAAGAACTATGTCAAAAGCAGCGAAGCCCTGGTACACAATGACTACACAAGGACGGATTATCAGAACGCGCTGGAGCTTTACAAAAAGGTGATGAACGGTATGTCATACGCCAAAGTGAACGGCGCGGCTTCGTCGGAGCCTTTCGCGCATAACATACTGGGCGGGATAATCGAAAAAAGCGGCGTATGCGAAAGCTATGCCAAAATATTCAGTATGCTTATGAATTATCACGGCATTGATAACGTGTATGTCGGGGGTATCGGCAGCAGCGAGTCGCACGCATGGAACCTTTTGAAGCTCGATGACGGAAAGTATTATTATGCTGATTCGACATGGGACGACCGCGGAGACGATAACGGCAATTATAACCAGTATTTTGCCAAAGGCTCTGTGACGTTCGGCAGAGACCACAGACCTTTCGACCCGCAAATGACCTACGGGACGTTTCTTTATACGCTCCCCGAGGTAGCGGCAGGGGATTTCGACCCGAACGGAAATTACCGTTCGACGAACAGCAGGCTGATAGATTTTGATAAGAGCGGGGGACTTACCAACCGTGATATTAAGACGCTGCAACAGCTTATTGTTCGGTCGGGGAGTTATGTTTCGTATTATGACGTAAATAATGATAAGAAGGTCAATAATCGCGACCTTAAAGAATTGCAGCGGCTGATTACGGGAGCAAAAGCATAAAAAATCGCGGCGGTGCAAATCATGTAGGGGCGCTCCTGCGTGAAATCGTTTTGCATAATGTGTGGCAAGAGGACGGCGGGGGTCGAACCTGTGTCGTTTACTGTATAGCTGAACAAAAAAAGAGCGGCTTTCGTGCCGCCCTTTTTTTATCGGAAATTATCGTTTTTGTCGTCGTTGTCCTCAATGGACACAACGCCTTCCTCTGAGGAATCGTTAAAACCGCCGTCAAGATCAGATCCGCCCTCATAGCCCTCAACGGTGGAAATATCCGCCGGACGAGGTTCGTCACTATTCTCGTAACCGTCATAGGCATCGTAATAATCATCGTTGTCAATGCCCTTATCGTCATACTCATAGCCGTCGTCGTCGCTGTCATCGACTAAGGTTTCCTCTTCATCGCCGTCAGCATTTTCGGCTGTTTCGTCCTCCAGATCGTCAAAGCCCTTGTATTCATCGTCCTCCGAAGCGTCTTTTTCGTCAGGCTCGTCCTCGTCGGGAATGTCATTCCGCGCAGGATCTCTATTGGGAATACTAAGCGGCGAACCGTTAAAGCCCTCGCTGCCGTAATCGTCAGGCTCGTTTTTATGCTGTTTCAAAATCGCCGCAGTTTTGGCGTAGGGATTGCCATAGAAAACAAAGAACTCGACAAGTACAGCGATAAGCGCCACCAGCACAAGGATATAGATGATAAGATACTTCGTCTTCGAGCTGCTGCGCGTTTCCTGCTTGGTAAGCCCGGGGTCGGTGGACTTTGCCTGCGGCTGAACGGCGGCATCGGCGGCGTTCTTATCGGGAACGGTACCGTCGGCAGAATCGGCGGCGACTGTCCCTGTTGCTGCCGTGACAGCGGGAGCAGCGCTTTCGGCTACCACAAGGCGGTAATATTTCTTTGTGCCGTCGGTGAACTCGACCGTCATATTCGTAAGACCCGCCGCAAGCGTGGTTATCGACTTATTGTCGGAGGTAGCGAGCGTTTTATCCTCGAACTGAACCGATGCGATATTCTGAAAGCCCATTGCTTCAAGGCTGATCGGCTTGTCACTCTTGTACACGCGCAGCTCGTAATACATTGATTCGTCGTCCTTAGCGTCGTATTCAACGGCACCAGCGATCTGCACTATCGTTCCGTCGGCGCGGTAGGAAAGCGCGTTCGAATACTCGTCAAGTATCGAATTGACCTTCATATAAACGGCGGAGGCTTTTTCCAGCGGGTCGATTACTTCAAAGCTAAGGGTCAGAAAGCTCTCCTTATACTCCGTGCCTTCGGGGTCGATGAACTGATACTGGATAGAGCCTTTTTCGGTCTCGGCGGCAACGCCCTTGCCCTGTTTGCCCGCCGCCTTTTTGTTCACCTTAGCGTCGGTCATTTTCAGCACGTTGCTGTCGTAGAGGATAGTCATGTCTATCTCGGTGACTTTGTTCTTGGTATCAAGTCTCATATCGATCGTGAATTTTTTATCGGTGATCTTCGACTGATCGAGCAGCACGTTCACGGGGACGTTATTGGCAATATCCACCTGCGATTCGGTGGAGGAGGAATCCGTATCGTTTTCCGTACCGTTCTGGGTGCCGTCCGTCCAGGTGTTGTCGTCGTAGCCATAGTTGTAATCATAATTATAATTATAATCGTAATTATAATCATCATATCCCCAGTCAGCGGCAGCAGACACCGACTGTGCGGCGAGTATCAGACAAGCGGCTGCAACGGCAGATAACCTTTTTTTCATCTATACCATTCCTTTTTATCTGTTAATTCATCATTTAACAAAAAACTAACCACATACATTTATATTATACATTATTCGCGCCGATATGTCAATAGATAATCACACAAATCAATAGTAAATTAGTTTAAAATTGAGTAAAATTCCCCCAAACGAGCGAATAAAAGGCTTTGTTCCTGCCAATAATCATTGTATCAAAGTTAAAAGGAGTACGAAATTATGTACAGATACATTGATCTTATCCGAATTATTGCGGTAGGGCTTGCGGCGGCGGTAATTATGTCGCTGACGGAGCGTAAAGCCGATGAGGGCGGAGCTTTAAAGGAGTGTATATTGTTTCCGCAGTTTGCGGCAGCCGCGGCAGCAGATAAGGGGGAGCCAACAGACGGCGAGGAGATAGTTTTTTCGTTCAAGATCGCGGAGCTTATTAATGAGATCATGAAATAACAAAGCCGCGAAAGCAAAGTGAGGAAATCACGCAAAGTGAAGACTTTTTGGTTTGTCCTCACTTTGCTGTTTTTGTTTATGCGTTTTTTACCGCTTCACAAAATCTCTTCACAAGCTCAGGGTCTTTCCCTCCTGCGGGGAACTCGACCCCCGTACTTACATCTACTCTGTCGGGGTGAACGGCATTTATCGCCGCCGCGACATTATCGGCTGTAAGCCCCCCCGCAAGTATTATCTTTTTTCCATAATCGGGCAGCCCCGAAAGCACGCCCCAGTCAAACGGCTTGCCGCCGCCCGGTTCCGCCGCATCAAAAAGGAAATACTCGATATTGTCAAGCCCCGCACAGCGTTCAAGCTCCGCACGGTCAAAGCTGTTGAAAGCGCGTATGATAGGCAGATGACACGCCCGATAAGTCCGCTCGGTAAGCTCGCCGTGAATCTGTATGAACCCGAACCCCGCGTGAAATATCTTCCGCGCCTGCTCGGGTGTGGGCGAAACAGTCACCGCGACGGCTTCAATGCCTTTAAGCTGTTTGCCGAGCCTTACCGCTTCGTCAAATTCCACATTCCGACGGCTTTTCGGGAAAAACATCACAAACCCCGCCCAGTCAACTTCAAGTCTCTCGTTTACGATCTTTATATCTTCATCGCGGGTAAGCCCGCAAATTTTTATCTTTGTCTCAGACATTCGCATTTCCTCCGTAAATTACTGACCGAAGACCTCTTTTGCGATGTCGCAGGACTGCTTTGCGTCCTTCGCGTAGTAGTCCGCGCCTATCTGCTGGGCGTAGTCGGGCGTAAGCACCGCGCCGCCTACCATTATCTTGCAGGGGTGATTCTCGCGCAGCAGCTTTATTGTTTCCTCCATGCCTTTGAGCGTGGTCGTCATCAGGGCGCTTAATCCGACGAGCTTTACGTCATGCTCAATGGCGGTCTTTACCACAAGCATCGGGTCAACGTCCTTGCCGAGGTCGATCACCGTGTAGCCGTAATTTTCCAGCAGGACTTTCACAATGTTCTTGCCGATGTCGTGAACGTCGCCCTTTACCGTGCATATCACAATTTTTCCCTTGGAAACGCCGCCCGCGCCCTGCTGCGAAAGATAGTCCTTTATTACCTCAAAGCAGCTCTGCGCCACGCCCGCCGTGAGTATCAGCTGCGGCAGGAAAATCTTGCCCTTCTCGAAATCCGCGCCCGTTTTGTCAAGCTCCGGGATAAGAATGCCGTTTACTATCTCCATAGCGTCGGTGGTTTCGAGCAGCTTTGCCGTTATCGCCGCCGCGTCGTTTTTCAAGCCCTTGCTCATTGCATAGCCAAGCGTCATATCCTCCTGCTTTACGGCGGGAGCGGCAGCGGCGGGCGTTTCGCCGCCGTAATTCGCCACAAATTCCTGCGCGTTCTTGTCGATGTTCGCAAGCAGTCTGTACGCCCGCACCGCCGATGTCATTGAAGCGATGTTCGGGTTCATGATAGGCAGGTCGAGACCCTTTGTCAGCGCCATTGTCAGGAACGTGCGGTTGACTATCTCGCGCTGCGGCAGACCGAAACTGATGTTCGATACGCCGAGGACTGTCCGCACGCCCAGCTTTTCCTTGCATATCCTTAGCGCTTCAATGGTCTGCATGGCGGCTTCCTGCTCCGCCGAACAGGTCAGCGTAAGGCAGTCTATGCAGATGTCGCGGCGGGGAATGCCGTATTCGTCGGCGCGTTTGCATATCTTTTCCGCAATAGCCACGCGCCCCTCGACGGTCTTTGGTATGCCGTTTTCGTCAAGGCACAAACCGACGACCGCCGTGCCGTATTTTGCCACGAGCGGCAGCACGCTGTTCAGCGATTTTTCCTCGCCGTTCACCGAATTGACGATAGGCTTGCCGTTGTAAACGCGCAGCGCCGCGTCAAGCACTTCGGGGATAGAGCTGTCTATCTGCAAGGGCGTGTCGCAGATACCCTGCACCGCCTTTATCGCGCTAATCATCATTTCTTTTTCGTCGATACCCGGCAGACCCACGTTTACATCGAGTATCTCCGCGCCCGCGTCTATCTGCTCGATAGCCTGATTGCAGATATAGTCAAGGTCGTGTTCCTGCAAAGCCTGTTTAAAGCGCTTTTTGCCCGTCGGGTTGATACGTTCGCCGATGATTCGCGGGCAGTCGATGATAACGGCGTTGCTCGCCGAGCAGACCGCAGGCGGCAGCACTTTTTCCTTCGCCTGATTTTTCTCGCCCTCGAATGCCTTTACAGTCGCCTTGATGTAATCGGGGCTTGTGCCGCAGCAGCCGCCTACCACCTTTATTCCGAGCGGTATCATGGCTTTCAGCAGCTGCGAGAACTCGTCGGGCAGAACGTTGTATTTGTTGGTAACGGGGTCGGGAAGTCCTGCGTTAGGCTTGATTATCACGGGCAGATTCGTCAGCGAGCAGAGCTTTTCCACAGCGGGGTACAATTCGCGGGGACCCAGCGAGCAGTTTATGCCGATAGCGTCCGCGCCCAGTCCGCCGAGAGTCATCGCCATTGATTCGATACAGCAGCCCGTGAAGGTGCGCATATTTTCCTCAAATGTCATTGTAACAAGCACGGGCAGGTCGCTGTTTTCCTTAGCCGCCAGCAGAGCCGCCTTTGCTTCGAGCAGGTCGGTCATGGTCTCGATAACGATGCAGTCCGCGCCCTTGCCCGCGATGATCATTTCCTTGAAAATATCGTAGGCTTCGTCAAAGGAAAGCGTGCCGTTCGGTTCAAGCAGCTGACCTATCGAGCCGATGTCGAGGGCGCAGTAAGCCTTCCGCGAAGCCGCTGCCTTTGCGCGGTTGGCTATCTCAATGGCTATCGGGATTATTTCGGCGGGGGTCTTCCCGACGGCTTTCAGCTTGTAGCGGTTTGCGCCGAAGGTGTTGCAGTAAAAAATATCCGACCCTGCTTCGATGTAGCCTCGGTTTATGCTTTCGATAAGCTCGGGGCGGGTGAGATTGAGCATTTCGGAGTTTTCACCCGCGTCAAGCCCCGCCGCCTGGAGCATAGTCCCCATAGCGCCGTCAAGAAAGACAAATTCCTTTTCGTTCAAGAGCTTTTTAAAATCCATAGCTTTCCTCCTTTAAAAAATTGTCAGTTGTAAATGAATAATGCCGTCAGCTTGTGGGGTGCAGGCAGGCGTAAGGGGAAAAGTCAAGTGCCTACGACCGATTGAAATTTCGCTGTAAAAGCGTAGAGTATTTACTTAACTGTCCAAAAAATATCTCTTATCTTTTATCTCATATCTTTTATCTTTTTCAGCAGTGAATCCCTCGTTTTCTGAAATCACATCGCCCCGCCATGCTGCATATCGAACAGCCGCGCCTTTTATTTTCCACAGGCTCCCGAGAAAGCCCGATTATCGCCGTTACCGATTTCGAAGGCACCATTAACAGCGATTCAAGACAACTCACGCCCGCTCGTTTCTGCGCGTTCAGAACGTCCAGGATCTGCGGCTGCACCGAAAGCGGCAGATCGCCGTAACCCGGCGAAAACCGCCATGTAAAATGCCAGTCGGGCAGCATTTCGATAAGCTCTTGTTCAAGCCTGTTGCACACCGCTTCCACCGCCGCGCTTGCAAGACAGTCGGTCATAAATCCCAGCGAAATATCTTCGGTCTGCGCCCGCCTTATCAGCTCGTCGGCTTTAAGCCCCGCCGTCGCACAGAGCAGCACGCATTTTTCGCAGCCCGCAAGATGCCGCCTGATGTCCTCGCCTGCGAAAGTAATGTTCGAGAGCTTTAGCTTAACGCCGTAAAAGGTCTCGTCCAAATCGAAAATGCGGTATATCACGGCGGGTTTAAGGCTCTTTTCAAGCAATTCAGCCTGCTTTTTGATTTTTTTTAGCTGCTCCTCGTCGGGAACGCTGCGGTAGCCCATGTAACGCACAGCTTCGTCTATGTCAATTTTTATATCCATTCTTACCCCTTTTTTTTAAAGCTCGAACCTGTCGCCCGAATCGCCGCCCTCGTCAAAGCCCAAAATATCGCGTTTGTACCTCAGAAGAGAAAGATAAAGCTCGTGCTGCTCGGTCTCGATTGCCTTTGCTATGTGGTCGTCGGTCTGCTCGGGTGTGAGCCGCCCGCCTCTTTTTACAAGCTCGTCAAACGCGGCGGAACGCCCAAGCTCCGCCATGCACGAAAGCGAATAATTAAGATTTCGGTTTACATACGAATCCGCACCGATTATCCCGTAATTTTCAAGCTGAAACGCGATGTCTATTACAAACAGGTCGTTGACCTTCTTTTTCACCAGCGGTTCCGGACGGAATTTGCCCGAATTTACGGCATTGGCAATAAATTCCGTGAGTATGCCTGCATTAACGTCGGGTACTGCCTGAGAAGTATCGGCGGTAATATCGCCTACGGTAAAGCTGCCGAGCGCCGCGCAGCCCTCGAACACCGTTTCGTCTATCTTTACGCCATACGGGATACGCACGTTTTGCAGCGATTCGCAGCCCATGAAAGCCTCGCTTTCGATGAGCTTTATATTATCGGGAATATATATCGAACGCAGCTTGTTGCATTCGCGGAAGGTGCGGTGCTTTATATCCGTGAGCTTCGGGGGGATATTTATAAGCTCCAGCCCCGAGTGCCAGAACGTCCGTTCGCCGAGCGACAGCAGCCCTTCGGGCAGAACTATCTGCGACAGGGCTTTGGTGCTTTCGAATGCGTGACCCTCTATCTCAGTAAGGCTTTGCGGCAGGGTTATCGAAGCGAGATCATAGCACAGCGAAAACGCCGAAAGCTCTATCCTATCGACCCCTTCGGGCAGGACTATCTCGACAAGACCGCTGCCGAAAAACGCGCAGAAGCCTATCTTTTTTACGCTGTCGGGCAGCACGATGGTTTTTAGCGACCGGCATTCCCTGAAACACCAAAACGGTATCGTGATAATGCCGGGCGGCAGCCTGACTTTATTCAGTTTTATGCACTCGCAGAAGACCTCGCCCTCGATCATCTCCACGCTGTCGGGGATATAGACCTCTTGCAGCCCGCCGCATTTTCTCAGACATTTCTGCCCGAGTATGTTCACATAGTCGGGAATCGTAACGGTTGTCATGTCAACATCTTTTTTATATCCCGAAACGGTGAAATGCTCCCTGTCCTTTTCGAGGGGCTTTTTTTCCGCAAATATCAGCTGCGGGTGGTCGGGCGTATTTGATATTGGCGCGGGCGGACGGGCGTTGAAACGTGCCGCACGTTCCTTGTCAAGCTGATAATTTATGCTTTGGTCGTGCGCATTCCATATTTTATCATAGGTTTCCGTATCTAAAGCGTCAGCCACTTTTTTGATCAGCTTTGCCGCCGCTTTCAGCAGACTACCGAACATACCGACGCTCACCCCCATACGCATTGACCTATTCAAAAATCACTATCCACAACTTAAGAAAAAGATTGACGAAAATCATCTTTAAAAACCGTTCATTTACGGGCGGGAGCAATGGCTGCATTAACAAAGCTAATGCCAACAAGTTCGTGCAGCCGCCCTACACCTTATTAACCTTAAGTTGTGGGCAGTGATTCAAAAATCGCCGCAAAATCGCGGCTTTATGGATTTTTACGGACGCGCAATGCACGCCCCTACAATAATTGCGCTGCAAAACCATGCGGATTTTCAAGGCTGCAACGGGCGGGAGCAATGGCTGCATTAACAAAGCTAATGCCAACAAGTTCGTGCCATTGCCCCCGCCGTCCTCGTGAAAAGGCTTTATCTAACGATGATTATTTATGCAATTTGACAAAACACGCTCATTTATAGAATTATAGTAAACGACATTTATTTTTAGACATCGGGAATTGGCATTGCTTTACAGCTCAAATCTGTCCTCCGGAATATCAAATCCCAGCTTGTCCCGCTTGTACTGCACGAGCATGACATATATCTCATGCGCCCCCGAATTTGCGGCGAGGTCTATTATCTCGTCAAACGTCTGCATATCGGCGGTCTCGGTACTTATCAAGCCGCTTGAAAGCAGCTTTTCCGTCATGAACACGTTCCCCGCTTCGACAAGACATTTCATAACTCCCGTTAGGTTTTCAAGCACGAACCGCCTTGCCGTCGGCTGACCGTCCGCCGCAAGACCTATGTGCATAACGGTAAGGTCGTTCAGATCGGGCGGCTTAGTCACATCAAAGCGCTGTATACCGAGTATGACCGTCCGCAGACTGCGGCAGTCGTCAAATACATGGAAGCCTTTTTCGAAACGGTCGGTAAAAGATACGCCTATCGGCAGGCGTATCTTTTCAAGCGATTCACAGCCGTCGAAAACGGCGGAGCATTCGATCTCCTTAACGCTGTCGGGGATATGTATGTATTTTAACGATGTGCAGTCGAGGAAAGCGCGGTTATATATTTTTGTCACCGATCCCGGGATAGAGATTTTTTCCAGCTTTTCGCAGTATTCGAACGCCCAGTCCTCTATTTCGCGCACGCCTTCGGGTATACAAAATTCCTTTAGCGAGGTGCAGTGCGCGAACGTCCCGCATAACGTGCCTGTCAGATTAAACGGCAGAATGACCTCTTCAAGCGCAAAGCACTGATAAAAAAGATACGCCTCCAGCGAGGTTATGCTGTTCGGTATCTTAACGCTTTTTAGCGCCCCGCATTCGTAAAAGGCGCGGTGTCCGAGCTTTTGCAGCCCTTCGGGGAGTTCGGCTTTTGTTATTCCGCACTGGTTGAACGCATAGCAGCCGATAGTTTTCAGCCCTTTGGAAAACTGTACGTCGGTGAGATTGGTGCAGCCGCTGAAAGCGTGTTCGCCGATAGTCTCAACGGTGTCGGAAATTTTTATGCTTTTTAAGAAAACGCAGTTCCCGAACGCTTCGTCGCCGATGGTATTAACGCCTTCGGGTACGGTAAGATTCGGAACGTCGTGTACTTTCCGGCAGGAAGTGAGAACTATTCCGCGCTTCTGGTCATATTCAAAAGTGAACACCTGCGAGCGGTTCAGTTGTTTGAGCAGCTTTTCGGCTTCGAGCATAGATCGGGTCTTTTTTATTGCGGCATTTACCCGCTCGTCTGATGCTGTTTTACCGCTGTTTTCATCGAGCAGCCTTGCCGCTGCGACGGCAGCCTTGACAAGCAGCTTTATTGCTCCATAGCTCACCGTTTGTCACCTCTCTTACATTCAGACGAGCTTTATATCTATATTATCCCAGTCGTTTTTCATAAGCACAGCCTTACCCTCTTTCAGCGAACGCGGAACGTCCAGATAACGCTGATTTGAACTGCCCATGAAACCAAGTTCAAGACTCTTTTTCTCCAGAATGAACGGACCGTCCACAAGCCCGTCAAGCCGCTTTAGCAGCTCTATATAGCCGTTTTCGGGAGTATTTCTTTTTAACAGTTCCTCAAAAGTGAACCCCGTATACGACATTATCCCGAAACGCGGGTATTCCCTTCTTATCCTGTCGGCAAGCTCGGTAAGCGCCCTGCATTGGCAGAAAGGCTCGCCGCCCGAAAACGTCACGCCGTCAAGCAGAGGGTCGTCCTTTATCATCGCAAAAACGTCGTCGGTGGAAACAGTCTCACCGCCGGAAAAATCCCATGTCTGCGGATTGTGGCACCCTTTGCAGTGATGCGGACACCCTTGCACAAACAGCGCAAACCTTATGCCGGGACCGTCAACTATTGATTCAGGTTCAGCACCTGCAATGCGAATATCCATATTTCTCCACTCCGTTACTTTGCAATAACCCCGAAATACAGCAGCACAAGTATGCCGAGTACTATTCTGTACCAGCCGAACACGGTGAAATCGTGCTTTTTGATGTAGCTCATCATGAAACGTATAACAAAGATCGAGACCGCAAAAGCCACGACCATTCCGAGCAGCAGCATACCTGTCTCCGTGCCTGTCATGGTGCCGCTTTTCAAGAAGAATTTAACGAGTTTCAGCAGACTTGCGCCGAACATTACAGGCACGGCGAGATAGAATGTGAACTCCGCTGCGGTAACGCGGCTAACGCCTATCAGCAGCGCCCCGACAATGGTAGCGCCCGAGCGCGAGGTTCCCGGAAAGACCGCCGCTATCAGCTGAAAAGCGCCGATCATCATGGCGACGCTGTACGGCATACTTGCGATAGAATTGAATTTAGGCTGTTTGTCGCGGTTGCGCTTTTCCACTATCAGGAAAATTATACCGAACAGGATAAGCATAATAGCCACAGTCTGCCAGTTGAAGAACACCGCGTTCAGCATATCGTCAAAGAAAAAGCCGACTATCACGGCGGGAATGCAGGCGACAAGCACCTTGAACCACATCGAAAAAATATCGGTCTTTATGTACGCGCCCAAGCCTTCCTGCGAGAGCGGGTGTTCGTTGTTCTTTTTGCCGAACGGGAAGAGCTGCGACCAGTACAGCACCACGACCGCCATGATAGCGCCGAGCTGGATAACCACGTCGAACATTTCCTTGAACGAGTCGGTGACGTTGAGTTTCAGGAACTCGTCAACGAGGATAAGGTGTCCCGTACTGCTGACGGGGAGCCATTCGGTTATACCCTCGACGATACCGAGAATGATGACCTTGATAAATTCTACCATACTACTTTCTCCTTTTCATACCCGAGTTTGCTTTCGTATATTATACTTACGAAAGCCCTGTGATATTCCTTAGCTTTACGCATAAACAATTTTATTATAACACATCGGGCTGAAATAGTCAATCGAATAATATGAACAAAACACGGAAATCAATTTTGCTCCATTTGTTGAAAATCTTGTAGGGGCGCACCTATGTGTGCGCCCCTACGTCATACGTTTGTACACTCGCAATATAAGACCCCGCATAAAACACGATGTAGGGCGGGGGCTTGCCCCCATACGCATTAACCTAATATAAAACTATTGAAAATACGGCAATTTCGGGGTCACACGGGCGA
>CACYSH010000041.1 GCA_902776945.1 uncultured Ruminococcus sp.
GTTCGTGAATCTCACTTTGTTTGTAAAATCAATAGAAAGCGATAATTTCGATCTTCTAGCCTCTAGCCTCTAATGTCTAGTTTCCGAGGAAGTCTAATATAAAAATATAGATCAAGGATGTGAAATGTATGAATCTGGCAATTTTTGGCGGAACGTTTGACCCTATCCACAAGGGACATGAAAGAGTTATCCGTGCGGTAGGCAAGGCAATGAGAATGGATCGCATATTCGTAATGCCCACCGGAGACCCTCCTCACAAAACCGATGTACATATCACCAACGCGGAAGACAGGCTCGAAATGTGCAGGATCGCCTTTACAGGCTTCGAAAAGGTCACAATAAGCGACTGGGAGGTAAACCGCGAGGGCAAAAGCTATTCCTACAACACAGTAAAGGGCTTTCATTCGCTTTACCCCGATGCCAGGCTGTTCTTCATCATGGGCAGCGACCAGTTTTTAACGCTTGACAAGTGGTACAAGATCGCCGATATGTTACAGCTCTGCATACCCGTATGCCTTACGCGGACGGGCGACGATCTTAAAGCCCTGAACGAAAAGGCGACACAAATGGGCGGCGCGATACTCGTAAAGGTAAAGCCTATCGTGGTCTCCTCGACCGAGATAAGGCAGATGATAGCCGAAGACCGCTGGGACGATGCCGCGCAGTATGTAAGCAAGGACGTTCTTGAATATATCAGGGAGCGCGGATTGTACAGGAGTGAGCCGGGTGCCGAAAATGAATGAGCCTGCTGCTTTCAAGCAGTTCTTAAAGGAAAATCTGTCCAAAAAGAGGTACGTTCATTCGCTGAACGTGGCGGATATGTCGCGTGAGCTTGCGGAGCTTTACGGCGCGGACGCGGACAAGGCGTATTTTGCGGGGCTTGTCCACGATATAGCGAAGGAGCTGCCGCGAGGGCAGCAAAGTTCGCTGGCGGCGCGGTGCAGGATAAACGTCTCGCAGATAGAGCTTAATTCGCCGCCGCTGCTTCATGCGATAGCGGGGGCGCAGCTGCTTATCGAGCGTTTCGGCATCGACGACGGCGAGATATTAGCGGCGGTGAGGTACCACACGGTAGGCGCGGCGGGAATGTCGAAGCTGTCGCAGATAGTATATCTTGCCGACCTGACGAGCGCCGACCGCGAGTACAAGGACGTTAAAAAGATGAGGAAATACGCCCACACGAGCCTTGAAAAGGGTATGTTCGAGGCGCTGAAATTCGCGCTTGCCGACAATGCGGCAAAGGGCAGTACGATACCCGTCTGCACGGTCGAGGCGTACAACGAATTTGCCATGAAGATGAAAGCGGCGCAGTAGAACTGCGACAGGGTATCATTACCGCCTGACGGGGGTATGTTTTTCTCCCGCGGGGGTTGTAAAAACGCGCCGCGTGTGATATAATACTTCAAATGGCAGACACTTTTGACTAAACACCGGGGAGATGATACGAATGACCTGCTTTCTGACAAGCGCTCCGCCTTTTGACAGGCTGACCTACACATTCACCGACGAGAACGGCTTCATCAGCGGGATAAAGGCTGCTCTCAAAGGCAGGGAAAGACTGCTTTTCATCTGCTCCGACCCCGACGATTACGAGCAGACCGAGTTTTCCGCGCATAAGATAAGCGCCACATTCGCCGATTCGGGAGTGAGCTTTTCCCGCATGGACGTTCTCGACGGACGAAACGCCGATAAAGCCGCAGAGCTTGTGAGCGCCGCGGACATGATAGTTCTTGAAGGCGGACACGTTCCCACGCAGAACTGCTTCTTCGCGGAGATACGGCTCAAAGAGCTGCTGAACGGCTTTGACGGCGTGCTTATGGGCATAAGCGCCGGAAGCATGAACAGTGCTTCGACCGTCTACGCGCAGCCCGAGCGCGAGGGCGAAGCGGCAGACCCGGATTACAGGCGCTTTCTGCCGGGGCTGGGGCTTACCGACATCATGATGATCCCGCATTATCAGGAGATAAAGAACGACGTGCTTGACGGTCTGCGCGTGTTCGAGGACATAGCCTATCCCGACAGCACGGGGCGCAGGTTCTACGCGCTTGTGGACGGCAGCTATCTGCTCATTAAGGACGGTACGCAGGCACTGTGCGGCGAGGCATATCTGATAGAAAACGGCGTTCTCACGCAGATAAGCAAAGCCGGAGATGTTATTCCGGTGTGACTATAAGAAATAACAATAATTATAATTTCATTAACGAATGGAGGATTACCAAATATGAGTAATGTTTCACAGCAGGAAGTAATCAAGACCATAGTAAAGGCGCTGGATTCAAAGCGCGGAGAGGACATCAAGGCGGTGAATATCCGCGATATAACCATTATCGCCGATTATTTTGTAATTGCCGGAGCTTCGTCCACAACGCAGACAAAGGCACTTGCCGACGCGGTGGAATACGAGCTTGAAAGGCAGCACGGGATAAAGCCCGTCCGCACGGAGGGCTATTCGGCGGCGAACTGGATAATCCTCGATTACACCGACATTGTGGTACACGTTTTCTATAAGGAGACCCGCGATCTCTACAAGCTCGAAAAGCTGTGGAGCGACGGAGTGTTTGTCGATATAAGCGAATACATCAAGCCCGACTAAAGGTGCGAGGTATCCTGCTTTTACCCGAAAAGGGGTGCAGAAATGAAGCTATTTAAAATTATGTGGAGACCCGCAGGGAACAGAGGGGAGAAGGACGTAACCCCCGAAGAACAGAAGATATACGAGGAGCAGCTTAAAGAACGCGCACGGCTGGGGCGGGTCATCACCGTCATTATCTGTGCGATGAATATATTTGTCACGGGGATAGTGGAGCTTTGCCGCATGGATTACGGCTTGCTTATCGCAATGGCGCTGGCGGGGATAGTATTCTCGGTCAAGGGGCGGGGGATAGGCAGGATAATGAATATCATCGTTTGTTTTTTCCTGATGATGATAGGGTATTCGGTGACGATTATGTTCACGCTCACCGGCACAGCCGAAGAGGGCGCGGCGCAGGCGGAGATGTTATTCAGGTTCATACTGATATACGGCGTACTGACCTGTGTTTATCTGCTGCGTTCGAAGCAGATAGGGAGCTGGTTTGAGTATGCGGAGAGCTATAAGTGCAGATATTTAGGCAAGAGGTTTTTTGAATGACCCCTTGCGCGTGGGGCGGCTGCTCGGCAATTCACGGACACGCAATGCGTGCCCATACTTTGTGGCGTGATGTAGGGGCGCACCTATGTGTGCGCCCGCGTATATGATCAATTGTTCGTGCAGTCGCCAAATCAACAATTTAAACAGGTAAACCCAATTTATATTATAAAAGGAATGATAAAAAGAAAATGAGTATCTATGATTTTGCAGCCATTGAGAAGAAATGGCAGAAGTACTGGGAGGAGCATGAGACCTTCAAGACCGACGTTTGGGATTTCAGCAAGCCCAAATTCTACGCGCTGGATATGTTCCCGTATCCGTCGGGCGTGGGTCTGCACGCGGGACACCCCGAAGGCTACACGGCTACCGACATTGTTTCGAGAATGAAGCGTATGCAGGGCTACAACGTGCTTCACCCTATGGGCTACGATTCGTTCGGTCTGCCCGCCGAGCAGTACGCCGTTACTACCGGCAATCACCCCAACGGCTTCACGCAGGAGAACATCAAGACATTCTCCAAGCAGCTCAAAGAGCTGGGCTTTGACTACGACTGGTCGAAGATGATAGCCACCTCCGACCCCGATTACTACAAGTGGACGCAGTGGATATTCAAGCAGCTCTATCTTGACGGCTATGCAAAATACATAGATATGCCTGTGAACTGGTGCGAGGAGCTTGGCACCGTGCTTTCCAATGACGAGGTAATAGACGGCAAGTCCGAGCGCGGCGGCTATCCCGTTGTCAGAAAGAATATGAAGCAATGGGTCATCGACCAGCCCGCTTTCGCCGAAAAGCTGCTCGAAGGTCTCGACGAGATCGACTGGCCCGAATCCACAAAGGCGATGCAGCGCAACTGGATAGGCAAGTCAACGGGCGTTGAGGTGGAATTTGACATCGTGGGCGGCGGAAAGTTCTCAATATTCACTACCTGTATCGAGACTATCTACGGCATTACGTTCATGGTTCTCGCTCCCGACGGCACTATCACCGAGAGCCTGCTTGACCGCGTTCAGAACCGTGAGGAAGTCCAGGCTTACATCGACGAGACCAACAAGAAAAACGATATGGACAGAACGGAGCTTAACAAAACCAAGTCGGGCTGCGAGCTTAAAGGCGTTACCTGCATAAACCCCGTAAACGGCAAGGAAGTCCGTATGTTCATCGGCGATTTCGTACTCGCAAGCTACGGCACGGGCGCTGTTATGGCGGTTCCGAGCCACGACCAGCGCGACTTTGAATACGCCATAGCTCACAATATCGACATGATACAGGTCATCGAGGGCAGCGAGAAAATGGGTCACGTTGACGTATCGGGTGCGGCTTTCGAAAAGCAGAGCTATCTCGGCAAGGGGTGCAGGCTCATCAATTCGGAAGAGTTTACCGGAATGACCGTCGAGGAAGCCAAGGAAGCTATCACCGTGAAGCTCGAAAAAATGGGAAGGGCGAAGCGCACCGTTAATTACCATTTCCGCGAGTGGATATTCGCCCGTCAGCGCTACTGGGGCGAGCCTGTGCCTGTCGTTCACACCGAAAACGGCATTCACGTTCTCGACGACGACGAGCTGCCGCTTGTTCTGCCCGAGCTTGACGATTACAAGGGCAAGAACGGCAAGGCTCCTCTCGAAAACGCTGAGGAATGGAAGAAGTACGATCATAACGGCATAAAGGGCGTTCGCGAGACCTCGACCATGCCCGGCAGCGCGGGTTCGAGCTGGTACTTCCTGCGCTACATCGACCCGCACAACGACAAGGAGTTCGCAAATCAGGAGCTGTTAAAGCACTGGATGCCTGTTGACCTCTATATCGGAGGACCCGAACACGCGGTAGGTCATCTGATGTATTCGCGTATCTGGAACAGATACCTTTATGATAAGGGTCTCGCGCCGACAAAGGAGCCTTTCAAGAAGCTGGTTCATCAGGGCATGATACTGGGCGAGAACGGGATCAAAATGGGCAAGCGCTTCCCGAAGTACGTTGTAAATCCGTCCGACATCATTAGGGACTACGGCGCGGACACGCTGCGTCTGTACGAGATGTTCATGGGGCCTCTCGAAGTTTCCAAGCCGTGGAGCAAGGCGGGCGTTGAGGGCGCTAAGAAGTTCCTCACCCGCGTATGGAATTTCTTTACAGAGGAAAAGAACCTCACCGCCGACAACGACGGAGCGCTCAACAAGGTATATCATCAGACCGTCAAGAAGGTAACGGGCGACTTTGAGCAGCTGGCGTTCAATACGGCAATCGCGCAGATGATGATATTCGTCAACGCGGTCTACAAGAACGGCACCTGCCCCCGCGAGTATGCCGACGGCTTTATCAAGATGCTCTCGTGCATTTCCCCGCACATCGGCGAGGAGATCTGGAGCGTAATGGGTCACAACGACACTATCGCTTACGAGACATGGCCCTCGTTTGACGAGGCTCATCTTGTGGAGGACACCGTTGAGATAGTTCTCCAGATAAACGGAAAGATCAAGGCGAAGCTCGACATTCCGAAGGCAAGCACAAAGGACGAAATGCTCGCCATAGCGAAGGAGCAGCCCGACATCAAGGCGGCGATCGAGGGCAAGACTATCGTTAAGGAGATAGCCGTTCCCGCGAAGCTGGTCAATATTGTTGTGAAGTAATGAATTGACAGGAAAGGAGCGTGTCCGCAAATGGAAAAAGCCGAAAAGCGGTTATTGACCGCAGAGGAATTTTTTTCAATGTATGAAGAGACACAGGATCGTATCGAACTTATCTACGGCAAGGTGGTAATGCAGGCTGCGCCGAATACCGTTCATCAGCTTTTAGTGGGCGGATTACATTTTGAACTGTTGGCTTTTATCAGGAAGCGTAAGGGAAAATGCAGAGCTTTTGTTTCGCCTTATGATGTAGTTATGGGGAATAACGTTGTTCAGCCCGATGTGCTTGTTATCTGCGACCCTTCAAAGATCAATGAAAGACGTGCGAACGGCGCTCCCGATCTTATTATTGAGATCTCTTCGGAGAGCGGCACCCGCGATTACAGGGAAAAGCTCGATATTTACAAGAGTGCGGGAGTACGCGAATACTGGATTGTTGATCCCGAGTGTCAGCGCACGCTGGTATATCTTTTCGGCGAGCAGGTGAATGTGTGCTTTTACAACTTTGACAAGCCCGTGCCGGTGGGGATATTCAGCGGCGAGCTTAGTATTACCGTCGGTGATCTGATCGTGTAAAAAGTATTGTACATAGCAGCCGAACACGCAAAGCAAGGGGAGTGCAATTTTTTTCGACGGGGGATGGATTTGCGGGCAATTTCACTCACGGGCGAGCGATGTTCGCCCTTATATGGCATTGTGAAACCGTGAGGATTTGCGAGGGCAACAGTGGCGTGATGTAGGGGCGTGCCTATGTGTGCGCCCGTTCGGGAACAATGCGCCCCTACAAGTCATTCTAATACTATTCCTCGACCAAATTCGTGACAAGATTCGCCGCCATGGACACGAGTGCTGTCTGAACCATAGTTCAGACCGATGACGACGAAGGCTAACTGGCACTGGCGTTAGTCGAGGAGGAAGACGACGGTACGAACTTGTTGGCATTAACATGGTTAATGCAACCATCGTGTTCAGGGTGGTGAAGATTGTTGCGAATTTGGTCGAGGAATAGTATAAGGCACGTTCGGGAGAGAGTTGAATATTTCCCACGCCTTACGAATATGACCGCCATGCGCTGTTACGGAAAGGGGTTGAATTATCATGTCGGCAGAACAGGAAAAATTATACACCGTTGATGAATTTTACGAAATGTACGATGAAACCAATGCGCGTATCGAGCTTATCGACGGAAGGGTAGTCATGCAGACAGCGCCAACGCTCACGCATCAAACAATTGTGGGCGGGTTACATTCGGAATTGTTGGTTTTTATCAGAAAGAATAAAGGCAAATGCAGAGCTTTTGTCTCGCCCGTTGATGTAAGGCTTGATAAATACACAAACGTTCAGCCTGATGTGCTTGTAGTCTGCGACCCTTCAAAATTTGACGGCAATAAGCGGATAACGGGCGCTCCCGATTTTGTTGTTGAAGTGGTATCCTCCGATACATTGCGCGATTATCGGCGCAAGCTGACGATATATCAGAAATTCGGCGTGCGCGAATACTGGATAGTTGACCCCGACGAGGAACGCACGACAGTCTATCTCTTCGGCGACCCCGTGAACGTCGGCTTTTACGACTTCGACAAGCCCGTGCCTGTGGGGATTTTCGGCGGCGAGCTTTGCATTACCGTAAGGAATTTAATTGTGTAAAAAGCATGAATTGAGTGCCTGAATAGAATTAAAATAAAAAATACGGAAAAATCCCGAAAAACTATTGACAAATCAAAAGAAATATAGTATAATAAATTTTGTAGTTATACGGCTTAGGAACGAGTACCGGATAATGACAGAGAGGGAGCGGAAAGCTGCTCTCCCGGACTGCATAAGCCCCGCACGGACTTAGCAAGCCTTCCAATATCACCGTAAGGGTACCGTACTTAGTATAGCTATTCTCTGTCATTGACGGCAAAGGGAGGGAAACAAAATGGCAGAAATCCGCGTTGGAAAGAACGAAAGCTTGGATACCGCTCTCAAGCGCTTCAAGAGAAGCTGCGTTAAGGACGGCGTTATCGCTGAGGTTCGTAAAAGAGAACACTACGAAAAGCCTTCGGTAAAGCGCAAGAAAAAGTCCGAAGCTGCTCGTAAGCGCAAATATTGATCGACTTTTATGCGAGCCGTGTCCGATATGCTTTCGGGCGGTTCGCTTTTTTCTTGAAGGGGTGCCGATTATGCTTTATAAAGAACTGCCCGCGCACTGGCAGAGGATTTTCGGGCTTGAATGGGATTCGCTCTGCCGGGGAAGCAAGGCTGTCGCCGCTGTTATCACCGACAGCGCAGGGAATATCGTCTCCGAAGGCAGGAATCAGATATGCGAGACCGCCGTGCCGAATCCCGCCACCCTGCACGCCGAGACCGAAGCCGTCAGGGCGCTCGATGTCGCGAAATATCCCGACAAACGTAGCCTTACCCTTCACGCGGCGCTCGAACCGTGCATTATGTGTATGGGTACTATCGTTATGGGCGGGATAAGGCGCATAGAGATAGCTGCGCACGACGATTACGGCGGGGCGGTCTGCCTGATAGACGGGTTTGAATTTGCGCGGCAAAAGGGCATACAGGTAATTTGGCTGGAAGACGGTCTCGGCGACATTCAGCGCGGTTTTCAGACGATACGCGAGCTGCTTTACAACACCGACGCGGAAAAGCGCGGCAGAATGCTTCGTGATTTTTCGGCGAGATACGGCGCGGGCGTTGAGGCGGCGCAGTCGATAGTAGACGGCGGATTTTTCGCGGAGGGTCAGCCCTCTGATTACACGGCGGCGGAGATATTCGATCTGCTGGCTCGGCGAGCAGGTCTTTGAAAGTAAGGAACGTGCTGAATGTTTACACCGACTTATGTATTTAACGATATAACAGAGATAACGCCTGCGTTTCTCGGTAAAAAGGGGATAAAGGGGCTGCTCCTCGACCTCGACAATACGCTTACCACGCACAACAATCCCGAGCCGCCGCAGTCGAGCCTTGACTGGCTTGAAACGATGAAGGCGGCGGGGATAAAGCTGATGATCGTTTCGAACAACAACACGGCGCGGGTAACGCCGTTTGCGCAGCGTTTGGGGCTGGATTTCGTGCCTAACGGCGCAAAGCCGCTGCCGATAGGCTATATCAGGGCGAAAAAGCGGCTTGGGCTGCCCGACAGGGAGTTGGCGGCGGTAGGCGATCAGATATTCACGGACGTACTGGGGTGCAGTCTTACGGGGATACGGTCGGTGTTTGTGTTCCCTATCGAGCCGGAGACAAGTCTGCCGTTTAGGTTCAAGCGGGCGATAGAGAAATTTTTTCTCCCGAAAAGACCGGGTAAAAATGCCGGATAACGGCTTTTGCGATATGAAAGGAGTATTACTATGGTAGAATTTGTTATGAGACTAAAGAATCATCGCTGTGAGATCGGCTGTATGCTGGGCGGCGAGGCTAAGGTTATTACAGGCGTTGTGAAGAACGTTTATACAAGCTATGTTGAGCTTGTCGAGGACAACGGCAAGGTGATCTTTGTAAATCAGAATACCGTCACCTACGTCAGACCCGACGTATAAGCCGAGTAAACGGAAGGAAATTATCATGTTCGAGTTTGCGGGCGATCTTCGCGACCGCCGCGTTGAGATAACGGTAGTGGAAGGCTCGGAAGCGAAAAAGTATTCCGGCATTGTCAGGCGGGTATATTCGGATTTCGTAATGCTTACGGAGGACGGCACGGGCAGGACAGCGTATATCAATCAGTCAATGGTATCGTCGGTGTGCTTTGACCCCGATGACGAAAGGCTTGACGAGAAAAAGAAGAAAAAGCTGTTCGGCTGACAGACAGGAGGGATGATCATGATAGAATTTGCTGACAGACTGGCGGGAAAGCGCTGCACGATCAACACGGGCAGCGGACTTTACAAGTGTCAGATAAAGCAGGTATACAATGATTTTATTGAGGTGCAGGACTTAAGCGGGCAGATATTATTCATCAACCAGAGCAAGATAGTAGAGATTAAGCCCGATATGCAGCAGTTCGAGACCAAGCCCACAGCGCCCTACGACCCTTACGGGAATTTCTTTTACAAAGGATAACGAGCTGTAACGCGGGTGCGTTATGAGCTGGAAGGTGTGGTATTTTTGAGCAGTGAATTTAAGTGTGCCCGCTTTGGT
This sequence comes from uncultured Ruminococcus sp., assembly GCA_902776945.1. GTDB lineage: Bacteria > Bacillota > Clostridia > Oscillospirales > Ruminococcaceae > YE71. Next base: position 9,880 of record CACYSH010000041.1, read on the forward strand.
ACGGCGGGCAACAGCGACGCTTATTCTGAGAAGTTCAGGTCTAACCTTGATGTGCCGGAATATATAAGGGACTACGGGCTTGACCATTATGAGTACCAGTGCGGCAGGGGAGCGAAAGTCACCGAGAAATTCGCAAGGGGTTTCCGACCGCGTGCGGAAGCGGCGGGGATAACTCTTTCCCTGCACGCGCCCTACTATATCTCGCTTTCGGGGATAGAGGCGCAGACCCGCGAGAAGTCGATAGGCTATATCATCGAAAGCTGCGAATCGGCACGGCGTATCGGCGCTGAGAGAATCGTTATCCACAGCGGCAGCTGCGCAAAATTGAGCAGGGATTCGGCGCTCGCGCTTGCGAGGGACACGCTTTCCCGCGCCCGCAGACGCGCCATAGAGCTGGGTTATGAGGACATTATTTTCTGTCCCGAAACGATGGGGAAGGTCAATCAGCTTGGCGACCTTGAAGAAGTGCTGGAGCTGTGCAGTCTTGACGAGACCTTTTTGCCGACGATAGATTTCGGTCATCTGAACGCCCGCACCTTTGGCGGGATAAAGACCGCCGCCGATTATGAAGCCATTTTTGACGCGGTGGAAAATCGTTTGGGATTTGACAGGCTGAAAGTATTTCACAGTCATTTTTCGAAGATAATGTTTACGGAGCCTGGCGGGGAGAAAAAGCACGTTACGTTTGATGACAATAAGGGTTTCGGACCCGATTTCGAGCCGCTTATGGAGGTAATTGCGAAGCGCGGGCTTACGCCGATAATCGTTTGTGAGAGTGCGGGTACGCAGGATAAGGACGCGCTGACGATGAAGAAATATTATGAAGCGGTAAATAAGTAAATAGTGAACAGTGAATAGTGAATAGTGAATAGTTAAGGTGCGCCTGCGGCGCGATTTAAAAACGGATACGCAAAACAAGGGCAAACCAAAAGTCTTAGGAAGTGGGTGGCACGAGCGAAGCTCATGCAGATACGGGCGGGAGCAAGCCCCCGCCCTACGATCCCGCGCTCTGCCCCGCCGTAAAGAAAGTTAAGGGCGCACGGACTGCTCGTTCGCTGCCGCTCACTTCGCACAAAGGCTGCACGATCAAGTCCGTGCAGCAAGCCGCACGCGGGTTGTTTAAGGCGGTCGGATTTTTTGGCGTGCGGCTTGATCGCGTATGGGGCGCTGCCCCATACCCCGCAAGGGGCGAAGCCACTTGACCCCGGTTCTTCCCTTGTCTTGCGGTGCCGTTTGGCTTTTTGCCCGGTTTTGCTTTGTTTGGTGCCGCTTGTTTTTAACTTATTTTTCAGAAAGCGTGGTGAAAAAATGCCGAAATACGCAGTCGTGCTTTATCCCGACAAAAGGGGTCTTATCAGGCTTATAAACCTGATGAGCGGCAGCCTTATGATCGACTTCAAGATAAAGCCGCATATAACCCTCGCCGTGTTCGAGAGCCGCAGCGAGATCTACGCAAGATACTGGTACCGCAGGCTGGCACAGCTGCTAAAGCCCGCAAAGCTATTGTATTTCAAACTTACGCGCTCGACGGACGATATAATTTTCGCCGAATCGAAACGCAGCGAGAATCTTTACGAAAACCTGCGCATGACGGACGGTATGCTTTTCCCGCGCTTCAAAAAGCTCGGCGGAGATTTCCCTCTCGAAAGCTGGGTGCCGATAACGGCGGTCGCCTACAAGGTCGAGGGCGTGGATATTATCGAATATTCGCGCTACGTCAGCCGCGTATTCAAGCAGTTTGAGTGCAACGCCACGACTGCGGCGCTCGTCCGCCTTGACCCGTTTACCGAAATTTATGTGACAAAGCTATATGCAATTTAATTTGACCGATAAGGAGTACATATAATGAAAATTCTCGTCATGCACGGTCCTAATCTGAATCTTTTGGGCGAACGCGAGCCGGGCATTTACGGCAGCGATACGTTTGAAAGCATCAACGCCGAGATAATCGCCCACGCGCAGAAGCTGGGCTTCGAGTGCGAGGTGTTCCAGTCGAACAGCGAGGGCGCTCTTATCGACAGGCTCCACGCCGCCCGCCTTGACTGCAAGGGCGTTGTGCTTAACGCGGGAGCCTATACCCATTACAGCTACGCGATAAGGGACGCAATCGCGGCGATAAAGATACCCGTCGTTGAGGTGCATTTATCCAATATCCACGCCCGCGACGAGTTCCGCCATAATTCGGTGATAGCACCCGTCTGTGCGGGGCAGATCGCGGGCTTCGGCAAGTACAGCTATATTTTGGGGCTTGAAGCGCTCGCAAGGCTGCTCGGCTGATATTTTTACAGAATCGAGGAAGAATAAATATGTCAAATATCGGCAGATTGCAGGAAAGATTAAAGAAAGGCTCTGACGGCTGCGAATGTGCGCTTATAAGCCACGATGTCAGCCGCAGATTTCTTACGGGCATGAAGTCCAGCGCGGGAACGGTGCTTGTCTTCCCCGACGCGGCTTATCTTATCATCGACTTCCGCTACATTGAAAAGGCGCGGACGGTCGTTAAGGACTGCGAGGTCATTTTGCAGCAGAACGGCACGGGGCTTTATTCGCAGATAAACGAGCTTTGCCGCCGTCACGGCGCAAAATCGGTAATGCTCGATGCAAAGACCACGACCCTCGCCGACTTCAAGGCGCTCTCAAAGCGGCTTGAAACAAATCTTGACACGGATGACAATTTAAGCAAGATACTGAGCAGTCTGCGCGTGTCGAAATCGCCCGGCGAGCTTGAAAAGATGATAGCGGCGCAGCGCATAGCCGAGCAGGGGCTAAAGCATATTTACGAATTTATCCGACCCGGCATGACTGAGCGGCAGGTGCAGTTAGAGCTTGATTACTATATGCTTTCGCACGGCGCGGAGGCGCTTTCGTTCGATACCATAGCGCTTTCGGGCGTGAATACTTCAATGCCGCACGGCGTGCCTTCGGATAAGAAGATAGAGCGCGGCGAGTTCGTGCTGCTCGATTTCGGCGCGGTGGTTGAAGGCTATCACAGCGACATGACGCGCACGTTCTGCATCGGCGAGCCGACGGCGAAAATGCGCGAGGTCTACGGGATAGTGCTTGAAGCGCAGCGGCTGGGGCTGGCGGCGGTGAAGGCGGGTATATCCTGCAAGGCGCTTGACGCGGTTGCCCGCGATCATATCGCTTCAAAGGGCTACGGCGCGGAGTTCGGGCATTCGCTGGGTCATGGCGTGGGGCTTGATATTCACGAGGCTCCGACGGCTTCGGCGACGAGCGAGGACACCCTTGCGGAGAACATGGTCGTCACGGTCGAGCCGGGTATCTACATCGAGGGAGAGTTCGGCGTGCGTATCGAGGATTTCGTGATTGTTAAGGAAAACGGCTGCGTTAATATGACCGAAGCTGAAAAAGAGCTTATCGTGCTGTGACGAAAGGGGACTTTTTTTATGCTGACGGCGGTAAACGGATATTATGACGGTTCTAATATAGTGCTGACCGAAAATGTTTCACTGAGAAAGGGTCAGCGGGCGATAATCATTTTTCCCGACGACGATCAGCCGGAGGAAACTACGGTCGTTTCCGATGAAGAACTGGACGCGGTCTCCGAAATGCTGATAGAAAGGAACCGCGAGGCTTACGGGGAGCTTGCGAAATGAAGATAATTACAAAGGCTCAGGCGATAAAGCTGCATTCAAGGCTGACAGCGAAAACGGGCGGTATTGACGGAGTGCGAGATGAAGCGCTGCTTGAATCCGCATTACAAGCACCGTTCCAGTCTTTTGCGGGTAAGGCTCTTTATCCGGCACTTTTGCAGAAAGCGGCAAGGCTGGGCGGCGGTCTTGTGAAAAATCATGCCTTCCTCGACGGAAACAAGCGTATCGGCGCTCACGTTATGCTCACGTTTTTGTATATAAACGGCGTGAAGCTCGCATATACCCAAAAGGAGCTTGAAGAAATAATACTTGACACCGCTTCGGGAAAGGCAGGAGCCGCAGAGCTTGAAGAGTGGCTTTCAAAGCATACAGACGGCGCAAATCTGTAAAAAAAATATTAAAACGCAAAAAAATCCGCAAAAGCACTTGAAAAATGCGTGAAAATAAGTTATAATAAAGTGTAAGCATATTTTTGTAAAAAAATAATCGGAGGTATATATAATGATTACAGCAGGCGATTTCAGAAATGGCATGACTTTTGAGGAAGACGGCAACGTAATGCAGATCGTTGAGTTCCAGCACGTTAAACCCGGTAAGGGCGCGGCGTTCGTAAGAACAAAGGTCAGAAACGTTATCACCGGCTCCGTGGTTGAAAAGACCTACAACCCGACGGCTAAGTTCCCCACCGCTTTCGTTGAGAGAAAGGATATGGAGTACAGCTACAACGACGGCGATCTTTATTACTTCATGGATCCCGAGTCCTACGACATGGTGCCGATCAACTCGGGCGAGCTTTCCGACAATTTCAAGTTCGTTAAGGAAAACATGATGTGCAAGGTTCTTTCATACAAGGGCAAGGTATTCGGCGTTGAGCCTCCCACGTTCGTTGAGCTGGAAGTTACCGATACCGAACCCGGCATCAAGGGCGATACCGCGACCAACGCTACCAAGCCCGCGACCGTTGAGACAGGCGCGGAGATCAAGGTTCCGCTCTTCATCAACACAGGCGACCGCATCAGGATCGACACCCGTACCTGCGAATACATGGAGCGTGCATAATACTTCGCATAACTGCGGAATAAAATAGGGAGCGCACATTGAGAAGGGCGTGGTGATTTGGAGCTTTCAAAGAAAGTGGCGTACCTTAAGGGTCTCATGGAGGGGCTTGAGATCGATACGGAGTCTCCAAACGGTAAGATACTTAAGGAAATGACGGATATACTTTCGGATATAGCCGACGAAGTGGAGAAAAATTCCATAAGCGAGTATATCGACACTTTTGAGGACGGTGCCGACCCTCTCAATGAAATTGATACCTACAAGTACGGCTTTGACCCGGTGAAGGGCGATACGGCGGCTTATTCTGTTGTAGCGCCGACCGAAAAGCCGGACGGCTGGTCGGGGAGCAAAGCGGTATTTGTCGGCGAGGACGACGAGAGCTTTCGTTTCAGCGAGATGCTCGGCAGTATCGTGTCCGAGCCGGAACACGGCGATGAGGTGCCTTCGGGCGGCGATTATTCTTCATTTAAGCTGATAGAAACGCTGAAAAATATGGTCGTAAGGAGCTACGAGGAGCAGGAGCTTGAAGAGGCGAAAAAACGCGCCGAAGGTCTGCCTGTTCCGCATATCCTGAACGACAAGAAGCGCTATGACTTTATTTCGAAGCTGGAGGACTTGCTCAGTTCCATTTCTGACGAGGAGGACGAGGAGGATAACTTAGATTCGGTCATAGGGCGCATGAGGTGTCCGTTCTGTCACCGTGACATTCAGTTTAAATCAAGCGACATTGCCGAGAAGATAATAGAATGTCCTTGCTGCGGCAACAATCTGACGATCATGCTTTGATAAGATAACATTCACAATTTAACAGTTTCAAGGGGTGGTGAAAGTCCACACCGGCGGTGGCACAAGCCTTTGGTCTGTGCGAAAGTCCGCAAACGGGTGTTATACAGCGCCCGCCGAATCGGTGAAATTCCGATACCGACGGTGGAAACAAGTTCATGCCGGAGCATGACCTTGTTTCTGAAAGTCCGGATGAGAGAAACGACAGACCATTTGCATATTTTTATTTGTGCAGATAGCTTTGCGCCCCCCGTGCTTGCGGGGGCGTTTTCTGCTGTTTCTTCCTTGATGTATTTTTTGAGGAGGAATTTTTATGTCAACAAGTATCAGTAAAACAAGAACAACAGCAATAATCGGCGTTATGAGCGCCGTCGCGGTGGTTATCTATTTCTTTGATTTCCCGGTGCCGCTAATGCCCGGATTCATCAAGCTCGATCTTTCGAACATCATCTCGCTGATAACCGGCTTTTCGGTCGGACCGCTGGCGGGCGCGGCGGTGTGCCTGATAAAGAACCTGATACACTTTGCTATCAAGGGCGCAGGAACGACTATGGGTATCGGCGATATTTTTGACCTTGTTACCTCGCTGACCTTCTGCGTTACGGCTTCGCTGATATACAAGCACAACCGCACATTCAAGGGCGCTGTTATAGGCAGTATCGCGGGAGTTATCGCGTTCACCGCGATCAGCCTTCCGCTCAACTACTATGTGACCTACCCGATATACGCAAAGGCTTTCGGCGGTATGGAAGCTATCATGGGCGCTTATCAGGCTATCAATGCCGATGTCAAGTCCTTGTTTGAAGCTCTCTGCATATTCAACGTTCCTTTCACCTTTATAAAGGGCATTCTTTGTGCAATAGTTACAATGATGCTTTACAAGCCGCTTTCACCCATTATCAAAGGCGGTCACGGCGGCAAGAAGGCAAAGCAGTTCGCGTAATTTATCAAGACATATGTTATAAATCAAAAAGAGATGCGCTTTCCTCGTCGGCGTATCTCTTTTGTTATTTTATGTAAGCGTGGGACGGGGGCTTGTTTCCGTCATGTTTTGCTGTTTTGTGCATTTTGACCAAAACACTCATTTACAGTTCAGTCCCTGCTTTTCTTTTTGCCGCTCCAGTAATCGGGGGGATTGCGGTATACCCGTATCAGCTTTGGCACCGAAAGCCCCGCGCAGACCGACTTTATCAGAAAGACCGCGCCCGCCCCGATGAAAGTCGCCGTGCGGTAGTCGGCGTAACGCGCCCGCACCGCCGCGATTATCTGCTCGCGCATTTCGGGCGTTTCATTCTTTATCTGCGCGTCCTTTAGCGCGAACGCCAGCGCCTTTTCGAGAAACGGCAGCAGCTTCATCAGCATAAAGCCCGTTTCCCCCGCCGAAACAAGCACGATCACCGCCGCATACGCGATGTAGAACGCCTTTTCGTTCGGCACCGAAAACTCGTACCGCCGCAGAATGTTCGTGTGCCGCCGCGCCATGAGGAACGTGAACCCCGACAGCGCCAGCGCGTACAGCACGGGCAGCAGATAGAACCACATCAGCACGCTGTGGTCATGCTCGATCTCGATACGGTCGAACATCGTCTGCATGAGAAGCGTTGACAGCGCCGCGAATCCGCCCGCGAATATCGCCAGCCGCCCGTAAAATTTCCGTGTGAATTTTTTCATATCACGACTTCTTTCCTTTTGTACAAGTGTATACCAAAAGTACCAGACGTACCAAAAATGCCGATACTGTAACTGATAATGAAACTGAAAAATGATACTGATATTGATACTGTTATTGTTATTGAAACTGATACGGCAGCCGCGCACCCGACAACAACGACAAACAATAAATAATTTCTTTTTTGAAACAGCATTTTTCGCCCGTAGCTTATTATATCATGTATTCTTACCCTTGTCAAGAAAAACAAGCCGTCAAGCCGCTTTGCCTTAATGCAGATAATCTCTGCGCTATGTCCGAAATTTATGGTAAATATGAATGAAAAGTATTTTTACAGTATGGATTTAAAGAAAAATTAAGATGAAAAGTGTGTGTAAAGGGCGTAAATACGCGGTTTTGCGCTTGACAAAAGGACAAAATCATGCTATAATCAGTATCGTGAAACAAGACGGATACCGCCCGCATTTCGGCGGGCTTTCAGGAAAAGTATGGAAAGGAATAAGAGCTATGAAAGAGTACAATAAAAAGATCGTCTCCGTTCTGCTCGCCGCTGCTGTCTGCGGGACGGTTCTCGGAGGCTGCGCTGCAAGCGAGGAGAGCAAGAATATAAATAAAGACGCTTCACAGTCCGCCACCGCAGGCGACCACGCAGGCGAAAAGAAGGTAGAGGTTTATATCGACGACCAGAATAACCCCTATTTTTACGACGCAAACGGTAAGAAAATGCTGCTTTTCTCGATAGATTACGAGGATTCTATGGCTGAGGACGGCATGGAAGAGGATCTCACAAGCGGCTTTATTTATGACAATTATGATAACAACGGGCTTTCGTTCACCATTCCGAAGGGCTGGTTCGTTGAGGATACCTACGGCACGCCCACCGTTTACAAGGACGCGGATAATATTGATAACATAGATTATAACAACTGCATTTCGATAGTCCCCGCTAATTTCATGCTGAATTACGACATGGACAAGGATAAGAAGGTTGACAAAAAGTTCATCACGAACTATTTCGAGTCCTTTGTAAAGAGCGGTTTTTACAGCGATTACAAGATCAATTCGACGGGCGAGGGCAATATCGGCAGCGAAAAGGCGGATATGTACGACATCACCGTTACCTACGACAACGAGGACGAGAGCGTTCCCGATATGCCGGTCGAGCAATCCCGCACGATCATCTATGTGACGAAGAACAAGAACTGCTATGTTGCGGCGATAAAGGTGCCGCTCGATGACGAAAAGACAATGCAGGAGTATGTGGATTGCTTCAAGTCGTTCACCGATTCGATCAAGCTGCCGACCGAAGAGCAGACAAAGGAGCTGCTGAGTCAGTTTGAACACGACCCGAAGGAGATAACTCTTGACGACGAGACAGGCGATCTTATCGGCGAAGACGAGGAGATAATCATTGACAATCCCGCCGTAGACGATGATGACGCTATGCTGCCGGAATGAGCGTAAGCGTTTAATAATCAGTATAATAAAAAGCAGACCATTTTGAACGGTCTGCTTTTTTGGTTTAACTATAAATGATTCACAGGCTTGTGCAAATTCAGACGATCACAAGCATTGTAGGGCGGGGCTTGCCTCGTCGTTCGACACACAAATTTTGTCATTCCTACAATGTCGGTAATGTAGGGGCGCATCTATGTGTGCGCCCGCACAATTAGGCACGATGTCCTCAAAAGGGCGCTTACGCAGGAGCGCCCCTACATAAATCGGGTCACATAACACACATTGCAGGGCGGGGACAGGTTCGACTCCCGCCGCTTGCCCGCAAATCCTGCCTCGTCGGGAAGAATTTGCCTGTCCCGCGCTTTGCGATCATTTTCAACTTCCTGAGACTTTTGATTTGCCCTTGCTTTGGGGATTTTAGTAGAACGTCGCTACTTCCTGCTCGGGCGGTTCAGCCGGTTCCAATTTCTGCACACAGAGAATAGGTCCCTTCCCGCGATACAGCTTATGCCGCGCTATCTTCACCTTGAATGTTGCATTGACCCACTGCGGCTGCGAAACAGGCAGCCCCTCCGCGCCGTCATACTCGCTCACCAGCCAGCAGAAACGTATGTCCTCGATACAACAGGTCATTACCTGCCGCCCTAACGCGATTATACCCTTCGGGAAATTCGGCTCCCGCCGCGCTGATACCTTGATAGTGACCGTCTTGCCGTCATATTTGTCCTGCTCCTCGCAGATGTCGCGGTACCAGAGCGCGTAATCACGGTCGTCAACAAAAATGTGGTCGGCGTTCACATCAAAGGGCAGGGGGTCTTCAATGTCGTCATATTCGCCCGTGCCGTCAGTGTATTCATAGGCGATCTGCGTGCGACGGCTCACCCCGCGCACTATCTTGTGAAACTCCATTTTGTCCATAGTGTTCTTGTCGAAACGGTTGAACACTACCAGCTCGCACATATTCAGCTTATCGACAACGAGCTGCCGCATATTCTGATTGTAGCTCAGAAACGTGGTCGAATCAACGAACATCATTATCTGATAGATCATCCAGTCGTCGGGGGTGTTCTGGAAGAGGTCGTTTATCGTCCACATACCGTTGTATTCGAGGACGATTCGGTCACAGCCCGTTTTCTTCACGAGCTTGTCAAGGCTTATCGGCTCCAGCTCGCTCATGTCCTCGATAACGTGCATTTCGACGTTCAGCTCGGCGAACTTGTCCTCGTCGTATTCCTCAACGCCTTCCTCGCAGACCAGCAGCAGCGTTTTGTCGCCATTGTTGAAGTTGTCGGATTCAAGCGTCCGCTGAATGAATTGAGTTTTGCCTGCCTCTAAAAATCCTATAAAGAGGTAGACGGGCATTACATTTTCTTCGTTCATAAATCATTCTCCGTATCTGTTGGTGTCAGAAGGGTATTTCATCTAAATTATCTTCAAACTGATCGAAAGCCTCGCCAGACGGATCGATATTCTCACTAAACTGATCGATAGGCTTACTAAACTGAAAGGTCGGCTTATCGTCAAAAATATTCGATGGTACCTCAGTAACAAACTCCATATTAATGTATCTGAACGGGTTGTAGTCGAAGGGTTCATTATCTTCCAAACGATCTTCCACAAACGCTTGTAAGTCATCGGAAAATATATAAGGACACAGAAATCCGCTTACTGTGCAGTATTCACGAACATCATAATAGCGGAAGGTGATAGTTTTGCCGTCAAGAAGATCTATAATATCCTGCGGAGTGAAAACATAATTGTTGTAATGGGCAGGGAATATAACGCCGACCGCGTTTTCGGCGGCGGTGTTGATTATCTCGTTTTCTTCATCGCTGACATCGTCCTTATCCAGCATGAGCCTTGTAATTGCTCTTCCGTAATATTTCGTAAGAGAGTCTTTTTTGTGGGAAAGAATATCACCCATAACAATTGAGTAAACGTTCGATATCCTGACGGGGTCGCCTGTATCCTTGTCGTATATGAGCCGGTAGCCGTTTGTTGCTTTTACTATCTTTAAGTCCGCCCCTGAATAACGTGTAGGATTAATAGGGTAGTACGACTGTCCTTTGATTTCAATAATTTCGTCGTTCAAAAGAGCTTCGATCTGTTCCCTGGTCGGATCGGCGTCTGTTTTCATATCTATTATAAAGCATTTGTTATTCTTGAAAACATAGATAGGTATTATCTTCATAAAGCTGTTATTGTTAAAATCGTAAATCAGCTCATCGATCCTGACTTGCTCAATATCTGCCTCCACAGCTGCCTGATTTAATTCGTCATCTAAAGAATAAGTTCTGCGAGGCACATATTCATCATCGGATATATTGTTTTCGTAAGCGTCCGCGAGATCGTCGCCCTCCGCACCAAGGTAAAATTCCCAGTCTATTCCCATTTTGCTGACCTCCTTAATTGATATTTGTAAAAGAAATCACGCGCCGAAAAGCTCCGAAACGGCGGCTTCGTTCAGCTGCGAGCCGATAACGCAGAGCCTGCCCGTGGTCGAAGCGGAGCCGGTGCGAATGTCGATAACGCCGGGGATATAGTCGAAGTGTATCCACTCGCCGTTCTCGCCCTCCACGATACCCTTGGCGCGGAGAACATAGCCGTATTTCTTTTCGTCCTGAACCGCATTGAGAGCGGCTTCAAGCTCCTCTTTGGTGAAGGTCTTTGCGGTCTCAACGCCCCAGCTTGCGAATACCTCGTCGGCGTGGTGGTGTCCTTCGTGGTCGTGGTCGTGACAGCCGCAGGTGCAGCCCTCGCCGTGTTCGTGGTGATGTTCGTGGTCGTGGTCATGGTCGTGATGATGATGTTCATGCTCATGGTCATGCTCGCAGCACTCGTCATGGTCGTGATGATGATGTTCATGCTCATGGTCATGCTCGCAGCATTCGTCATGGTCGTGGTGATGATGATGTTCATGCTCATGATGATGATGCTCCGCCTCTTCAAGCAGCGCTTTAAGCTCGTCATCGAGGGTGTTTTTCTGTGTCATTGCGTCGGTGAGCTGCTTGCCTGAGAGCTTGTCCCAGTCGGTCGTAACGATAGGCGCGGCGGGGTTCAGTTCGCGCAGGCGCTTAACGCATTCGTCGAGCTTTTCCTGCTTCAAGCCCGCCGTGTGGCTGAGGATAAGGCAGCTTGCGTAGGTGATCTGATTGTTGAAAAATTCGCCGAAGTTCTTCTGATACATCTTGCATTTTTTAGCGTCAACGACGGTGGTAAAGCCGTCAAGCTCGCATTTTTCGGTGCCGATGTTCTGCACGGCGCGGATAACGTCCGACAGCTTGCCCACGCCCGAAGGCTCGATAAGAATGCGGTCGGGAGCGTATTCGTCAAGCACCTTGACAAGCGCCTTGCCGAAGTCGCCGACCAGCGAGCAGCAGATGCAGCCGGAGTTCATCTCGGTGATCTCCACGCCCGCGTCCTGCAAAAAGCCGCCGTCAATGCCTATCTGACCGAACTCGTTTTCGATAAGCACGAGCTTTTCGCCCTGATAGCCGTCGGCGATGAGCTTTTTGATAAGCGTAGTCTTACCTGCACCGAGAAATCCCGAGAATATTGTGATCTTTGTCATAATGAAACACTTTCCTTTCGATAGTCAAAAAATTCACTTATAATAGTATTATATCACAGAATAAACCAAAATGCAATATCCGCAAAGTAAAAAAAAGCGCGGTACAGCGCGGCATTTTATGCGTTTTAAGGGTACCGATACCATGTGAGGGGGAAAACATTTTTCTTGACAAATCAAAAATTGTATGATATAATGAAATTATACATAAAAAAATCATTTTTTGAAAGGTTTATTTTAAAGAAAGGATTGATGATGAATGTATTGTAAAAAATGCGGAGCGCAGATGCAGGATGGCATGAAATTCTGCACTATCTGCGGAGCGCCTTTGTCCGGCGATGACGAAAAGGTAAATCTTGACAAGGGTTCGCCCTTCGAAGCCGCCGACGGCATGGGCGGCAGCTTTGACAATAGCGCGAACAACGCGCAGCAGGGCTACGGACAGGCTGGCTACGGTCAGCCGCAGTACGGCAATCAGGGTCAGCAGCAGTATTACGGCGGTTACGGTCAGCCGGGCGGTGGATTTAACGGCGGCTACGGCAATAACTTCGGCATTCCGACGAGAAGCATTGCCACCTGCATAATTCTCTCGTTCCTTACCTGCGGTATCTACCTGTATTACTGGCTGTACTGCATCACTGAGGAGACCAACCGTTTCAGCAACGAGCCTAATCCCACTACGGGCGGCACGACTATTCTTCTCGGACTTGTTACCTGCGGCATTTATTTCGTTTACTGGTATTACAAGCGCGGCGAGCTTATCGACAATTATTATGTTTCGAGGGGGTATCCGCCTCAGAGCAACGCGGTGCTGTATCTGATACTTTCGCTTATCGGGCTTGGGCTTGTTTCAATGGCTATGATGCAGTCGGAGCTTAACAAGATCTCCCGCGGTATGTGATCTGAATGCCAAAGAAGGACTTTCGGCGGGCGCTGTATTTCGGCTCTCCCGAAAAGCTCGGACGGCGCAACAAGCTGTTTGTATCTTTGTGCAGGCTGGGCGCGGTGCTGCTCGGGTACTACATATTCGTAAGGCTCACGGGGCTGGCGATACCGTGCGTTTTCCATGAGATAACGGGGCTGAAATGTCCCGGCTGCGGTATCACGCACATGATGATGTACATAGCGGAGCTTCGGTTCGGGGACGCTTTTTTCAGCAATCCGCTGATGTTCGTTCTGTTTCCGTTTGCGGGCGCGGGGCTTTGCGTGAAGCTCCTGTTCATGCCCGAATGGCTCGAAATCCATAGTAAAGTTTACCGCTGCATTGAGACTGTGCTGCTTGCGGCGGTCATCATCTTCGGCGTTGTTCGGAATATTATTCACATATAACATAAACACTCCCCCCGGAATCGAACCGGAGGGAGTATTTTTTTCTGTATTATATAGGTGAAGTAGAATGCTTATTCAATAGTACGGTTGAACCAGTCGCCGTCGTAGGTCTTTATCCAGCCATACTGTCCGTTGTAGCTGACGTATGCCCATTTTACGCTGAAATAGTTGTAGCCCTCGTTTGTCAGCTCCGCGCCCTTGTTAAGGGTCATGATTATGTCGTAGGTATCGCCGGGACCCGCATAGAGATTAAGTCCGCCCCAGCGGGTAACGATAACGCTGTCGCGCTGATAGCTCGGGTAAAGCTCGTCCGGCTTGACAACGGCGATAAAGGGGTTCGTGCTTGAAAGGAAATTCTTGCTGATCCAGCCGTAAACGCCGTCGAAGTTCACATAGCACCAGTTTTCCGTGCTTACGGGGTCGAACTGCTCCGAATCAATAGAGATGCGAATGCCTGCGGGGATATGTATATTAAGTTCGTCGTAATCATAGCCGGGTCCTATCCTCAAAACGATGCCGTCGGAAATAGTGAACATATATCCTATGCTGCTTATCTTTTCGGGGGTGATAGTCACCTTGAAAGGGTCGGTGGTAGTGGTCGTTGTAGTCGTAGTGGTTGTCGTGGTGGTGGTAGTTGTCGTTGTGGTCGTCGTGGAGGAAGTAGTTTCAGCCGCCTTGCGCGAGGTTTCCGAAACAGGCTCGGCGTTCACCGCGAGAGCGCCTGTTGACTGCCTTCTCGAAATCGAATTGCTGTTAGCCATTCTGTCCTTCATAAAGAGCGCCGCCCAGACCACCGAACCGGCAACAAGGCACATCGCCATGCACACGCAAAGCAGCTTGTAGATACCCGTGTTGACTTTGACCTCATGCTGTTCAAAGCTGGCGGCTTGCTTTTGCGAATCATTCAGATAAAAATCCGACATAACGGCTCCGCAGACCTTGCAGACCTGCGAGCCTTCTCCGAGAGGCGTTCCGCATTTCCGGCAATACATGATCGGGTCAGCTCCTTTCGTGTCTTTTTTTGCGGCGTTTGCCGACACTAATATATTATAGTATTTTTGTGTGAATCATGTCTGCTGAATTTGATAAAGCGGTGAAACTTAGCTTACAATTCGGGGCTGTACGGCAGTTGATGATTACATTTATTACAGATTATTTTCATATCGAGAACAATCAGGGCTGTTGCTCGAACATTAATATCTCTGAATGGAAATACTTTTCCTGAAAATGTATCAGGCGGGCGATGTCCTCTTTTGAGAAAGACTGTCCTTCGGGGCAGACGACCCACTTTTCTTCCACATCGTCGGAACGGTGTACAACAGCAATTATTTTTCCGGTGAATGTCTTTACGGGCGTATCTATGCCGAGTATATATGCGTCCTGTTCCTCGCCGTCGGGAGCCATAACGCCCGCGACATATCCGTAATTCACGGGGTAGATCATATCGGGGTGATCGGGGTGGCTGCTGCCGAGCGGTCTGTCAATGGTGACGGTGACAATTTTTCCTATCATGACTGTTACCTCCATTTATAAAATAATATAAAAGCCGGCATCCTGAGATACCGGCTTTCTTTGTTTAATTATACCTGTGCGCCCACGCCATAGCCCGTGTCCTTATATTCCTTCTTGGGCTTCTTACGCGAGAACTGCGGCTTGCCGGGATGCTTCTTCTCGGAGTGCTTCTGCCATGCTACCCACAGCGACGGAGCAAGACACATCGAGGTGTAAACGCCCGAAAGCATACCGACAACCATCGGCAGAACAAAGCTCATGATCGAGGTAACGCCCCTCAGTGAGCAGACCGTAGCAACAATTACCATAACGGAGATCGTCGTAACATTGGTGTGAATGTTTCTTGTGATAGTCTGACTGATCGACATATTGGTAAGCGCCTGAGTGTCGAGCTTCTTGCCGTACAAACGCTTGTTCTCACGGATACGGTCGTAAATGATGATAGTCGAGTTGATCGAATAACCCATGATCGTCAGCAGAACTGCAATGAAGTTCGAGCTGAGGTCAAAGCCGAATACGACGAACGCGCCGTAAACCATGCACATATCGTGCAGCAGCGCAAC
Organism: uncultured Ruminococcus sp.; assembly: GCA_902776945.1. Lineage (GTDB taxonomy): Bacteria > Bacillota > Clostridia > Oscillospirales > Ruminococcaceae > YE71. The sequence continues at coordinate 25,435 of CACYSH010000041.1, forward strand.
GACCGCGAACGAACCCGCCGAAATACCGCCGATGTTCTTGAAGCGCAGTCCGATGTAGATTATCATTACTACTACCGCCAGCAGCAGAGCGACCATGCACTTCGCAAAGAAGGTCTTGCCGTTTGTGGCGGTAACGTTGGTCGATTCAAGGGTCTCTATCTTGTTGTCGGCGTACTTTTCAAGCATCGCGTTTTTCAGGCTTTCCTGCTTTACTTCGTCAACGCCGCCCTTGGAAGCGAAACTCAGCTGCAAGGTGGTCTTGCCGCTCGAAATGTCCTGACCCTTTGTTACCGTACACTGTTCGCCGATAGTGTCCTTAACGAGCGTTTCGACCTCGCCCGATTCGATATTGCCTTCGTAGGTGTAGCTGATAAGCGTACCGCCCTTAAATTCAATGGCTACCTTCGGGATACCCGCAACAGTCAGCCCGATGAACAGCGCAACGAGCGTGCAGGAGATCACATAGAATATCTTGCCCTTTTCGGTGATGGCGTATCTCTTCTGCTTGAGCGGATCGACCTTCTCTGCGTCTTCCTTTACGCCGTAGAGCGACTTCTTTCTGAACGCCTTGAAGCGCGAGAGCGATTCAACCATAAGTCTGGAGCAGAAAATGCCGAAGATAAAGTTTGTGATAATACCGATCATCAGTGTGTAGCCGAGCGAATAGATAGTACCCGCCATGCTTGCACCGAACGCGGCAAAGAAGGGTTTAAGCAGCGTACCGAATACGCTGTCGGTAGAGCCGAACGAACCCATAAGGATGATCGCTACAAATATAACGGTGATGTTCGAGTCGAAAACGGCACTCCATGCACGCTTGTAGCCCTGTTCGATAGCGCCGTTCAGGGTCTTGCCCGAACGCAGCTCCTCGCGGATTCTCTCGGAAACGATGATGTTCGCGTCAACGCCCATACCGATAGAAAGAATGATACCCGCGATACCGGGGATAGTGAGCGTGAAGCTCTCGAAGTCCTTGAAGAAGCCCGAAACGCAGGCGATAGTACCCGTTACCTGACCGATAAGCGCGATAGTAGCGACAAAACCGGGCAGCTTGTAGAATATCATCAGATAAAGCGCCACGAAGCCGAAAGCGATGATACCCGCAAGCAGCATAGCCGAAAGAGCGCCTGTGCCGAGAGTCGGCGAAATAATGTTTGTGCTTGTCGCAACGAGCTTGAACGGCAGCGAACCTGCGTTGATCTTATCCGCGAGGGACTTAGCGTCATCGTAGGTGAAGCTGCCCGAGATCTGCGCTCTGCCGCCTGTGATAGCCTCATTTACGTTGGCGTTCGAAATGCAGGCATCATCCATCCAGATCGAAATTGAGCCGCTGCCCGCAAGCTCGCGGGTCGCGTCCGCGAAGGAAGTAGTACCGGTAGAATCAAGCTCCAGGCTTACGACCCATTCGGTCTCGCCGTTGTCGCCTCTGTATCCGGCAGCCTCCGCCTTAGTTACCTGTTCGCCTGTCATTATTTCCTCGCCGGACTCCTCGCTGCCCTTAACGAATCTGAGGATAGCGGTCTCGCCCAGCTCGCTGACGGCGGTTTCGGGGTCGAAATCGGTCTCGCCCGCCTGCCAGGGGAAGGAAACGATTACCTTATTTTTTGTATGATCTACATATACCTCGCTGTCGGTGATATTAAGGTTCAGCAGACGCTGTTCGATAACAGCCTTTGCCGAGTTCATATCATTTTCATCAGCGTCGTAGTCGCCGTCGGGACCGAAGGTAGCGTTTACGCCGCCCCTTATGTCGATACCCCAGCGTATCTCCTCAGCGCTTTTAATTACCGTGTTCCAAATATCGCCGTACTTGTAATGCACCCCGAAAAACGTCAGGTAAGCAAATCCGAGTATCGCCGCGAACACGAGAAAAAATACCGGTTTTTTTGCACGTCGCACGATCTTTCCTCCTAAAAATTTTTTCGCGTTTAAATGCCGAAAAACAGGCAAAAACGCGCCTTTTGGCATACTTTCCCTGTCAAAAGCAATTCACCATATTATTATACTACTTTA
>CACYSH010000042.1 GCA_902776945.1 uncultured Ruminococcus sp.
GTATACCTTAGCACTTAAAAAACTATTTCATGTTGAATCTCGAAAAAAAGGGGTCAGACTTCAAATGGTTGTTTTTAACTTAGGTTAATGCATATGGGGAACAGCCCCGCGTTTTTCGCGCCGATAATATCCGCGCCGATGTCGTTGCCGCAGTACCATATCTTGTCAGCGGAAAGCCCCGATTTAATCACGGCAAGCTCGAAAAGATGCGGGTCGGGCTTGCGGAAAACATAGTCGCTCGAAGTCATTATGAACTCGAAATCATGCTCGGGGAAATTTTCGGCAATGCGGCGTTTAAGGCTGTTTCCCGACCAGCACAGATTGCTGATTATCCCCGTGCGTATGCCTTTTTCGCGCAGGAACGCGAGCAGGCTGTCAATGCCGGGCGTTTTTGCCTTGCGGGAAATGGCTTCGGTGACGAGCAGTTCAGCTTCCTCGACAGGCACGGTGAGCGTTATCCCGAAGTGTTCGAGGACGTACCGCAGAAAATGGTACTCGTGTATCTCGATGGAATCTCCGCGCAGAGCTTTTATATCGTTAAAAATGCTGTTGGCGTACTTGTCATATTCTTCGGGGGTGACGCTTTGCGGATTGTCTTTGATAACGTCAAAAAGCGCCGTATTTCCGTTCAGTGTGTTGAAATCGGTCTCGAACATCAGCGTACCGCCGTAGTCGAAAAGTATCATTTCGGGTGTACTCATAACTCCTCCTGACTTTTTATAAGTGAATAGTGCAGAGTGAATAGTGAACAGTTAAGGTGCAGGCATGAACTCGTTCATGCAGGCGGCGCGTTTTTGCGTCCGCTTCGCTCCGCATTTTTCTATACAATTGATGATGATCAAGCGGAGCGCAGCGAACGCAATAATGTCCGCGAAGCGGACTCCTTAACTATTAACTATTCACTATTAACTATCAACTAATATCAAATTCCACTTTGCCGCTTTCGATACGGCAGACCGCGCCCACGACTTTCAGCCCGTGTTCCTCCTCGCGGTGGATCTCAAAGCTGCTTTCGATAAGCGAGATGCTGTGCTTTACGTTCAGGCAGGTAGCCTTGTATTCGTCGGTTTCGGTGCCTATCGCGGTCTTTATCTCGTCGGTGATGAACTTGACATAGCCTTCGGGGTCGTGCGAAATAGCCGCTCCGACCGCGCCGCAGTGGTCATGCCCCAGCACGACAACGAGCCGTATCCCCAGATGCTCGGCGGCGTACTCCACCGAACCCAGCTGATGATCGTCGATGACGTTCCCCGCCACGCGGATAACAAACAGGTCGCCTATCCCCGCGTCAAAGACATATTCGGGTACCACGCGGGAATCGGAACAGCTGATTATCACGGCGTAGGGGGTTTGTGCGGGCAGGGTAGCCCGCCGCCTTTCGGGTGAAATGTCGCCGCCGCACTTTTTCGCGGTGAGGTAACGGGCGTTGCCGTCTTTAAGGCGTTTAAGCGCCTCGTCTGCGGAAATGATATTTTCGTTGTGCATAAATCATTCGTCCTTTCCTTGACTTTCGGGAATCGTCTGCAAATAGGTCTTGAAGAACCACAACACAAGCGCGTATAGCATCGGTTCGGTCTTCGAGCGCAGCGCTATCGTGTAGACCACCTCGCCGAAAACGCCCTTGAAGCCGTCATTGAATATCATAAGCTCCGGAATGCCCATAAGGTTGAACCACAGCGAAGCGATAACAAGCAGTATCATACTGACATTCAGCCGCTTTCGGTTCTGCCGCGTGTTAAGCTCGCCCCTTGACACTGCGAAAATCACCTTCACAAAGAACCACACCGCAAGCGTTGCAAGCACGAACACGGGGAAGTCCTTGACGAAGCGGTAAACTACGGCATCCTCGTATATTTTGGGCGAATCGGCAAGCTCGGGCGGCAGCTCGATGAGCTTGTTGTAGGGCGTGTCCATAACGGTGAACGGCAGCTTTACGGCGTAATTGCCGCCGCCCGGCGAGACCTTTAAAAGCTCGTAAACGCGCACGGAAAGCCGCCAAAGCACAAATCCCGCCGTAACGCCCACCGCCGCAAAGCCGAACGCTTTCAGCGCGGAGGAATTGCGCTTTATCTCGCCGCCCGAAAGTTCAAGCTCCCGCCGCCGAAGCATCAGCCCGCCGCAGAGAACAACAAGCGGTATCGCGAAAAGGTCGTAGACTTGAAAATAGTAAGTCGGGTGGGAGAAAACGCCTGTCAAGCCCTCGCCCTGCGCTTTCGTGCCTATAATAACTTTTATCTCATGTATAACAGTCGCAATGAACCACACCGCGCCGCCGACAATAAAATAATCGGACGCTTTTTTACAGAATATGGTCTTTTTGTCGCCGCTGCGCAGCGCCAGAAACAGCATTGCGTAGCAGAAAAATACTCCCGCCTGCGTAATTTCGGGCGCTATCAGAAACATTCCCGCGTAGATCACCACGAACACCGCGCCGCGTTTTCCAAAAAATCGTGGGAATTTTTTAATAATAAGCATTATTACAGCCGCCGCCCCAGCGCCCAAAACGATCGCCGCCATGACGTAATCGACCGCCGAAGGCTCCGGCTTCTGCGAGCTTTCTTTGGCGATATAAGCGTCGTAAGCCTCCTGCGAGGCAAAGCTGTTGTCCTTGTTTATCTCGACGTAAAACGTGCCGCAGTATTCGTGCCGCAGAAACGGCGAATCTTCCGAACCGATGTCGGGAACATCGAGCAGAAGTATGCAAAGCTCGTTATAAAACATCATAAATACAAACGTAACGATAACACATTTCAGAAAGAAATAAATGATATGCAGCCGCCTGTGTATTTTTTCGGGAATATCGTCGGTCTCGGCGGGCGGTCTTTTCTCTCGCTTTTTGAAAATACTCATAACTTAGTCTCCTGTTCTGTGAATAATTATAGCACATCTGACGGAGATTGTCAACCGCGCACTCTGCATAGACACGGAAATCAATTTTGCTCCATATGTTGGTAGTCTTGTAGGGGCGCACCTATGTGTGCGCCCATTTTTTTTGGTCAAAAGGCGCAGTTTGCGGGCGCCAATTACCGCCGTTGCCGCCGCTTTCAGCTCAGGCGCGGCATTCGCCACCGCATAGCTCTCGTCAGCCTGCCGGAACATATCAAGATCGTTGATCGCGTCCCCGAAAGCAACCACCCTGTTACAGCCGAGCATTTCCTTCAGCTGCGCTATCGCCGCCGCCTTCGTCACGCCCTTCGGCATGATCTCCAGCCACAGCGCGTTCGTGTAAATATCACGCTGCAAAAGGCATCTGAACCGCCCGCGATACTTCTCGTAAAAAGCGGGGAGCCTGTCCTCAAAGCCTATACAGGAGATATAGAATATCTCTCCAGCCGTCAGCTCGTCCACCGTGCCGACGGGCATGGTTCGCGCATCGCTGCGGGTCTTGATGAACGCCGTTTCATCGGGCGAGCATTTTTCCGGGATAAACGAATAGCGCTCCCTGCCGTCCTTGAAGGCGTACACAAGCGGGCAGACACCCGCCGCAAGCAGGTCGTCAAGCAGGTCGTAAACATCGCCGCCGAAAAAATTCTTTCTGATAATGCTGCCGTCGGCGTTGTCGATCATCATAGCGCCGTTGTAGACTATCACGGGGAAACGCGCCGTAAAGCCCGCCGCCTTGTGCGCGGTAAAGAACGAACGCGCCGTAGCGTAGGAAAAAATAAGCCCCTGTCCGACAAGCGTATTTATGGTATTATCAGTAAATTTCGAAGTCTTCTCGTCGGGGCGCAGAAGCGTTCCGTCAAGATCGGAGACATAAAGTGTTTTCATAGTTACCTCCTGTTGTGTATTTATAGTAACTGCCGAAACCGCAAAGCAGGGGCAAACCAAAAGTCTTAGGAAGGGGGCACGAACAAGTTCGTGCAAACAAGTTCGTGCAAGGGATAACCCTTCCTAAGACTTTTGATTTGTCCTCACTTTGCGGCTATCTGATGTGATAATGTTATCGATCCTCAAGATATTTCTTTTCTCTTCCGAGACCGCTGTTATGCAGTATCATCGCACCGAGCAGCAAAGCCAGCTGCCCAGCGGTGTTTATCGCCTGCGCTGTCCAGTTGAGCGCTGCGGAACTCATATCCTTAGACGAAAGATAACCCATGATAAGGCTGAAAACATACGACACCAAAAAAAGCACAATAGCCGCTCTCTTCCTCATCTTCGAGGCATATTGGCAAAGCACCCCATACATGGCTGTTTCGCCTAAAATTATCAGCCCCACGCACAGCCCGACAGGCGCTATCGCACGGGTCAGAGTGCCTTTCTTCTCCTCGCGGATAGTCAGCAGCAGCCCCGTGCCCGCAAGCAAAAAGCCTATCGACTCGCCGATAAAGAACTGATCGTCCAGCCATGTTATGTCGGCTGCGCCCGCGCTTACGGCATAGATCAGCTTGTACAGCGCCTTGCCCATCGCCGTCGCCGATACCATTAACGAACCCGCAAGGTACAGCAGCCCTGACAAGGTGGTCATTTTCCCTTTAAGATCGAAGAATATCCGCAGCGCTGCCGCAAAAAACAAAGTCACGGGGATAAAATCCGTTATTGCCATAGGCACGCTAAATTCTTTCATTATTGTTTATTTCCTCCAAAGTATTCTCTGATATACCCGGCGAAGGAGCTGTCTCCCGCGATGTCCTTTCCTACAAGGTCGTGCGAGAGCGTCCAGCGCGAGAACAGGATTATGTCGCGTTTACCCGCCTTTTTTATCATCGGCAGCTCGGCAAGCACCGGGAAAAGCCATTCGGGAGCGTACTTTATGACGGTATGCTTTCCCGCCGCGTCAAAACACAGCCTTGCCATGTCCTTGTAGGTGTAGGTCTCCTTTCCGCCGACCTCGTAGGTAACGTTTTTGTCGTTCATGTGCTTGATGATAAAATCCGCAAAATCGGCGCAGTCAACGACATTTGCCTTTACATCGTGATGACCCTTTAGCAGTCTCATCTTGCCCTTGTCGATGTAGGGCTTGAATACCTTCATTATGTCGTAGAAGTAGCCTGTCGGGCGGTAGATAATGTAATCGAGCTTACCCTTTTTGAGCTTGTCCTCGCAGAGCGCCTTTGCGTGGAGCATGGGTACTTTTTCCGCACCCGGCTCCTTGCAGGAGATGACCGAGATATAATTGAATTTTTTCACGCCCGAGCGGTAAGCCTCGCGGTAGAGGTACATATTTCCGCGGTAGTCGATGTCGTAATTATTCAGAGTAGTTGAAGCGCCGGTAAGTCCCATTGTAGTTATAACGACTTCCGCGCCGTCGCAAACGCCTTTCATGGAGTCCTTGTCGGCGGCGTTTATGTAACAGTAGGTATATTGTCCTTCAAGACCGTTGTTTTCCGTTTCTTTCAGGTCGGCGGCGACTACCTCATGTCCTTCCGCGATAAGTTTTTTCAGTATTTCGAAGCCCAGATGTCCGAAGGCTCCGGCGAGTACGACTTTCATTGTCAAAACCTCTTTCGATTGATTTAAAGTAATTCAATATTTGCAAAAAGCGCAAATGTCAAAAAAAATTGCAGTAGGTAGGAAATATAGGGGCGATATTTACGCGCCTTGCGTTGCCCAAACAATAATTTTCTCAACAATTTTCGGCGTTATAATATCGGGTATATAAAACGGCGGCTGGTATCGTTTCCATACTCCGTCAGTTTCTTTCGCCTGAAATATCCTTCCCTTGCTGATAACAGCGGCGGTCTCCACGCCGAGCGGACAGCACAGTATCAGGTATTTATCGTCCGAAACGATATTCAAGGCATTGCGCCGCTCGTCGTCGTCCAAAGCGACATACCATATATATTTCCGACCGCCGACAATTATTTTCTGTCTGCCTTTCGTGCGTATGCTCACGGTTTTTTATTTGATTTTTGAAAGGTATTTCCGAATGTTGTACTTTTCCTTGCTCTGCGTTACATCGCCGTATTCGATAGCCTCGACGGGGCAGTTGCAGATACACGCCATGCAGTGGGCGCAGGGCGCTTTCCAGGTCGGTCTGCCGTCAGCGAGCCTGATATTGTTCACGGGGCAGAGCTTTTCGCATTTGCCGCAGCCTATGCACTTGTCGGTCGTGTGAAACGGCTTCGAGGGTTGGTTCACCTTCACCCATATCGGCGTAAAGGGCAGCATGACGAGCTTTTCAAGCATGAAAACGTGCCGCGCCGTGAGCTTTCTGCCGTGCCGTATTTTCAGCGCGGCGATCCGTGCTTCAAGTGCGGATTTTTCCAGGCGGTAGATTATCTCGTTTTCCTCGTTGGGCTTGTTAAAATTTGAAGCGACATAATTGTTCGGCATGATAAGCTCCGAATGACCCATAGGCAGCATTTTCTTGTTGGCGAACATTTCCTCCATCATAGCGCCCGAAACGCCCGCGTAGCCGCCGCAGGTGAACACGAAGTAGACCATTCTGTTCCCCGCGAATTTCTGTTTCGCAAGAAATTTCATCAGAAAACGCGGTATTTCGCAGACATAGACGGGCGAGCAGATAACGAACGGCTTGTCGGAATAGATAGTCGAATTGTCACCCGACTTGATTCTTTCACGCAGATCGAGCAGCTTGTCGTCAAGCTCGCCCGCGATGATCTCCGCGATGTATTTGGTATTTCCTGTTGCGGAAAAGTACAGTATCATAAATTTACCCCCTAAGTCAAAAGCCAACAGTGGATATTCTTTCTATCATTGTAGCGTAAACTGTTCGAACTGTCAATAAATAAAGTCAAATGTATATGTAAAATTTTATGTTCAAAGTATATATAATATACTTCATTCTTAAAAGAGCGGATTTTCTGCCGCTTGTTTGGCAAATCATGTTGATGTGGGGTCACACGGACGCGCAATGCACGCCCCTGCACAGTTCATTTTTCCAACCTTTTCGGCATAGTCTCTGTTATCACATTATAGCATATACGGCTATGTGAAATCAACCCCTTTTTGTAAACATTTCGGGCGAAAAACGGCAATATTAGACAATCTCACACGTTTTAGTATTATTTTATCGGAACGGCGGGCGTGCTTTTTTCGCGGGAATACTATTTATCAATATAATATGAATATTCTTAACAAAAATACCACGGACTGTTTTTTTCACAAAGGGTTGATTTTTTTATAATAGTATGATATAATAAATATCGGGAGATGATAACATGGACTGGGCAGAGATCAACATCTATACTACCACCGAAGGAATCGAACCGCTTACCGCCGCGCTTACGGGCATCGGCATAACGGGCTTTGTCATTAAGGACGCAAAGGATTTCGAGGATTTTCTTGCTAATAAAACAGGAAACTGGGATTACATCGACGACGATCTTATGGGCTTGAAAAACTGTGAGACCGCCGTTACCGTCTATATACAAAAGGACGCGGCGGGTGCCGAGCTGTGGAACGCCGCAAAGCGCGAGATTGACGCGCTTAAAGCCGCCGACACAGAAGGCAGATTCGGCAGGCTGGTCTGCGAGATGAAGGACATTCGCGACGAGGACTGGGCGAATAACTGGAAACAGTATTTCAAGCCTATCGAGATAGGCGAAAAGCTGCTTATAAAGCCCTCGTGGGAGCCTGTTCCCGAAGGCAATACCCGCAGGATACTGGAGATAGACCCCGCTTCGAGCTTCGGCACGGGTCAGCACAACACAACGCGGCTGTGTCTGGAGCTTATCGAAAAGCACATCAAGGAAGGCGACAGCGTGCTTGATCTGGGCTGCGGCAGCGGTATCCTCTCGGTCGGGGCGGTGCTTTTGGGAGCTGTCCATGTTCATGCCGTTGATATAACCGATGACAGCATACGCATCACCCGCGAGAATTTCCGGAAAAACGGCTTTGGCGCGGAAAGGCTCACGGCGTTTATCGGGGATATAACTGCGGACGAATGGCTGCGCGACAGGCTCGGAACGGGGTTTGACCTTGTGTGTGCCAATATCGTTGCAGATGTGCTTATTGCGATGTCGCCGTATTTTGCGGATTTCCTTAAAGACAAGGGCAGGCTTATAATTTCGGGCATTATTGACGACAGGCTTGACGAGGTGCTTGAAACGGTAAGTAAAGCGGGATTTGAGCTTAAAGAGCAGGAGAGATCAGACGACTGGAACGCGGCGTATTTTGTAAAGAAATAAGCAAAGCACCGAAAATCCGCAGAACGTGACGGAAACGAGCAAATTGCCGATTTTAATTTGCGAGAAGAGCTGTCTGAACGAAGTTTGCATGAACCTAAGGTTCATGCCGACCGGCGGTATTTCGCAAAGAGATTGCGCGAGTGTTGGGAATATCCGCAAGGGCGGGCAATTTACGGGCAAGCAATGCACGCCCCTACAATATTGGCATTGCGCCGTATATGATCAATAAAAATCAAGCGCCAGTCAGAAAACGAACTGTCCGGCGCTAAAATAAATAATCCCCCGCAAGGGAGAATCGGAAAGGATCTGATAATAATGCAGGCAATTATTTTGGTACTTAAACAGACGGAGCTGGTGGACAGTATTATGACAGCGCTTTTTAACGCGGGCATACGCGGCGCTACGGCGATCGACTCGGTAGGTATGGCTAACACGATAGCCAAAATGGACGAGAATACTCCCATGGTGCATCTTCTGCGCGGCATACTTGCGGGAGAGGACGATTCCCACAAGTCCAAAACGCTTTTTGTCATCGTGAACGACGAACAGGCTGAGACCGTCAAGACAGCTATCCGCAGCGTGACCGGCGACCTTGCCAAGCCCAATGCAGGCATTATGTTCGGTATCCCCGTCAGTTTTGCGGAAGGCATTTCCTGAATCCGTATCGTTCCCCGCTTAAAGGCGGGGTTCTTTTTTTACCCTGACGGCGTATAATACTATTCCTCGACCAAATTCGCAACAAGCTTCACCACCCTGAACACGATGGTACGAACAAGTTCGTACCGTCGTCTTCCTCCTCGACTAACGCCAGTTAGCCTTCGTCGTCATCCTTGGCACTCGTGTTAAGCCCCGCCGCGATTATCTTTATCAGTCGATGCGGATATTCCCGCACGTTACGAATATATTTTGTGTCCGGCTTTACAGTTTAACTGCCCAGCCTGCGATTATCTTCTGTACTATAACGATGTCTTCTGCGTCTACGCTGCCGTCGCCGTTGACATCGGCAGCCGCTTTTTGTGCCGAAGATACTTTCCAGCCGGCAGCCGCCTTCTGCATGAGAACAAGGTCGTCAACATCGAGGGTTCCGTTGCTGTCGATGTCGCATTTTTTCTTGAGATCGTCGCCTTCGCCGTCTATGAGCTTGTAAGCGTAGCCATTTTCTACCGCGTACTTGTGGGCGGTAGAATTTTCATAGCAGTAGATAACGACGTTCTTGCTGCCGCTGAACACATAGGTTCTTATGTCTTTTACGCTCTTGGGTATAACTATCTTTGTAAGGTTGGAGCAGCTGTCAAAAGCCTTGTAATAGATAGTAACTACCTTATCGGGGAGCGTAATGTTTTTAAGACCCGAGGACTGGAAAGCATACTCGCCTATGCTGCCGAGCTTGCGGCTGAGGGTAATGGTTTCCAGCGACTTGCAGTTATAAAAAGCGCCGTCGCCTATTGCCGTGACGTTATCGGTCATCTTGACGGAGGAAAGGGAGATACAGTCGGAAAAAGCGTAGTTGCTTATGGTTTTTACGCCCTTGCCGAGAACGACCTTTTCAAGGGACTTGTTATTCAAGAAAACATAGGCACCAATATCTGTAACAGAATCCGGAAGGGTCAGGCTTTGCAAAGCGCAGCCCGCAAAAGCGCGTTCGCCGATCTTAGCCATCTTATTTCCGAAGGTAACGGATTCAAGCGAGGAGCAATCGCAGAACGCATACGACCTTATATCAGTAAGGCTGTTGGGGAATGTAACCTTAGTAAGGCTGATGCAGTTGTTGAATGCCTTATAGTAGATGGTGTCAAGGCTGCTGCCGAAGGTGATTGAAGACAGCGCTTTGTCGTCCTGGAATGCGTACTGGTCTATCTCCTTAACGCTGTTTCCGATCTTAACGGTCTCAAGACTTGAGATGTTGCTGAATGCGCCCTCTCCGATATAGGTGACGGAATCGGGAACTATCAGCTTTTCGAGAGAGGAGGATTTAAATGCGCTGCCGCCGATGGTCTTTACGTTCTTTCCGAGAGTTAGCGTTGAAAGCGAAGAGTTATTTAAAAATGCGGCAGCATCGATCTGCGTAACGCTGTCCGGAATAGTAAGTTTTTCCAAAGCGCAGCCCGCAAAAGCACGTTCGCCGATCTTGGCTATCTTATTTCCGAAGGTAACAGATTCCAGCGAGGAGCAGTCGCAGAAAGCATACGATCTTATATCGGTAAGGCTGTTGGGGAAGGTGATCTTGGTAAGGCTGATGCAGTTGTTGAACGCCTTATAGTAGATGGTATCAAGGCTGCTGCCGAAGGTAATGGTGGTCAGCGCCTTGTCATCCTGAAATGCGTACTGATCTATCTCCTTAACGCCGTTTCCGATCTTAGCGGTTTCAAGGCTCGCAATGTTGCTGAATGCGCCCTCTCCGATATAGGTCACGGAATCGGGAACGACCAGAGCTTTGAGCGAGGTGTATTTAAATGCGCCGCTGCCGATGGTCTTTACGTTCTTTCCGATAGTCAGCGTTGCGAGCGAAGCATTGTTTAAAAATGCGGAAGCGCCGATCTCCGTAACAGTATCGGGAATAGTCAGTTTTGTAAGAGCGACACCTGCAAAGGCACGTTCTCCGATAGTGGTGAGCTTTGTTCCGAAGTTAATATTTTTCAGGCTGGAGCAGCCGTTGAAGCAATAGCTGCGAATCGTTTCCACGCCGTTGCCCAGATTAACGGTTTCAAGACTTACAGCGCCGTCAAACGCCTTGTACGCGATAGTCTTTACCGAAGCGGGTATTGTAACGGATTTGATGACCTTGTTATTCTGAAAAGCATACTCGTCGATAAATGTTACAGGCTTACCGTCGATAGCCGAGGGGATAGCAACGTTTTCATTAGAGCCATTGTAGCCGGAGATAGTTGCTTCTGTTTTTGCGTAGTTTAAATAATATACAAAGCCGTCGGAGGTCACGGGGTTGGCGTTCTGCGACTCGCTGACGAGTACCGCCCCGTCTGCTTCGGCGCTTGCCCTGATGTCGTCAAAGCCTGCCGCACCGTATGCGCCCGCAGCGATCGCAAAAGCGCACACGGCGGCAGTAAGTTTTCTGAGATTCATAAGATTACTTCCTTTCATAAATTCCATATCTGTCATTTATTATGACATATTCCTATCGTATGATTATTATTGTATTATACATAATTATATTTTTAGTGAACGTTTGGTAAACATAGTATAAACTATTAAAATATATATGTTATTTGTTCATTATGCACGGTACATTCCTGCTTTTTTAAGCATTTCGGGCAGGTCGAAAAGCGAGATGCCGTCCTCCTCCGCACGCACACAGACGGCGGGGTTTTCCTCCGAGATAAGCTCCCAGGGAGTAAAGAGAGGGCTTGTCTTTTCCAAGCCGTATTTTTCAAAGACTGCGAGCGTTTTGCGGCGCATTTCCTTGTCGGAGGGGTACACGCTTATCACCTTGTAGAGCTTGACATATATCTCGCCCACGTTCTCATTGCCGCCGAACCCGAACCGACATACGCCGTCGCCCGCCAGCAGCGAGCCGTATTCGCTGATAAGCGCGGCGATAACTTCGGAAGTGCAGTTATCGAGATAATAAGTCGTCCATTCGGGGTCGGTTTCGTCGCCGGGCAGTTCGAGAAAGAAAAATACCGGCTCTTTGATGAGCGCGGCAAGCTCCGCCAGCAGCGCGGGGAGCTTTTCCGCCGAGACAAGGGCTTCAAAGCCGCCGTCGGGGTGAGTTTCGTAAGCGTTTTTAAGCCCTTCGGTATTCTCAATATCGACCCCGCAGGGCAGCATGAATTTGTTATCCATAAGCATTTTTTCCTCCGTTTGCCCGTTAATATATATACTATAAATGAGCAGTGCAGTCAATATGCACAAATTCAGACTATCACAAGGCTTGTAGGGCGGCTGCACGAACGTAGTTCGTGCCATTGCCCCCGCCGCCCTCATGAAAAGGTTTTATCTAACAATAGTTATCTATGCAATTTAACCAAAGACGCTCATTTATAGTTATTATCTTATCTTCTATTTGTTCGCCTTGATTATCTTCTCGATAAGCTCCCACATAAGATAGAAAAGATATATCAGACAAAATATATTCGTGCCGACTGTACGGAACCGCCTTGCCATGCTGTTTTCGCATTTCGGCTCGTCGGTGTATGTCTTTTCGAGCAGCTCGGTAAAAAGCACGATAGCTCCGTAAAAACCGAAAAATAACATGAATACATTTATCACACGAATGATGTTATCCGACTGAAAACCCAGCACCGAGCCGTAATCGCTTATGCTCGCTATGATATTGTTGATTATGTGTATAATGATAGTGGGCACTATGCTGCCGAACCTTATCGCTATCATGGCGTAAAGCGCTCCCGTTAACATTGCGGGGACTGCCTGCTTTATGTTGCCGTGTATCAAGCCGAAGGTCACGCCCGAAAAAGCTATCGCAAGTCCGCTGCCGTATGGCGAAAGCAGCTTTATACACAATCCGCGGTAGATAAATTCCTCGCATATCGGACCTATCACGCATATATACAGGAACTGTATCACAAGCGCGTAGGTCGAGGGCGATCTTACCGAAAAATCCGACTCGGGCAGAGTAACGCCTTCCTGCCGGAGCCTGTCGGTAAGGAAATTCACAAGTATACCCGCCATAAGATTGAACGTCATAGCCGTCGGCAGAAAGCTCACGCCGTCGGTGAATGCCTTTTTGTACGGACGTATCACCTCATGCAGAGGTATTTTCATTATGAACTGACCGACAAGGAATACCGACAGCGATGAAAAAGCCACTATGAACACGCTGCCTGTCATGTTAAAGGCGGTGGTTTCCGTTATTTCGGGCGCGGTCTCGTTGAAATAGCCTGTCGCCGCCGCGACATCAAGGGTTATCTTACCCGTGAACCGCGTATACGCCGCAAGCCAGTAAACTCTTACATAAAGGGGATTGAAAAACTCGTACAGCATAAGAAGTATCGCCAGCAGCGAGGCGTTTATGAAAAGCTGTGTGCGCTCTTTGTTCTCCGCTTCGTGCTTTAACGCCCTTTGAAGCTCGGTCACGGGGCGGCTGAGGTCATCACGCATCGGCGCATCTCCTTTCGGGTCACAGCAGATTTTTCACCGCCGAGTAGACCCTCTGCGCTATTTCGGGCTTGTTCATCGTGTAGAGATGAATGCCGTCAACGTCGTTTGCGATAAGGTCGTTTATCTGATCTATCGCGTAGGCAATGCAAGCGTCGCGGAGGGCAAGCTCGTCGTTTTCGTAGCGGTTTAATATGCGCGAGAGCTTTTTCGGTATCGAAGCGCCGCACATCGAGACCATGCGGAGTATGCCCGCCTTTGAGGTAACAGGCATTATTCCTGCTTCAATGGGGCTTTTAATGCCTGCTATCAGGGTCTTTTCGCGGAAGGTGTAGAAATCCTCGTTATTGAAGAACAGCTGCGAGATGAAATGCTCCGCGCCGCATTCCTCTTTTTCCTTCATGTGGAGAATATCGGAAACAACGGAGGGGCTGTCGGGGTGGGTCTCGGGGTAGCAGGCGGCGGAGATAGTTATATATGGGGCTTTTTGTTTAAGATAGGTGATAAGCTCGGAAGCGTAGCGGAAATCGTCCTTCGGGGGGGTCTTGTCGCTGATGTCGCCGCGCAGGGCAAGCACGTTCGAGATACCTGCGGCGCGGAAGTTTTCAACGGCGGTGTCAATATCTGTGCGGGAGTTGTTCACGCAGGTAAAGTGAGCGACGGCGGGGGTGCCGAATTTTTCGGATATTTCGCGGCAGATGTCGATAGTGGAGGTATCGGCGGGATTGCCGCCCGCGCCGTAGGTACAGCTGATAAAATCGGGGTCAAGCCCCGCAAGCCCGTTCAGTGTGGAGAATATCTCGCTTACGGGGTCGTGCTTTTTGGGCGGGAATACTTCCATAGAAAACACGGTTCTGCCATTATTAAACAATTCTCTGATATTCATAAGCCTGTTCCTTATCAATATATTTCCGTCCGGCAAAGCAGGCGGATTCATGATTGTAATTATACCATGCAAAGCCCGTGTTGTCAAGAGTGTGGCAGACACGTTCAATGTATAGTGAATAGTGAATAGTGAATAGTGAATAGTTAAGGTGTCCGCTTCGCGGACGATATTATGCGGACGCAAGCGCCGCAAAAATGGTAATTCGGCTCAAATTGAAAAATTCAGTGCGCGGCGAAGCCGGCGCATAATATCGTGAGCGAAGCGAACACATTAACTATTCACTATACAAGACAACATATAATAAAATATATATTTTTTATATGTTTGTTTTGGCGCGGGCGCGGGTGCGGGTGCGTAAGCACAAGAGCTTGTCACAATATCATTTTCACTCTCACTCTCATTCCCATTCTCAGTAACAATAACATTATCATTTTCAGTCTCATTCTCAGTTACAGTAACAGTATCAGTTACAGTATCATTATCAGTATCCGAAGCGAACACATTAACTATTCACTATTCACTATTCACTATTCGCTATTCACTATACATTGGGTTGACATTGTCTTTGTTTCGTGGTATAATATCTTTAAAAAAGAAATACAGAAGGGATTGCTTGGAAAATGCTTACTTTAGATGAACTCCGTACTAAAAAACACCTGCATTTTATCGGTATCGGCGGGTCGGGAATGTTCCCTGTCGTGCAGATACTTCACTCGCAGGGCTACCATATAACAGGCTCCGACAACAACGAGACCGAAACCCTCCAACTCGTCCGCGATATGGGTATTAAGGTAACGCTCGGTCAGAAGGCGGAAAATATCGAAGGCGCTGACCTTATCGTATACACGGCGGCTGTCCTTGACGATAACCCCGAGCTTGTCGCCGCAAGGGCAAGCGCCGCCACCGTCGTTGAACGCGCCGATATGTTAGGGCTTATCACCCGCCTTTTCGACAACGCTATCTGCATTACAGGTACTCACGGCAAGACTACCGCTACCTCAATGCTCACACAGATCTTCCTTGAAGCGGGCGAAGACATCTCCTGCTTTATCGGCGGAAAGCTGCCCGCTATCGGCGGTTCGGGGCGCTTCGGCAAAAGCGATATACTCGTTTGCGAATCCTGCGAATTTAAAGACCATTTCTTAAAGCTCGAACCGAATACGGCGGTGATACTGAACATCGACGCAGACCACCTCGACTATTTCGGTACGCTTGAAAACGTTATCAGCTCATTTCGCAAATTCGCCGAAATGACCACAAAGCTCCTTATCGTCAACGGCGACGACGCGAACACCATGAAAGCCGTAGCGGGTCTTGACAAGAAGATAGTTACGTTCGGCTTCGGCGCGGGCAACGACTACCACGCCGAGATTTCAGGCACTAAGGGCGTTCAGACGCGCTTTAAGCTGTTCGCGCCCGGCGGCGAGACCTGCGAATGCGAGATAAACGTTCCCGGCACGCACAACGTTCTCAACGCGCTGGCGGCGGCGGCTTCGGCGCGGAGCTGCGGGGTCGGCTTTGACGATATAATAAAGGGGCTTAAAAAATTCGGCGGCGCGGTAAGGCGTTTCCAGCGGCTCGACACCGTAAAGGGGATAACCGTAGTAGATGATTACGCGCATCACCCCGCCGAGATAGCAATGACATTAAAAGCCGCCAAAACGCTTGACATAGGCAGGCTGTGGGCGGTATTTCAGCCGTTTACCTACTCGCGGACGGAAATGCTCATGGACGACTTTGTTAGTGCGCTTTCCATCGCCGACAAGGTAGTTCTTACCGACATCATGGGCAGCCGCGAGAAGAACACGCACGGTGTCTACACGGAGCAGTTAGGGCAGAGGATACCCGGCTGTATCTGGTTCGACACGCCGCACGAGGTGGCAGATCAGCAGACCGCCGAGCAGAAGGAATTTAATTTCGGGCAGGTGACGGACTACATCGCGGAACACGCGGAAAGCGGCGATATGGTCATAACAATGGGCTGCGGAGACGTTTATAAGGCGGCGAATATACTGATAAACAAGCTGAAAGGTTAAGCAGGGCAGGGAGAAAAACGCTCCCTTCTGCCCCACCGAAAGCACCGTGCTTGCAACTGAAAAGGAGTGTACCGCTATGGCGAAGAAGATAACCGAGACCGAAAGAAGAACGTATGAGTACGTCAAGCATTGTATCGAGGAATTGGGCTATCCGCCTTCGGTTCGCGAGATATGCACTCACTGCAATTTCAAATCGACTTCAACGGCGCACAGGGCTATCAATTCGCTTACGGAAAAGGGTCTGCTGAAAAAGAAAGACAATCTCAACCGCGCAATAGGGCTTGCGGGGTCGGCGGGCGTTAAGGTGCCGCTTGTGGGGAAGATCACGCCCGGCGTTTCCGTGACGGATTTCGAGAATATCGTTGAATATATCGACTTCAATCCTGTCAAAAAAGTCAGGGGGGAGCTTTTCGCGTTTAAGGTCAGTGGCGATTCGATGAAAAAGGCGGCTATCCTTGACGGCGATACGGTAGTAACGGAACGCACGACCGACCTTAAAAGCGGCGAAATAGCGTTAGTCATTTGTGACAGCGGCGTTTCGGTAATGCGGTTTTTCAGCGAGGGCGGACATTTTCGGTTTCAGTCCGAAAGCGACCCTGTAAAGAATGTAGTAACAAGCAATGCGGACGCGATAATCGGCAGGGTGATCGCGGTGATAAGGCATATTTAAAAAGCCGCGAAAAACGCGAAGGTTAAGATTTCCGCATAGTCGGGACAATTCACGGGCGACTGCACGAACGCAGTCCGTGCCATGCACGCCACTGCATGGCATTGTGAAACCATGAGGATTTGCGGGCAAGCGGCGAGAGCAATGGCACGAACAAGTTCGTGCAGCCGCCCTGCAATTCATATTTCAACCGCATTAATGAACAAATGTGCGATGTCACGAACGCGCACAAAACCTAAAAAGCGTAAAAAATTCACGAAAGACCGTTCCGTATGCGGCAGACGGCGGGGCGGTCTCGGAAACGGAGAAGCATTAATGACAAAACGATATTGTCCGGGCTGCGGTCAGCCGGCACAACCGGGTCTGAAGTTATGCCCGATCTGCGGAAAAGCGCTATGGACGGAAAAGCCCGATTTCAAGGTGAACGATCCGCCCGCAGGGTACTTGTACATCAGCGGAGCAAGACCGGCGGAAAAATTGCAGACAAAGTTCTCGCCGGGCGACCGATACACTTACGAGCCGCCCCCGCCCCGCCGCAGCACCGAACGCCGCGACGAGGTTCAAAAAGACAAACCCTCGCAGGCGGGGAATTACGCCGCTCGCGGGCAGGGAAGTCAGGGGGCGTACAAACAGCAGCCGCCGCGCCGCGACGATATTTACAGAGAAAGTCCGCGCCGCCCCGAAAGCCGTCCGCAGGGCGCTCCGAGCGCGGGGGCTTACAGACAGGAATCGCCGCGCCGTGAAAATGTCAGCTACGACGATATTTACAGAGAAAGCCCGCGCCGTCCCGAAAGCCGTCCGCAGGGCGTTCCGAGCGCGGGGGGTTACAGACAGGAGCCGCCGCGCCGTGAAAATATCAGCCGCGACGATATTTACAGAGAAAGCCCGCGCCGTCCCGAAAGCCGTCCGCAGGGCGCTCCGAGCGCGGCAGCTTACAGACAGGAGCCGCCGCGCCGTGAAAATGTCAGCTACGACGATATTTACAGAGAAAGCCCGCGCCGCTCCGAAAGCCGCAGCACAGCAAAAAAGCCGGCGGCGAAGGAATCCGCTCACGCGAGCCGATTTGCGAAATTCCTTGATACGTCCTCGAAGGTCGTGCGCGTTGTGGTAAACACTATCAAGATCGCCGTGCTGCTGGCGGTGATCTATTTCGGGATATATCTTATAGAGATCTACCGCGTGAAGCTGACAGGCTACCCCTACGACACCACGATGCGCCTCAGCCGTTCGAATTACGGTCAGGCGATAAGCGGCTACTTCGCGGAGGGCAGCTGGCGGGTGAATCCCTTCACCGCGAAATGTACCTACAAGGGCAAGTCCAATCACAACGAGAATATGGAGCTGATATTCAGCGCCGCCGTTCACATCGAGCTTGAAGAGATAAGGATAGACGGCGAGCCTGTTGAAGCGCGGCTGCTGGAATCGAAGATATTGGGTATGTTTATCTGACAGCGGTAAATGTGCGGGCTTGTGAGGCGTTCACGGACGCTGATTTACAGTTTAAAAGCATTATTTTTTCAAAGAGAGCATATATAAAACCATGAATAAAGATAAAACACCGAAATGTCTGCGCCCGATAAAGCAGGCGATCGTGTATGTCGCAACGCAGCGAACTGTCGTTATACTGGCGCTTATCGCGCAGATAATGCTTATCGGCTATCTGTTTATCGCGCTGCAAAGATATTCCACAAAAATGGTGATAATCTTCCAGCTTGTGGCGGCGCTTACGGCGATCTATGTGCTGAACACGCGCACAAAGGCGGAATTTAAGCTCGGCTGGATGGTGCCTATGGTGATATTCCCGATTTTCACGGTCGGGATATATTTCTACCTTTCGAACCAGTACGGAGCAAGGGTGGTGCGGAACCGTTTCGCCCTGAAATGCAGCGAGACAAGGCGCTTTTTGGCACAGGACGAAAAGATATTCAGCGAGCTGAAAGCCGAAAGCGCGGAGATCGCCCGTTACGTCACCTACATGAAGGACTGCGCGGGCTTTCCCATTTGGAACAATACCGAAGTGACCTACTTCCCCGCAGGCGAGAAGAAATTCGACGTTCTGAAAGCGGAGCTTGAAAAGGCGAAACACTACATTTTCATTGAAATGTTCATCGTCGATCAGGGTTCGATGTGGGACGAGCTTTTGGAGATACTAAAGCGCAAGGCGGCGGAGGGGCTTGATATTCGCTTTATCTACGACGGCATGGGTTCGCAGAATCTTCTGCCGTTCAATTACCACAGGCGGCTGACCGAGTTCGGCATAAAAACGCGGGTATTCCAGCCGTTCCTGCCGATGCTTTCCTCGATACAGAACAACCGCGATCACCGAAAGATAATCGTCATCGACGGACACACGGGCTTCACGGGCGGCGACAACATCGCCGATGAGTACGTCAACCGCATTGTGCGTTTCGGCTACTGGAAGGATACTTCGGTAATGCTGCGCGGCAAGGCGGTCTGGAATCTCACTATGATGTTTCTGCAAATGTGGGAAGTCACCGACCCAAAAGGCAAGGCGGGAAGCTATGAGCTTTACCTGCCCGACAAGCACATTGTGGACATGGATAAACCGCGGAGCGATTGCGGGGGCTTTGTGCTGCCCTACGGCGATTCGCCGCTTGACGGCGAGGACGTTGGCGTGACGAGCTATATGCACATTCTCACGACGGCGAAAAAATACTGCTATATATCTACGCCGTATCTGATACTGAACGAGGAGCTTATAAGCGGCTTGTGCTACGCGGCGAAAAGCGGCATTGACATTCGCGTGATAGTGCCGGGCATTCCCGACAAGTGGTATGTCAAGGTCATGGGCGAGAGCTTTTTTGCCACGCTGAAAAAGGCGGGCGTTCGCATTTACGAATACAACGGCTTCAACCACGCGAAAATGTTCGTTTCCGACGACGAAAAGGCGATAGTCGGCACGATAAATCTTGATTACCGCAGTCTGTACCTGCATTTCGAGAACGGCTGCTATATGTACAAGGTCGGCGCGGTCATGGACATACGGAAGGATTTCGAATATATGTTCGAGAACTCCTGCAAGGAGCTGTCCCTTGACGACTGCCTGAAAAGACCGTTCAAGCGGCGAATGGCAAGCGCCCTGCTGAAAATACTCGAACCGATGCTGTAAAAAAGCGCTTTCCCTTTGCGGGAGAGCGCTTTTTTTGCTTAATTATTTTATTGTATGGTCATGTCTTGACCCGAACTGTTCGCCCGGCACGATTTTCCCTGCGTTCGTGCCACCCCCTTCCTAAGACTTTTGGTATGCCCGCGTTTTGCGGTTTGGGTGGGCTTTGCTTTATCTTTTATCTCTTATCTTTTATCTTATATCTTTTTTACGTCAGCTTTTTATAAACCACACAGCTTATCCCGGGAACGCATACGCTCCCCTGTACCGCCTTATACACCGGACGGCAGCTCTCGCCCAGTCTCTCATAAAACGTCCCGTGCGGCAGATCGATATGTCTGTCATCACGGTGGTTATTGAAAATAACGAAATAACTTTCCTCATCGCCCGTAAGCTCAAACGCAACAATATCGTTATTATCATGGAAATGCAGATGTCGGTCAAGTTCCTCCGGCAAGCGCATACGGAACAGCGGCGAGGACTTCCTCAGCATTATCAGCGCACGGTACCAGCGGAAAACGTCAATGTTCTTTTCCTTATCTTCCCAATGTATCTTGTTCGTGTAGTCGGGCGCATTGTAGCTGTTCTCGTCAAAGCGGTTGAAATCGGTCAGCGGAGTTCCCTCCGGCAGTACCTTCGGCTTCGAACGCAGAAAATCCTGACCCGAATGCAAAAACGGCACACCCTGCGAAAGTATCACTATCGCGGCGGCGAGCTTGTCCATGCGGCGGCGTTCTTCCTCCGTTGCGTTTTTTGCGGAGATAGCCAGCTTGTCCCAAAGCGTGTTGTTGTCGTGAGCCTCGCAGTAATTTATCGCCTGCGCGGGGGTGAACGCCCAGCAGAGGTCGTCCGCTACGCCCTGCAAACGCCTGTACCGCGTGTTCGCCGTAACGCCGCGCTTTATCGCGATCCGGGCGTGGTCGTTGCCGTTTACAAAGCCCGTGCCGTAAAGCTCGAAGGTGCTGCCCTTGATGCCGTCGCGGATATTGTCGTTGAAAAGCCCCACGCGCCCGAAGCTGTAACTGTTCCACTTGTAGCAGAGCTTGTCGGCGGGGTAGGCAGGCTCGCCGCCCGTCCAGCCCTCGCCGTACATGAGTATGCTCGTGTCGAGCTTGTCCATTTCGCGGCGGAGCATATTTATCGTGTCGATGTCGTGCAGACCCATAAGGTCGAAACGGAAGCCGTCTATCTTGTATTCCTTCACCCAGAAGGTCAGCGCGTCGAGCATATACTTTCGGAACATGAAATGCTCCGAAGCGGTCTCGTTGCCGCAGCCCGAGCCGTTCGAAAACCTGTTCTGATGCGTAAGACGGTGGTAATAATACGGTACCGCCTTGTGGAAAGCCGAATCCTCAGTATAATAGGTGTGATTGAACACAACGTCCATAATAACGCCTATCCCCGCACGGTGCAGCGCCGCGACCATTTCCTTAAATTCGCGGATACGCACTTCGCCCTCTTCGGGGTCGGAGCAGTAATAGCCCTCCAGGCACATATAATTCTTAGGGTCGTAGCCCCAGTTGTACTTACCCGCGAAGGGCTTTTTTTCGTCAATTGTGGCGTAATCGAAAACGGGCATCAGCTGAACGTGCGTAATGCCAAGCTCTTTAAGGTGGTCGAGACAGGTGGTGACGGAGCCGCAGCGGGTGCCTTTGGCGGCAAAGCCCGAAAATCTGCCGCGCCGCTGCCATTCGCTGTCGGGAATGCCGCAGGAGGGGTCAATGGTAAAATCGCGGATATGACATTCGTAGATAACAGCGTCAACAGGGTTTTCGCAGCGGGGCTTTGGAATGTCGTTCCAGTCGGGAGGATTCAGTTCATCAAAATCGACGACAAGCCCGCGTTCGCCGTTCACGCCGCAGGCTTTGGCGTAAATATCAATGGATTCTATGCGTTTCATCTGTGCAAATTCAAACGTATAGGTATAGTATTGACCGTAGCAGGTGTGCATCAGCTCGACATACCACACTCCGTTTTCGATACTGCGCATTACGAGCGTCTGTATTTTGTTGTCGCCCTCGCCGCCCGTGTAGAGATTAAGGTAAACGCATGAGCAGAACGGTGCCCACACCTTAAAGCGGGTGATCTCGCCGTCAACTGTAACGCCCAGGTCGTCCCGTCCGTAGTAACATTCTCTGTCGAGCTTGGAATAATCGGTGATGTACTTTTTCATTCTTCCATATCCTAACATTCATTTATTAATATTCTTCATACTTCTTTAAATGAGCATTTAATAGACCAAATCAACACGGTATCGCAACGCCTTGTAGGGCGGGGGCTTGCCCCCGCCGTCCTCCTGAAAAACCGAACGGTTTCGTAATGCCTTGTAGGGGCGCACCTATGTGTGCGCCCGCGGATAGGCACATTGTTCCCAAATGGGTGCGATGTCTACAAACGGGCGCACACGCAGGTGCGCCCCTACATAATTTGCGCAACCGTTCGGTCGTTCGTTGACGCGGCGGGGGCAAGCCCCCGCCCTACATTACCTTGTGTCAAAACAATGTAATATCGATAAATGCTCATTTAAAGTTTTATATTATGCTTTCCGCTATAACGTCGCCCTGTCTCAGCTTCAGCTCGCAGCCTTTTTTCGTAGTCTCGATGATATCCCGACAGACCGCCGCCTTATTTTGCTCTATCAGCAGCACTATCGTTGAACCGCCGAACTCGAACATACCCTTCTCTTCGCCCTTTTCTACCGGCGCAATACCCGGCTCATGATTCGTTATCCTTCCTACCATCATCGCGCCGACCTCCATTTGCAGTACGTCACCGAACCGCTCCGAACGTATCAGGCAATAATGCCGCGTATTCTCCTTGAAAACGGGCGCAAACTCGTTCATTATCGGTCGAACCGTGTTCAAAGTGCCTGTTATCACGCGGTCATGGCTCTTTATCCCTCTGCACGGATATATATAACGGTGATAATCGTCGGGAGTAAGCCGTATAATGATCGCCGTGCCGCCCGAATATCTGTCCGCGAGCTTTTTGTCGCGCAGCAGCGAAGCCACCGTATAAACGCTGTTCTTTATAATGAACATATCTGTCTTGGCGATCTCGTAAGCCGTAACCTTGCCGTCGGAAGGAGAGACAAGAGTGTTCTCCGAACGGTCGATAGCGCGTCTGCCTTTTTTAATGCGGCGCGTGAAAAAGTCGTTGAACGAGGTGTATTCGCGGGTCTCGTAATCGAAAAGGTCAATGCCGTTCTTGTCTGCAAAGCGGTCAATGAGCATCGCCGAGAGATTTGTCTCCAGCAAAGCGCCGCCGATCTTGCTGACTATCGGTATCGTCGCGGCTTTCATGGCAAGCCGCCCCGCCGTCGAGGAATACATTTTCTGTAAAAGCGCCTGCGAGCTGTCCTCAATTTCGGTCGTTCTGCCTTTTCTGTCAACAAGTATTATCTTCTTTGGTTCCGACATATCACATGACCTCCTGATGTTATCACTTGAACCCGTGCCTTACTTTTATGTAGCCCAAAAGCAGCAGCGCCGCCATTATGAACATAAGCACGATAGTCTTTACCGAGAATTTCCTTACGTTTACGTTAAGTATGAAAAGTATCGAAATGAGTATCATAACGCTTTGGAAAACGTAGGGGAAAGCCTCTTCGGGAACTTCGTGTCTGCCGAGAAACAGAAGCGGCAGGAACATCGCCACGGTCGTAACGGGCAAGCCCTGATATTTCTTGCGCGGCTCGCTGCATACGCGCTGGCGCTCTTCCTCAGTAACGTTGAAATAGCCCAGTCTGATGACAGCGCCCTGCACGATCATGTATGCCGAGATAAGCCCCAGTCCGTGATTGAAGCCGTAATGATAGCCGATAACGGCGGGGAAAACGCCGAAGCACACCAGATCGCAGAGCGAATCGATCTGTATGCCGAACAGCTTTTCGTCGGGTGTGCGGTTTTTCATGGCGCGGGCTATCTTGCCGTCGAACATATCGCATACGCCCGAGACCAGCAGGCAGATGAACGCCACCGCCTCGTGACCTTCAAATATCATCGTTATCCCGAATACCGACGAGAACAGCCCTATATAGGTCATAACTACCGACCAATTATAAAATCCGATCATATCTTTATCCTCTTATATATCTTTTTAGCGTTAAAGCATTACAGCAGATACAGTACCACAAGTCCCGCCGCCGTCTGGAGCAGCGTGAACTTTATAACTACCTCTGTATCGCTCATACCGAGCTTTTTGCGCCAGTGGTCGTGAATGGGTGTGCGGATATTCTCCATAAAATTCTTTACCTTGAGGAAACGCCTTACCGAGAGCTTCAGCAGTCCCAGTCCGCCGTCAATGATTATCATTGAAGCAAAGATGATGAACAGGAACGGGTCATTGCTTTGCAGCGAGATAATGGCGAGGAACACGCCCAGCGCCCTTGAACCAGCATCGCCCATGAGCATTTTGCTGGGCGAGCAGTTGAACCACAGGTAAGCCATAAGCACCATAAGCATAATATCCGAAACGAGCTTGACGTTCGAGGGCAGACCGTGCATGATGAACAGAACGATCGTACTCATGGTGAGCATTGCACACTCTCCGTCCACGCCGTCGCAGCAGTTGGTGACGTTTATGCTTGTCCATACGAGTATCATGCAGAGTATGCCGAACACGACGGGGTTCATGTTAAATTCGCCGTCATATATAATTAATATCGGCTTGTTATGATACATGAAGTTTGCGGTAACTCCTGCGGTGATAACGAGGTCGAGCAGACCCTTTTTCAGTTCGCCCCAGGGCTTTTTTGCAGCGTCGTC
Organism: uncultured Ruminococcus sp.; assembly: GCA_902776945.1. Classification (GTDB taxonomy): domain Bacteria; phylum Bacillota; class Clostridia; order Oscillospirales; family Ruminococcaceae; genus YE71. Next base: position 24,649 of record CACYSH010000042.1, read on the forward strand.
GAAGAAACCCGTAAGCATTGCCGCGTAGATAAGCACCATATTTATCGCCATTTCGGCGTTGAACGGGATCATGAGTGCCGCGCAGAGAACGAACACGGTCATCATGATAATGCCTGCGCCGCGTGGTTTGCCCTTGCTGAGTTCTCCGTTTACGGCTAATTCGCGTCCCTGATCTCTCGGCAGCAGATTCATTAAATATTTAAGTGAGAAGAAGCTGATAAGAAAAGTAGCGCAGAACAGAACAGGCAGTAAAGCGCGTGAGTTTGAAAGAAATTTATAGAGCATATAACGACCCCCTTAAATAATAAGCATAAAAACAAACAAAGAAAGGCTAATGGCAGCAGACAGGATACGGAGTTTAAGCGTCTGTGCGCCGGCGAGGGGACAGCAGCACTATCAAACCGTGAGGAAAGTGCAGACCGCACTCTGCCCCACGGGGAAGAAAGTGCTGTACCCACAGTTTGCTCGTTCGCTCCGCTCACTTCGCACAAAGGAAGGCAGCCGCACGCGGGTTCTGCTGGTCGGTAAGATTGTCGGGCGTGCGGCTGATTTTAATGGGGGCGCTGCCCCCAAGCCCCCGCAAGGGGCGAAGCCCCTTGACCCCGGTTCCGCTTCGCGGGTTTTACTTTGTGCTGTTTTTCAGCACTTCGTATTTCAAAATCGCCGCCTGCGTTTTCGCATCGGGCAATTCCCCTTCAAGCGCCATTTTCAACACCTTATCATACGGCAGCTTTATCACATCAAGAAACTCCTCTTCATCAAGATGCTGACTGCCGAAATGCAGACCCTTAGCCACATACATATAAATGATCTCGCTGTCATAAGCCACCGTAGGATAAATACACCCCAGATACTCAAAGCTGTCCGCAGCAGCCCCTGTTTCTTCTTTAAGCTCCCTGATACCGCAGGTGCGGCTGTCCTCGCCGTATTCGAGCTTTCCAGCAGGCAGCTCATAAAGCGCCTTCATGAAAGGATAACGGAACTGCTTCACCATGTAGACGTTCCCCTCGTCGTCTATCGGCAGGATACACACGCCGCCCGGGTGCTTTATCAGCTCGCGCACGGTCTTTACGCCGTTATCAAGCTCCACATTGTCAACGTAGAGCTTCACCACCTTGCCGTCGAATTTAAGCTCGCTGTCAAGAGTTTTTTCCTCGCTGTACATACGTTTATACCTCCGGTTCGTCGGAATGCGGCTCGTCGTCATCGAAGAGCGCACCGAGTTCTTCATCATCGTTATCGTTATCGCCGTCGTTGTCGTAACGGATCTCTCCCGAGACAAATCCGTCCCCGCCGCTTTCGCTGTCGTTGTCGGCGGCTTTTTCGGATTCCTCCGCTGCCGCCGCAGCGACCGCCGCTTTTTTCCTCTTTTTATCAATAACAAGTATTACTGCAAGATAGATCACAAACAGACCCGCTCCCGCAGCGGACGCTATCTTGCCCTCGCGCAGCCACGCCGTTTTGTAGGAGAAATGAATGCTGTTGTCTCCTGCGGGGCATACGACCGCCATAAGACCGAAATTGACCTTTTCTATCTTGGCGGGAACGCCGTTTACCTCCGCCGTCCAGCCGTCGGCATACGGCACCGAGAAGAACACAAGGCTTTCTTTGTCAAGGTCGATAGCCGCGTCAAAGCCGTTCGTGTCGTGGCTGAAACGGTAACAGCAGTTCCTGCGCTTGCTGCACGAAGCCCTTATGAATTGCAGGTCGTCGGGATTGGTGTTCTCGTCGAACTCGGTCATAAAGCTGCGGAATTTCTCGATCTGCTCGTCGGTAAGCACAACGGCTTCAAGCATTACGTTCGGGCGCTTTGTCTCTGTTGTCTTGTCGATAACGCTCTTGGTGGTGTAGGTGTCGTAGGCGTAGCCCATTGGTATCCAGTACTGGTTTTCGAAGATGTGGAAATCGTTCTGCGTGTCGAGGTACTGGAAGCCCACAAGGTCGTTCACCGTTTCGGGCGGGTCGAGCCTGTCCTGCTCGTCGCCCACGCGCTTGAAGTAGTACCTTACCGAGAGCATACTCCTCAGCGCGTAGAGTTTAGGCTCCATGCGCGAGGCAACGTCGCGGGTCTGTCCTATCGAGGTGTAGAAGTCCATTATCGAAGGGCTTACCACGCTGTTGAAATTCCTCATCGAGGAAAGCCCCCAGAAAAGACACCAGTTATCAACGCTTTCCGATGTGTCAATGCGGAAGAACGTGTTTTCGGGGTGCAGATGATTTACGTCGTTCATTTTGTCGAGCTTGTCCATATCGAGGTTTTCTCTGCCGTTAATGGCGTACTCGATATAGTCCTCGTGTCCGCCGTCCTGAACCGCGCCGAAGTTCACGCCCGCGAACATCGTCAGTATGCAGGAAACCGCCGTCACGCCCGCTACTATCTTCTTGAAATAGCCCTGTTTCGGCAGCAGATAGATTATGATACCCATAATGGCGGCAAGCACCACCGTAACAATGACCTGTATCTTGTAAAGGTCGGCATACTGGTAATTCTGACCGAACTTTACCTTGCCGTCGATAACGCGGGGCAGCAGACCGATAAGCAGGAACGAACAGCCAACCGCCGTTGCGAAGATATACCCGAGTTTCAGTTTATCGGGCTGCTCGTCAAGGAGCTTGGCGGTCATCATCGCCATAATGAGTATCGGCATGAAGTACCATCGGGCGTAATAGCTGCTGTTGAGCGCCACAAACGCCGAATTGAACCACGGAATGCACATCATAACGGCGCTTGCGATAACGAGCCGCACGGCAAAATCTGCTTTTTTCGAACGGTGCTTGTCCCTGATATAGGCAACAACGCCCGTCATGCCGAAGAGCGGCATATACCCCGCGATAGAAGCCCACCGCGCATTGTCCGACTTTAAAATATTAACACGCGCAGGCATATCGGACATCATGAAGAACGCCTGTATTATACGCGGAATGCGCACGCTTTCGCCGTAGAAAAGCATATCGTTTCCGTAAAGCCTGCCGTTAAGACGGGGATTTTTCAGCACATCGTAGACCGCAGGCAGAAGTATCACGCCCGAAAGCGCCACGCCGATAACGGCTTCAATACCGAGTGTTATGAATATCGGCACATCTATATAGAACTCCCTGTCCATGCAGCGGATAAAGAAGTAGATCACCACAAAGACGACCTCGCAGACGAAGAAGAAGTAGCTCACCGACGCGCATATTGCCACGCTTATCGCGAACACTCCGCGCCGCCTGTCCTGCGTGTGCTGTTCAAAGGCGAGCAGCAGCATCGGGAAGAACGCCGTAACATCGTGGAAGTGGTTGAAGAATACATTATATACCTGAAAGCCCGAAAATGCGTAAAGAAGTCCGCCGACACAGCAAGCCTCCCAGCCCCTGACAAAGCGGCGGATATAGGCGCAGGCGGTCACGGCGGCAATGGCTGTTTTCAGCGAGAGCAGCCACGGCAGAAGATACTTTACATCTTCAAGCGGGAAGAGCGTAGTCAGCCAGAAGAACGGGCTGCCCAAGAGATAGAACGAATACGAGCCGATGAAGCTCGACCCGAGATCGGTTCCCCAGTCCCAGCCGAAGTTGCCGTTTCGCACCATTTCGTTAGCGTGGAAATAGAACATTTCCTGCTGCGAATTGAAATCGCCGTAGTAAAGAAATATGCCGCCGTTTTTCGCCATAGTCGGCAGGAACGCCGCCAGCATACCGAAAAACGATACCGTGAACAGCAGCAGATACCATGCTGTGCCGCTAAGACGGCGGCGGGGATTTAAGCCTTTATTGTTTTTTGCCGTAAGGACGGCTGAGTTTTCCATTTTTGGGAGACCACCCTTTCGAGCCGCGTACCGTACAGGATCGGGGAGCGGCGGTAAAATACACATACTGTATTTATTATATCACAGTAAGGCGGCAAAATCAAGAGTAAGACATAAATAATTTATAATATGGGCGTGATTGACAAATCGGTAAAAATGGATTATAATTAATATAGTATAAATGAGTAATTGTAATAGTTAATAGTGAAGAGTGAATAGTGAATAGTTGGCACGAACTGCGTTCGTGCAGGTATCGCCTTCGGCGATGTATTATGCGGAGGCGGCACGAGCAAAGCTCGTGCAAGCCCCGCACTTATATTTGCTAATCTGTGGTACACACTGACGAGCGAAGCGAGTCAATGCGCTGCTGCATGAACGGCACAAACGCAGTTTGTGCATTCATGCCATCGCAGTGCAACGTCCGCAAAGCGGACTCCATAACTATTCACTATTAGACTTCCTCGGAAACTAGAGGTAAGAAGCTAGAAACTAGAAGTTCGCGAATCTCACTTTGTTTGTAAAATCAATAGAAAGCGATAATTTCGATCTTCTAACCTCTAGCCTCTAATGTCTAGTTTCCGAGGAAGTCTATTATCTTTAAGCAAACGCTCATTTATAGTCTGTATCTTTATTTTTGGGAGGTCTGACAATGAGAGAAAGCATACTTACCATACCAATAAACGAGGTCTTTGAGAAAAAATGCGGCTGCCCGATGTGCGCCATGCGCGACGAACTCGAACAGCACAGCGTGGAATACATAATGGGCGCGGCAATGATGGAACCCGAAGTCCGCATAGAGACCAACAAAGCGGGCTTCTGCAAGGAGCATTTCGAACAGATGAGAGCCTGCAAGAACCGCCTGTCCCTCGCGCTTATGCTCCAGTCGCATTTGCAGGAGCTTCAAAAGACAGTCTTCACCGAGAAAAAACTGCTCGAAACAAAGGACGGCAAGGCAAAGCGCACGACCGAAAAGGTCGGCAGGATAGTGAACGACTGCTTTGTCTGCAATAAGATAGAATGGGCGCTCTCGCGGCAGGTCTCGAATATGTTCGACTTGTATGCGCGGGAAACGGAGTTCCGTCAGCTGTACGCCGCGCAGGAGAATCTCTGCCTGCCGCATTACAAAATACTGATGTCTCAGGCGGAAACGGGGCTTGACAAGAAATACCGCGACGAGTTCCGCGATACGTCGCTTAGGCTCGTTAAGAACTATCTTGACGAGCTTGAAAAGGACATCTCGCACTACTGCAAGATGTACGACTACCGCAACACGGGCAAGAACGCCGACTGGGGCAATTCGAAGGATTCTATCGAGAGGGCTATCAAGTTTCTTACGACGAGGTGAATTTAGCGGCGGGGCTTAGGCTCCGCCGTTTTTGATTATTTTTATCACAAAATTTTTATAAAATATACATTGACTTTTACAGAGAAAAAGAGTATAATTTTCAGAATAATATACACACATAATTGAATATTCTAAGAGAGGAAGGATCAAAAAAATGCTGAACACTAATTTTGATGAAAAATTCGGAAAGCAGGGTCTGACCTTCGACGATGTGCTGCTTATCCCCGCAGAGTCGAACGTTACGCCCAATCAGATCGATCTCAGGACAAGGCTTACGGCTAATATCACGCTCAATACGCCTATCATTACCTCAGCTATGGATACCGTTACCGAGTCGAAAATGGCTATCGCTATCGCCCGTGAAGGCGGTTTGGGCGTTATCCACAAGAACATGACTATCGAACAGCAGGCTGAGGAGGTTGACAAGGTAAAGCGCTCCGAAAACGGCGTTATCGCAAATCCTTTCTCGCTTACCGCCGACAGGACTGTTGAAGAGGCGGATCAGCTCATGGGCAAGTACAAGATCTCGGGCGTGCCGATAGTTGACGGCGCGGGAAAGCTCGTCGGCATACTCACCAACCGCGATCTGCGCTTTATCACCGATTTCAGCATAAAGATAGGCGACGTAATGACAAGGGAGAACCTTGTTACCGCACCCGTCGGAACGACCCTCCGCGACGCGCAGCAGATACTTATGAATCACAAGATCGAAAAGCTGCCGATAGTTGACGACGATGGAATGCTCAAGGGTCTTATCACGATAAAGGACATCGAAAAGGCGGTGCAGTACCCGAACTCCGCAAGAGACACAAAGGGCAGACTGCTCTGCGGCGCGGCTATCGGCGTTACCGAGGACGTTCTCGAAAGAGCAAAGGCGCTTATCGACGCTCAGGCGGACGTACTGGTGCTTGATTCGGCGCACGGTCATTCGGCTAACATCATCAACTGCTTAAAGAAGATCAAGGCGGCTTATCCCGACACTCCCGTTATCGCGGGCAACATCGCTACCGCCGAAGCTGCCGAAGCGCTCATTCAGGCGGGCGCGGACTGCGTAAAGGTCGGCATAGGTCCCGGCTCTATCTGCACTACAAGAATAGTCGCGGGCATAGGCGTTCCGCAGATCACAGCGGTTTACGACGTTGCGTGTGTGGCGCAGAAGTACGGTATCCCCGTTATCGCCGACGGCGGTATAAAGTATTCAGGCGACATCGTAAAGGCGCTTGCGGCGGGTGCCGACGTTGTAATGCTCGGTTCGCTGCTTGCGGGCTGCGACGAAGCCCCCGGCGAAATGGAGATATATCAGGGACGTTCGTTCAAGGTATACCGCGGCATGGGTTCCATTGCGGCGATGCAGAAGGGTTCAAAGGACAGATATTTTCAGACGGGCAGCAAGAAGCTCGTTCCCGAGGGTGTAGAGGGCAGAGTGCCCTACAAGGGGGTAGTGAGCGACACTATCTTCCAGCTCTGCGGAGGTATCCGCGCAGGCATGGGCTACTGCGGCGCACCCACCATTGAAGACCTGCACAACAAGTCGCGCTTCGTAAGGATAACCGGCGCGGGCTTGAAGGAATCCCACCCGCACGACATCTACATCACCAAGGAAGCGCCGAACTACTCCGCGCAGTTCTAAAGAAGATAGTAAGATAAAAGATAATAGTAGATAAAAGATATTTTTTGGATCTATCAAAAATGATTTTTTCCCCGAGGGTTTGTGCCTTCGGGGGAATTTTTCATATATGTAGGGGCGCACCTATGTGTGCGCCCGTTTTATTGCAAATTTGAGATATTCGCGGGCGCTCACGCAGGAGCGCCCCTACATTTCTTCAATTATTTCAATTTTCTCTATCTCGCTTGCAAGAATTTCCGTTTTGCCTATCACGAGAATGTCGTCGTTTGTGTCTATCTCACAGGCGGGGGAACATCGCCTGACAATACCGATGTACGTCCTGCCGTCCTTGCATTTTACGGACACGTTTTTGCCGTCGAATGGGTAAATGTTTATCATGCGGGGTCAGCTCCTTTGGAATGGGTCATACATTATTATATATCTTTCTGCGGGGAAAGTCAAGAGGGTTCGGAATTAACAGACCGGAACGCCTTTCTACCATACATTAACAAATCCGGAAGCCTGCGGCACTCAAATTCCCGCAAAAAAAGAAAAAAATTTATTAAAAGGTATTTACAAACGCAAAGATAAGTGATATAATTAGATTAATATGGTGTGGGTGCGCCCATGCCATGCCTGCAATAGTCAGTCAGGCGTAAAATGCGGGGCTTCGTAGTTCTAAATGGTTTTATACGCGGCTTCGTCAAAATCAAGGGATCTGCTATCCCTAAAATCCGGAAAGGAATGATTTTTTTTATGGCAAGAAAAATGAAAACCATGGACGGAAACAACGCTGCTGCATGGGCGTCCTACCCCTTTACAGAAGTCGCTGCGATCTACCCGATCACTCCGTCTTCCGTAATGGCTGAGGTGACCGACCAGTGGTCAGCCAAGGGTCAGACCAATATCTTCGGTACTCCCGTAAAGGTTGCCGAGATGCAGTCCGAGGCAGGTGCTTCGGGTACCGTTCACGGCTCGCTCGCTGCGGGTGCGCTGACCACTACCTACACCGCTTCTCAGGGTCTGCTCCTCATGATCCCGAATATGTACAAGATCGCCGGCGAGCTGCTGCCCTGCGTTATCCACGTTTCGGCACGCTGCGTAGCCTCCCACGCTCTTAACATCTTCGGCGACCACTCCGACGTATATGCCTGCCGTCAGACCGGTTTTGCTATGCTCTGCTCGTCCAACCCCCAAGAGGTAATGGATCTCGGCACCGTAGCTCACCTCTCGACCATCAAGGGAAGAGTTCCTTTCCTGCACTTCTTCGACGGCTTCCGCACCTCCCACGAGATCCAGAAGATCGAGACCTGGGACAAGGCGGACGTTGCTGAAATGGTTGACATGGACGCTGTTCAGGAATTCAGAAACAGAGCTATCAACCCCGAGCATCCTCTGCTCCGCGGTACCGCTCAGAACAGCGACATCTTCTTCCAGGCTCGCGAGGCCTGCAACACCTACTACAACGCTATTCCCGGCGTAGTAGAGGAGTATATGAACAAGGTAAACGAGAAGATCGGCACTAACTACAAGCTGTTCAACTACTACGGCGCTCCCGACGCTACTCATGTGATCGTAGCTATGGGTTCCGTATGCGACACTATCGAAGAGACTATCGACTACCTCAACAAGAACGAAGGCACCCGTCTCGGTCTCGTAAAGGTAAGACTGTACAGACCTTTCTGCGCGGACAAGCTCATCGAGGCTCTCCCCGACACCGTAGAGCAGATCTCCGTTCTCGACAGAACCAAGGAACCCGGCTCTCTCGGCGAACCGCTGTGGCTCGACGTTGTTGCTGCTCTTAAGGGTACCAAGTTCCACGATGTTGTTGTTTCCAGCGGTCGTTACGGTCTGGGTTCGAAGGATACCACTCCTGCTCAGATCAAGGCTGTTTACTGGAACGCTTCCTGGAAGAACACCTACAAGCCCAGATTCACTATCGGCATCAACGACGACGTTACCAATCTGTCGCTTGATTCCTCCGAGAAGATCGACACCGCTCCCGCAGGCACTACCTCCTGCAAGTTCTGGGGTCTCGGCGCTGACGGTACCGTTGGTGCTAACAAGAACTCTATCAAGATCATCGGCGACCACACCGATCTCTATGCTCAGGCTTACTTTGCTTACGACTCCAAGAAGTCGGGCGGCGTAACTGTTTCTCATCTGAGATTCGGTAAGACACCGATCAAGTCTACCTACCTCATCAACATGGCTGACTTCGTTGCCTGTCATAACGAGAGCTATATCGACAAGTATGACATCGTTTCCGACATCAAGCCCGGCGGAACCTTCCTGCTCAACTGCCAGTGGTCTGTTGAAGACCTTGACAAGCACCTCCCCGGACAGGTCAAGAGATATATCGCCGAGAACGACATCAAGTTCTATATCATCAACGGCGTTAAGATCGGTAAGGAGATCGGTCTGGGCAACCGCATCAACACTGTTCTCCAGTCCGCATTCTTCAAGCTCGCCAACATCATTCCGCTGGAAGACGCTGTTAAGTATATGAAGGACGCTGCCACCGCTTCTTACTCCAAGAAGGGCGAGGCTATCGTTAAGATGAACCATGACGCTATCGACGCAGGCTATCAGCAGATCGTTGAGGTTAAGGTTCCCGCTAAGTGGAAGACCGCTAAGGACACCAAGATGGGCATGGATCCCGTTAAGGATAAGGACAAGGTTCTTGAGGACTTTGTAAACAATATCCAGATCCCCTGCAACGCTCAGAAGGGCGACACGCTGCCTGTTTCCACCTTCGTTCACATGGCGGACGGTACCTTCCCGCAGGGTTCCGCTGCGTTTGAAAAGCGCGGTATCGCCGTTGACGTTCCCGCCTGGAACAACGCTAACTGCATTCAGTGCAACTTCTGCTCGTATGTATGTCCCCACGCTGTAATCAGACCTGTTATCATGACCGAGGAAGAGCTTGCCAAGGCTCCCGCTCTTGCTAAGGAGAAGGCTGTTGCCTGCACCGGTATGGCAGGTTACTACTTCGTAATGACCATGAGCGCTCTCGACTGCACAGGCTGCGGCAGCTGCGTAAACGTATGCCCCGGCAAGAAGGGCGAGAAGGCTCTGTCCATGATGCCTCTTGAGACTCAGATCGCAGAGCAGGAAGTATTCAACTACGGTCTTAAACTCTCCGACAAGCCCGAGGTTCTTGAGAAGTTCAAGGAGACCACCGTTAAGGGTTCGCAGTT
>CACYSH010000043.1 GCA_902776945.1 uncultured Ruminococcus sp.
GCTATTTCCCCGAAGCGGTGCGCGAATACCTGATGACCATCCTGAATTCCGACTACGAAGAATGGCGCATGGCCAACCCGGACGCGGCGCTGGAAGATTTCCCGTTCGAGGCCTCCAAGATGAGCAGCTCCGGCACGCTGTTCGACTTAAGCAAGCTGAACGATATCTCCAAGGACGTTCTGGCAAAGAAGTCCGCGCAGGAGATCTACGATTTCGAACTGGCCTGGGCGAAGGAATTCGCGCCGGAGAAGGCGCAGTTGCTCGCCCGTGACCCGGAAAAGACGAAGCGCATCTTCGACATCGACCGGGGCGGAGAGAAACCCAGAAAGGACCTGGTCTTCGCGCAGCAGATCTTCGGCTTCATCAGTTATTTCTTCGACGAGACGTTCGCTCCCGAGACGCAGATGCCTGCGGAATGCAGCGCGGACGACATCCGGGAGATCTTCAGAAGATATAAGGAAGGCTACTGCGAAGCGGACGACAACAGCGCGTGGTTCGAGAAGATCCGCGGCATCACGGCGGATCTGGGCTATGCGGTCAAACCCAAGGATTACAAGAAGAATCCCGACCAGTACAAGGGCAGCATCGTACATATCACAAATATGCTTAGAATCGCCCTCACGGGACACGCCAATGCTCCCGATATATGGGAAGTAAGCCATGTTCTGGGCGAGGATATAGTAAGATCAAGACTTGGAAGGTGGGTATAACAAATGAATGAGATCATTTCCGAATTGCTTAAAAAGCTCGATGTGGGGCAGATAAACGAGCTTCTCGGAAAGCTGACGGGCAAGGACGGCATTCTGAACGCAGACGTTGTGAAAAAGCTGGCGGCAAAGCTGGGCGCAGACCCGCAGAAGCTGCTTTCTCTGCTGCCGGCTATCCTTAAAAAGACGGGCTGCGACAAGAGCGGCGGCGAAGCGCAGACTTTAAACGCCGAAAAATTGCTCTCGGCTATCGACATGAACGAGCTTATAAAGCTGATACCCGCCGCAGGAGCGATCAAGGCGGTTCACAGCGCGTCGAAGTTCGCTTCAAAAAAGATAGAAGAGGAAATGGGCAAGATCAAGGAAGTAGAGTCCACTTTGTGGAAGGGTTCCGCGACTACCGAGATACAGAAAGCCGCCGAGCTTTCCGCCGAATACGCGAAAACGGAAGTAGGGGAGACTGTCACCGAAGAAGATGTTACGCTGCTCAAAGCCTATCGCGACCTTGCGCAGAAGGCGCTTGACAACGCGAAGGACAGGAAAGAACGTCTGCTGAAAGCGGGTACCGATAAGTATTCCGACCCTGTGGCTGAAATGAATACGGCGATAGTCAAATGCTCGGGAGCGTTAAGAACGCTTAACGAGAAGGTTGAAGCGGCGGAGAAGAAAATAAAGAGATAAAAAATAAAAGCAAAAAACGCAAGAGGATAACTCTTCTTCAGAAGGGTTTCCCCAGAAAAGCTGACAGCGTTTGCAAATTTACGGTTAAAGAGAAGCCGTTAAGTCCAAAATAAAATCGGCAATTCATAAAAAGCAGGGAAAAATCAGAAGGTTATAGCTCTGCATAACATGACAAAAACAAATAAATTGCCGATCTTATATTTGTATTTGCGAAAGAGCGAAGCGATTTTTGCAAATCAATTGCGCAAAAGTCCCACCGAAAAGAAAGTGCTGACCGCGCTTTGCCCTGCCGCGAGGATATTGCAGGGCGAACGGATTGCTCGTTCGCTCCGCTTACGTCTCGCAAAGGAGGCAAGCCGCGCGAACGACTTTTCAAGGCGAGAGGATATTCTGTGCGCGGCTTGATTTTGAATGGGACTCTGCCCCAAGCCCCGCAAGCGCGAGTCGGCGCTTGACCTGGCTTTATGTTTGAACCTAACGGCTTTTTTGCTTTTTACTTAAATTTTAACGGAAGAATGTGAATCAATATGGCTAAAAATAAGGACGGAAAGCCCTTCGAGATACCGCGCCCGGCGTTCCCGAAGCGTGCGGTAATTACAGGCGGTATGCCTTACGGAAACAAGGAACTGCACTTCGGTCACGTTGGGGGCATGATGGTTTTCGCCGATACCTACGCGAGATTCCTTCGCGACAGGATAGGCGAGGAAAATGTTATATTCGTCAGCGGCACCGACTGCTACGGCTCGCCCATAGCAGAGGGCTGGCGCAAAAAATGCGAGAGCGGCGAGTTTGAAGGCACTCTCGAACAGTTCGTGAAGATGAACCACGACAAGCAGAAGGCGACCCTCGACGCTTATGGCATCAGCCCGAACCTCTTCGGCGCGTCGGGTCTCGGCAGGACTAAGGAAATACACGCCGACGTTACGGACAGGTTCATCAGGTCGCTGTATAAAAAGGGTCAGCTCGAACGCATCACGACAATGCAGTTTTTCGATGAAAAGGCGGGTGTGTTCTTAAACGGCAGACAGGTCATCGGCAAATGCCCCGTCGAAGGCTGCTCGGCAAAGGGCTACGCCGACGAATGCGATCTCGGACATCAGTATATGCCCGAAAATCTTATCGACCCTATAAGCACGCTCACGGGTGAAACGCCCTCGATGAAGCCCGTTACCAACTGGTATTTCAAGCTGCCCGAATACAACGACCTCATGAAGGGCTGGATAGGCGACCTGCAAAAGCGCAAGGATATTCGTCCCGTTGTGTGGAAAACGATTGATGAGTTCTTAAAGCCGCCCGCTATCTACATCATGCGGCAGTTTGAGGAAAAATATCTCGCGATAAAGGATAAGCTCCCCGCGCACGAGTATTTCGAGGAGCCGAAAAAGCCCTCGTTCACGATACAGTTCGAAAAGCTCGCCGACAGCGACGAAGCGCACCGTATTTTGACAGAGAACGGCATCCGCTGCCGCACGGGCAAAACGCTCGTTCCGTTCAGACTGACGGGCAACATCGACTGGAGCGTACCCGCGCCGCAGCTTGAAGACGAGGAAAAGCTCACAGTATGGGTATGGCCCGAATCGCTCTGGGCACCGATCTCGTTCACTGAGGCTTATCTTGAACAGCAGGGCAAGCCCGCCGATGAGTGGAAAAAGTTTTGGTGCAGCAAGGACGCGCAGGTTTATCAGTTCATCGGGCAGGACAATATCTATTTCTACGGCATCGCCGAGCCTGCCATGTGGATGGCGCAGCAGGCGGCGGAGGAAAAGACCTTCGACCCGCCCGAAGGCGAGCTGCAAATGCCGACGATCGTTGCGAATTTCCATATACTTTTCCTGAACAAGAAGGCTTCAAGCTCGGGCGACATCAAGCCGCCTATGGCTGACGAGCTGCTGCAATACTACACCCCCGAGCAGCTGCGTATGCACTGGCTGGAGTTTGGTCTCGGTCAGCAGAGCGTTTCGTTTTTCCCGAAGCCGTTCAACAAGCCGCTCCTTGAGGAGGAAGCTGAGAAAAAGGCTTTGGGCGAGCCGACCAACGACCCGAAATTCACCGACCCCGTAACAAAGAACGGTCTGCTGACGAACGTTTACAACCGCATTATCCGCACGGCGTTCTATACCACGCAGAAGCGCTTTGACGGCGTTCTGCCCGACGTTCAGCCGGAGGAAAAATTCTTAGCCGAAGGCAAAAAGGCGGTGCTTGATTACGAGCGGCAGATGTCGAGGTTCGCGTTCCACCAGTGTACATACGTTCTTGACAGCTATATCAGGAACGGCAGCAAATATATGGCAAAAGCGCTGGCGAAGCCCGACGAGCTTTCCGACGAGGAGCTTTCACAGGCGCTTGCGAACGTATTCTATATAATAAGGATAGCCGGAGTTCTGCTGCACCCGATGGCACCGTTCGGCACCGAAAAGCTGCGCGAGTATCTGCAAGCCCCCGAGAAGCTCTGGTCGTGGGATACGATCTTTGAGCCGATTAATTACTTTGTCGGTGAGGGGCATAAGCTGAAATTCCTGCCGCCGAGAACGGATTTCTTCACACGCCACGAAAGCGAATTTGCGACAGAAGAAAATTAAATCAGGAATATCATCAGAAAACGGAGTGATAATAATGACGAAACATATTGTTATACATTATTATAAAACAACTGCGGAGTCATCGTTAGCGTACAATTTTTAGTACACCTCTTTCGGCTGCGCGAATAAACCGCTGTCCGATTTGTCAATTTGCGTTTTTTGAAGGATGATCGACCGTCGCAGCGCGTCTGCGGCGGTCTTTTTTAGGAGATGAAAGCTATGAATTATTATATTTCTGATATTCATTTAGATCATAAGAATGTTCTTAAGTACGATAATCGCCCCTTTGCTGACTGCGACATTATGTTTAAGGCGCTTGTCCACAACTGGAACAGCACCGTTAAGCCGGACGATGACGTATATATCTTAGGCGATCTGACCTGGAAGAACTCTTCCGGGCTTGATTTCCTGCAACAGATTGCCGGCAGAAAGTACCTGATTCTCGGCAACCACGACAAGCCGACCGCAGACATGATGAAGTGCTTTGAATGGGTAAAGGATTACGCAGTTATTAGGGACGGGGAGACTGACGTTGTGCTTTTTCATTACCCTATCGCAAGTTGGTATAACCAATTTCACGGCTCGGTGCATTTGTACGGACACGTTCACGGCAACTTCGACCATACGGCGTATCTGCGTTATCTTGATGTGTGCGATGAACTGGGTATCCCGCATGAGTGCTACAATGTCGGTTGTATGATGCCCTATATGGACTACACGCCGCGCACTCTTGCAGAAATAAGGCAGTTTTGCGGGCTTATGACGACTTGATAATTAAATAACAAACGAAATTAGCGGAGCTTGTGTAAACGTTTTCGCACATTTATAATGACAAATATTAAATTATTGCTAAAATCGAATTGTAAATATAAATATATACATATAAATTTGATTTTGTCCACCGGAAAACGATTTTGTGGGTTCACAGGGTGCATAAAATATGCTATAATGTCTACATAATAAATTATTCGTTCGTTTAATAATTTTATTGAGGATTATATTGAGGGAGGAATTTTTATGCAAACAGTGAGAACCTTTAAACGACTGTGCATGGCTGCTGTAAGCGGCGCTATGCTGCTGACGATGGTGCCTGAGGTACCTGCCGATGCAGCCGGTGTGTGCAGCATCAACACCAACAAGACTTATCAGTACATCAGAGGCTTCGGCGGTATCGACCTTCCCGAATGGCAGGGCTACTCCCTTTCCGACGCGGAATTAGCCCGCGCATTCGGAAACGGCAGCGGTCAGTTGGGTCTTTCGGTGCTTCGCGTGTACATCAATCCCGACAGGAACCAGTGGAATAAGGGTCTTAAGACTGCGCAGTATGCAGCAAAGGCTGGCGCGACAATATTCGCTACCCCCTGGGAGCCGCCCGCAGCTCTTGCCGAATCCGGCGGAAACAACGGTAAGCTGCACCTTCCGTCGTACAACTACGGCGCTTATGCTACTCACTTAAACGACTTCGGTAACTACATGAAGAACAACGGCGTTAATCTTTACTCGATCTCCGTTCAGAACGAGCCTGACTACGCCCATGACTGGACATACTGGACTCCCATGGAAACTACCAACTTCATTGCCAATTACGGCGACAAGATAACCAGCGCGAAGCTTATGTCGCCCGAGACCTTCCAGTACGGCGCATGGGGCAACGGCAGAGATTACTACAACAATATCCTGAACAATCAGAAGGCTAACGCTAATATCGACGTTTTCGGAACGCACTTCTACGGCACTCCGAGAAGCAAAATGGATTTCCCTGCTCTTGAAAACAGCGGCAGAGAGATCTGGATGACCGAAGTTTATGTTCCGAACTCGAACGCCAACTCGGCTAACAACTGGCCCGAAGCTCTCGATGTTGCCGAGAATATCCACAACGGTCTTGTAGTAGGCAACATGAGCGTTTATACCTGGTGGTACATCAAGAGAAGTTACAGCCTTATCGAGCAGAACGGCAGCAACGGCGCTATCACCAAGCGCGGCTACATGATGGGTCAGTATTCCAAGTACGTTCGTCCCGGTGACTACCGCATCGACTGCACCGAGTCTCCTGACAGCAATCTGCTTATCTCCGCTTACAAGCACAGCGATACTCAGATCGAGATCGTTGCTATCAATAAGGGTAATACCGACGTTTCGCAGCAGTTCTCCGTTGACGGCAGAACTATCACAGACGTTGACAGATACCGCACTACTTCGAGCGAGAACCTCGCTTGTACCTCGAATATGGAACACGGCACTTCCTCATACTGGTCTTATCTCCCCGCAAAGAGCGTTTCGACCTTCGTTGTTAAGCTCAAGAGCGACGGCAGCACTCTCCCGACCAATCCCGGTTCTTCTTCCGGCAGCACCGAGGTTAATCCCGATTCCAACGGTTACTACTTCCATGACACCTTTGAAGACAGTGCTAACGGCTGGGAAGCAAGAGGCGGCAACACCGAACTGACCCTCAGCGGCAGACATCCCTACGCAGGCACAAACGCTCTGCTCGTTCAGAAGCGTGAAAGCGCCTGGCAGGGCGTACAGAAGACCCTTGATTCCTCTACCTACAAGCCCGGTCAGAAGTACAGCTTCAGCGTACTCGTAGATTACGAAGACGGCGAAGCCAGCCAGGACTTCCTGCTTTCGATGCAGTACAAGGATTCTTCCGGCACTACCAAGTATCTCCACATCGCGGAGGGAACTACTTATCCCAGACAGTATCTCCAGCTTAAGAACCCCAGCTTCCAGATCCCCAGCGACGCAAGCGACGTTATGATTTATGTTGAGACCAAGGACGTTACCGGCAATTTCTACATTGATGAAGCGATAGTTGCTAAGGATGGCGTAAATATAAGCGGTCCCGCAGCACCTACTGCTCCCAGCACTTCTACCACAACAACATCGCCTACTACTACCACTCCTGTTTATCCCGAGAAGACTTCACTCACCTATAACGTATCTTCCCGTCAGTTCAGAGTTTCGTGGACTTCCGTTCCGAACGCTCAGGCTTACGGCATCGGCTACTATTCCGGCGGCAAGTGGAAGGTATTTACTGACAGCATCTCGTCTTCGGCGACCTCGTGGACTTCTCCCAAGATTCCCAGCGGCAAATACAAGGTCGTTATCTTAGCTAAGGTAAACGGTCAGTGGGAAACCAAGAGCATCAATTCAAGAGCGTTCACCGTTACCATTAGTTAATGCGATAACGTGAGTCAGATATAACTGATATTAATAGCGATCTCCCGTCATTGTTTAGACGGGAGATCGTTTTTTATATTATAATGAAATAACAGTTAATAAATGGTCAATAACAATGCTGCACGGATAATCACATGAAAATTCAAGATGATGTCAGAGCTTTTTTCTTGATTTTGTCCACCCAAAAAACGATTTTGTGGGTTTTTACGGTGTATGAAATATGCTATAATATATACATAATATATTGTATGTTTTAAAAATTTTGTTTAAGGAGGATATTTTGTTATTACAGCGAGGTAGCATTATGAAGCATATTACGATCATCGAGGACGATATAGGTTTGAATAATGGCATCGTCCTTGCGCTCAAACGCGAAGGCTTTACATTCTGTCAGCTTTACAGACTTGGCGATTTCCGACCGTCCGAGCCGACCGACCTCATTATCCTTGACATAAATCTTCCCGACGGAAACGGCTTTGATTTTCTGAGAAAGCTCCGCCGCAGCTCGGACGTACCCGTAATCATTCTTACGGCGAACGATCTCGAAACCGATGAAGTCATGGGGCTGGAGCTTGGCGCGGACGACTACATTACAAAGCCGTTCAGCCTTATGGTGCTGCGTGCAAGGATAGACAAGGTTCTGAAAAAATCGGTCGGCACCGCAAATAACATCTATACCGATGAGAAGTACTCTTTCGATTTTGACAAAATGGAGTTCTCCGTGAACGACTCGCCCGCCGAACTCAGCAAGACCGAACAAAAGCTGTTAAAGCTCCTTATACAAAACAAGGGTCAGACGCTCGCAAGGGAATTTCTTGTTGACAGGATATGGACGGACGGCGCTGAGTATGTTGACGAAAACGCACTTTCCGTCACGGTGGGCAGGCTCCGCAAAAAGCTGAACGCCGCCGAACACATTCAGACCGTCTATGGAATCGGCTATGCGTGGAGGGCTTAAATGATGTTTGGCGACAAAAAAGTGCTTGCGCGTCTTGATAAAATGCTGGAGGACGGCATTAACGGCACGTTTGAGGAATCGGATTACGACGAAACGCAGCTCTCAAAGCTGGAATCCAAATGGCTTCGGTATCTCACATCGTCGAAGATGTCTGCACAGAAAACCGAACAGGAACGTCAAAAGCTCAAAGAACTGGTCTCGGATATATCCCACCAGACAAAGACTCCTCTCTCGAATATCCTGCTGTATACGCAGCTTTTGCAGGAACAACCGCTTGATGAACAAAGCCTTGTGCTTGCCGACGAGATACGGGCGCAGGCGGAAAAGCTCGAATTTCTGATACAGTCGCTCGTCAAGACCTCGCGGCTTGAAACGGGAACTTTTCAGCTTGCACCGTCGGAAAATAACGTTGATGATATAATAAATTCGGCACTTGAACAGATCGCACTAAAAGCGGAAAGCAAGCATATCAGGCTTGTATATATCCGTGAAAACTATATGGCAAAATTTGACAGCAAGTGGACGCAGGAGGCTATTTTCAATATCCTTGACAATGCCGTGAAATATTCGCCCGAGCAAAGCACTGTTACTGTTATCGTGCAGATATTTGAGATGTTCGCCTGTATATCGGTAGAGGATAGCGGTATCGGTATTGCAGAGGACGAACTGCCGCATATTTTCGGGCGTTTTTACAGAGGACAGAACGTCCGTGAGCAAAGCGGCGTGGGTATCGGGCTGTATCTCAGCAGGCAGATCGTTGAAGGGCAGGGAGGTTATATCGTGGCGGAATCGGGAATCGGAAAAGGCTCGGTGTTCAAAATATTTCTGCCGAGATGAATTATGTCAAAACTGTTAGATTTCAGACAGATTCTCGTAAGGATCGTTTGTTACAATAAATGCAGTGAAAGAAATTCACTGCATTTTTTGTGAGGTGAGATAAATGGAAGTATTGAAAACGGAAGAACTTACCAAGATATACGGAAAGGAGCAGAACAAAGTCACGGCGCTCGATAACGCAAACCTTGTCGTAAAACAGGGCGAATTTGCGGCGATTGTCGGAACATCGGGCAGCGGCAAATCAACGCTCCTGCATATGCTCGGCGGACTGGACAGACCCACCTCCGGCAAGGTGTATGTGGAAAACAAGGACATTTTTTCTTTAAAGGACGAAGCGCTAACCATATTCCGCAGACGGAAGATAGGTTTTGTGTTCCAGTCGTTCAACCTTGTGCCGACGCTTAATGTGTACGAAAATATCGTGTTTCCGATACAGCTTGACGGAAACAACGTGGACGAGAAATTCGTGGGCGAGGTCATAGATATTCTCGGGCTTTCCGATATGCAGAGCCGTCTGCCGAATCAGCTTTCGGGCGGTCAGCAGCAGCGCGTGGCAATTGCAAGAGCCTTAGCCGCCAAGCCTGCGATAGTCCTTGCGGACGAACCGACGGGCAACCTTGACAGCAAGACCTCGCAGGACGTTTTGAGCCTGCTTAAAGTCACGGGGCAGAAGTTCGGTCAAACTATCGTGATGATTACCCACAACGAAGCCATTGCGCAAATGGCAGACCGCATTATCCGCATCGAGGACGGACATATCGTAAAGGGCGGTGAACCTAATGAATAAGGTAAAAAACAAAAAGGCGATTCGCCGCCTTGCGTTCCGCGAGCTGAAAGCCGACCGCAGAATGAATATCGTTGTGGTGCTTTCGATCATGCTGACCTGCATACTGTTCACGGCGCTGACCACGATAGGCGGCGGCATGATGAACGGTATGCAGCAGGAGACAATGCGTCAGGTCGGCGGCAACAGAATGGCGGGCATCAAGTTAGTTCTGCCCGAGGACTATGAAAAGGTAAAGCACGACGCCGCGACAAAGGATCTTGTCTATCGTATCATCATCGGCAACGCGGTGAACACCGAGCTTAAAAATGTCAAAGCCGAGTTCAACTGCGCGGGCGACGATGACGCCGCAAAAGCTTCGTTCTGCTATCCTTCCGTCGGCAGACTGCCCGAAAGCATCAATGAGACAGCGCTCAGCACGGTCGTTCTCGACGAATTGCAGCTGCCGCATGAGATCGGCACGCCCGTACACATCAGTCTTGACATTGACGGCGTTGTTACGGAGCATGATCTTACCCTGTGCGGCTACTGGGAAGGTGACAAGGTGGCGATGGCACAGATGTGCTGGCTTTCGCGGGCTTTTGCCGATAAATACGCGCCTACCCCTTCGGAAAGCTTTTACACTCGGGAACACTGTACTTATGCCGGGTACTGGCAGGTGGATTTTAATTATTTCAACAGCTGGAACATCACGGGAAAGACAGGGGCGCTTCTTTCAAGGCTTTACGGCGATAATACATCGGAATATCCCGATACGGGCATAAACTGGGCGTTCTCGGCAAGCGACGTGGAGCCGGGCAGCATTGTGGGCGCTATCGTTATACTGCTTGTTATATTTGCGGCGGGTTATTTGATAATCTACAATATTTTCCATATCAATATCTCGTCGAATATCCGCAGCTACGGGCTTTTAAAAACGATCGGCACCACGGCAAAGCAGATAAGGCATATGGTAAGAGTGCGTGCGGCGGTGTATTCGGCGTTCGGCATACCGTTCGGTATCGTCATCGGCGTTTTGTTAAGCAGGCTGATGATGAGTTCGATAGTAAACATTCTGAACATACACTCGGCGGAAAGCTATTCCGTAAGTGCCGAGCTGCTCGTTCCGATGTGCCTTATTTCGGCGGCGTTTACTTTCGTGACAGTTATGATAAGCTGCCGCAAGCCCTGCAAGATCGCGGGCAGCGTTTCACCCATTGAAGCGCTAAGATACAACGAAACGGATATAAATATAAAGAAAGACAGAAAAAAGACAAACAAAGTCACCACTTTCTCGATAGCGCTGAGCAATATGTCGCGCAGCAGAAAAAAGACCGTCGTTGTGGTTCTTTCGCTGACGCTGAGTCTGGTGCTTGTCAACACGCTTTTCACGGTGCTGAAAGGCATTGACAAAGATAAATACATCAGAGATTCTATCGTCGGCGATGCGATGATCCGCCATACCGATAATACCAACCTGATGGACGATCGCATAAATGGCGTTACTACCGAAGCGATAGCCGACCTGCAACAGATAGAAGGCGCGGAAACTCACCCGATATACTTTACTTACGGCGGCGTTTGCCCCGAAGGCGAACAGCTCGAACAGCTGAAAAAGCTTTATGAAAAGTACGGCAGCGATGAGGTCTTGTCAGCGCATCTTGAAGGAGCTGTCTCGGGCAGCTATACAGCGGATGTTTACGGCATCGACGAGGATACCGCCGCATATTTCGAGCCTGTCGAGGGCAGCATCGACGCCGAAAAGCTCAAATCGGGAAAATACGCGATCGTGCATACCTATCTTTGGAACGCGGACGGCGACAGCGATGTCGAGATATATCACGTCGGTGATACGATAAAAGTGGAATGTGGAGACAAAATGCGCGAATACGAGGTAATGGCGGTGAGCATTATTCCCTATCCGCTTTCCACAAAGGTTTACAGCATTTTGGAAACGAACGTGATCGTCAGCGCCGAGGAATATCTTTCGCTGACCGATAAGCCGGCTGCTACTTGTGCGATGATAAGCACCTCCGACGAAAGCGGTCGGGTAAAGGAGCAGCTGAAAGCATACTGCGACCGTCAGGGCTCTCCGTTAGTCTACACCGACAAGCAGACCTATCTTGACGAATTCAACGATCTTCTCGTAATGGTAAAGCTGGTAGGCGGCACGCTTTCGGGAATACTTGCGCTGATCGGAATACTCAACTTTATCAACGCCGTGGTGACAGGCATACTTTCCCGCCGCCGCGAGCTTGCGATGATGAACGCCGTCGGCATGACAGGCGGTCAGCTGAAAAAAATGCTGATGTGGGAGAGCGTTCACTATGCCGTGCTGACGGCGGTATGTGCGGCGGCTGTCGGAGCGTTACTCAGCCGTACAGCGGTACGAAGCGCGACGGGAGATATGTTCTTTTTCAGCTATCATTTCACTCTGCTGCCTATTATGGTCTGTGTTCCTGTGTTGATTTTGCTTTCGGCGGTGATACCGTCTGTTGCGTATAGAGCGATCTGTAATGAAAGTGTTGTGGAGAGACTTAGGGAAAACTGAAAGTGCGAAGTAAGGTCAGACACGGGATCCAGCGCCGCAGGCGCAATCAATCAAAGCTAACGGCAAATGCAAATCTCCTATAACTGAGCAGCACCGTCAACTTGCACAAAACCTGACTATCACAAGGCTTGCCCCCCGCCGTCCTCGTGAAAAGGCTTTATCTAACGATGATTATTTATGCAATTTGACAAAACACACTCATTTATAGCTCCAAAAATACGCAGAGATGAGCGTTTAAAATCAAAATCGGCAATTTCAAGAAAGACTAATAAAAACAGGCAAAGCGATAAAATCAGCAAAACGTGACGGAAACAAAGAAATTGCCGATTTTAATTTGCAAAAGAGCGAAGCGATTTTCGCAAAGAAGCTGTGCGGTTCTGCATTCTCTTACCGGAGCAGAACCGCATTTTGCACAAATGAACTCAGTTACAAAAGCTCTTAAAATCCTTGAAAATCATTGACATTTCTGACGGTATTTGATATAATATTTGTCAGAAACTATAAACGAGCGATTTTGGTTAATTGTACAGAATGCGGTTCATCTTTGCGAAAATCGGCAATTTACTTGTTTTTGTCGTGTTCTGCTGATTTCTTTGATTGTGGTTTTTTGTGGGCTTTTTCTTGAAATTGCCGATTTTAATTTTGACCGTTCAATTCTGCGTATAATATAGTTTTGCTTTGTCGTGGGCTTTGCTTTGTTGCGCCTGCGGCGCAAATGGGACTTTGCTCCTTGCATGAACGCTTTAGCGTTCATGCAAACCCCTCGCCAGCGCACGGGCGCTGGATCCCGTGTCTGCCAAACTTTGCGTTTTTCGGAGGTCTTATGAATTTATCATTTACAGTTACACAAAGTGAATTATCTGATCTGCTGCTTAATCTTTCGCCGTCACGCCCCGTTTTTATATGGGGAGCGCCGGGCATCGGCAAATCCGCTCTTGTACAGAAATTTGCCGACGATGTGGGAATGCCTTGCGTTTCACTGCTCGGCAGCCAGCTCGCGCCGGAGGATATTATCGGCATACCGCAGATAAGCGGCGACACATCGCGGTTCGTGCCGCCCAAAATGATAGCCCGCAAAGAGCCTTATGTGCTGTTTCTCGACGAGCTTAACGCCTGCTCGCAGGAGGTACAGAAAGCGTTTTACAGCCTTATCCACGAAAAGCGTATAGGCGAATATCATCTTCCGAAGGGGAGCGTCGTTATCGGCGCGGGCAACCGTTCGCAGGACAGCGCTATCGTGAAAACTATGTCCTCTGCGCTGATAAACCGAATGTTTCATGTTCAGCTTGTCGCCGACCCTCAGCAATGGCTTGACTGGGCTTATGACAACGACTTGCACCCGTGGGTGATCGACTACATAACTCAGCGCCCCGATCATCTTTTTTCCGAACCGCCAAAAACCGAAGAACCGTATTCCACACCGCGTTCGTGGCATATGCTCAGTGACGCGCTCAAAGAATACGGCGCGGGCGAAAGGGAAGTCCCCGAGAATATTCTGCGCGTGCTTGCTTACGGTTCGGTTTCATCGGGTCATGCGGGAATGTTTCTTGCCTTCGTGAAAAATGCCGGGAATAAATATCTGCTTAATCAGATAATCAAGGGCGACGCAAGATTTCCCTCCGACCCGAAGGACAGAGATGTGCTTTACTTTGTGTCGCAGAGCTTTCGCGCAAAGCTGCTTATGGAGCTGCCCGACGACAAGCAGAAAATGGATAAAAGTACGCAGTTTCTCACTCACCGTGCAAAGGCGCTTATCAAAGACCTGTCTCATATCAGCCTTGAACTGGCGCAAATGGTCGTTTCCTCCGATGACGGAAAGGTTCTGCCCGAATGGTTCATGGTCGAGATTGTCCGCGATCTGCCGAGACTGATAAAGAATGATAAATAACTATGGCAAAGACAAAAAAAGAAAACAAGATCACCCCGAACGAAAAGCAGGTTCTCAACGGAATAGCTCATATAAATATGCACCCTCTTTTCGGGAAGCTCGGTATACGAACCGAACTGGTTGAAAAAAGCCGTCTGGGGAAGAATATTCCTGCGAAGGTATCCTCGTCGGGTATCGTTTATCTCAACAAAGACTGCGACAAGCAGCCGAAGGAATGGGCTTATATTATCGCACATTGTATGCTGCACCTTTCGTTCGGGCATTTCGACGCGGAGCGTATGCCGGGTTACTGGCAGCAGATAACCGAAAAGCAGAGGAAGTGGGTAAATAAATACGACCCTGATATTTGGAATATCGCCTGTGATATTTTCATAGCGCGGTTTCTTGCAGACATAAAATTCGGCAAAAGCGACATAGACACGACACAGCTTGCGGTTTACGGTTCTTCATCGAACGAGCTGAAAATATATGAGTATCTGGTCAATAACCATTCTCCCGTAAAATTTGATACCTTCGGGACGGCGGGCGAATTTCCCGACATGATAGGTACGGATTCGCCGCTTACATATCATTATGGTAAAAACAGGCATATCATCGACTTTGCTTATGCTCTTGCAGATTCCGTCCGTTCGGTCATTGACAGCGCGGGAGATAAGCCAAAGGGTCACAGCGATAAAAAATCGGTAATGCAAAAAGCAGCCGACTGGTTCATAAACCATTATCCGCTGCTCGGAGGACTTGCCACAGGTTTTGAGGTCATTGAAACGATCGGCAGAGCCGATCTGAACGACATTGAGGTAGCTGCCGTTGATGTTACAGTCGGCGAGATCTATGTGAATCCCGCCGCAGGGCTTAGTCTGGAAGAGTGGAAATTTGTTCTTGCTCATGAATATCTTCACGCGGGCTTGCAGCACCACGCAAGGCGCAAGGGACGAGACCCGTATCTTTGGAATATTGCCTGCGATTTCGTTATAAACGGCTGGCTTCACGAAATGCAGATAGGGATAATGCCGCAGAACGGGCTTATGTACGACGAAACGCTCAAAAATAAGTCGGCGGAAGAAATATATGATGTTTTGACCGATAATATCAGAAAAAACTCAAAGCTCGGCACTTTCAGAGGGTACGGAAAAGGCGATATTATCGACAAAGGCTGGTCGCCCGATATGGATAAGCCTACCTCGCTTGACGATTTCTGCAAAAGCGCTTTGCGGAACGGTCTTGAGTATCACACCTCGACAAACAGAGGATTTATACCCGCCGGGCTTATCGAGGAAATAAAAGCGCTTTCCATGCCGCCCGTTCCCTGGGACGTTGAGCTTGCCAAATGGTTCGATACATGGTTCACGCCTATTGAAAAGCGCCGCACCTACGCCCGACCGAGCAGGCGGCAAAGCAGTACGCCCGATATACCCCGCCCGAGCTGGGTGCGCCCCGAGCTGCCCGAGTACAGCCGCACTTACGCGGTAATTATTGACACATCGGGTTCGATGTCGCCCGAGATGATCGGCAAAGCGCTGGGCGCTGCGGCAAGCTATTCGGTCGCAAAAGATGTTCCGTTCGTCAGAGTGGTTTTCTGCGACGCGCAGGCTTACGACATAGGCTACATTGCGCCGGAGGATATTGCGGGGCGTGTAATGGTCAAGGGCAGGGGAGGCACAGTATTGCAGCCGGCTGTCGATCTGCTTGAAAACGCGAAAGACCTTCCGAAAGACGCTCCCATACTCATAATCACCGACGCGGGGATAGAGCATGACCTTAAAGTGCATCATGAACACGCTTTTCTCATTCCCGAAGGCGCAAGGCTCCCGTTCCGTTCGGGAGGAAAGGTGTTTTACTTCAAGTGAGCTTTGCAACGCGGATATTTGTTATCGCGCACTGGTCGCCCGTGAGCGCCACATAGACCTCGTTCACATCGTCAAGGAGCGTTGTAACGCTGTTTATCGCTATTCCGAGATTTTCCGTCCGAATGACGATCTTATTATCTTTTCTTTCGAGTGTCACGGTGCAGTCAAGCCCCTGTTTATTTCTTGCGAGCCATGCTTTCCAGTCTTCAAAGTCCTTTGTATGCTCAACGTTTACCTGATTTTCGACATTTTCGGTGGAATCCCAGTTTTCTCCGTCCAGTTTCAGCAGCAGATATTCATGGTAATTCTCGCCGTTCACCTGACCGTTGGCGGAGGTGAATATGCAGAAGAACGGGCAATGCCATATCAGACGAGCTGTCGGATAGCTCATCGTGTGGAAGGATATTGTCATTTTGTCATGTATCGGTATGCCCTTTGAAGAGGAAAGTCTCGGTCCGTCAATTTCTATATTGGGAATATCTCCGGCAGGGCAGTTCTTTGTGTAGCTTATCTCTTCGGCGATTCGCGGTATCGTTTCGGGAACGGTATCCGCAGTATCCGCGTCTACCGTGATATTATGAATTTTACAATGTTCGCCGCTAATGGAAATATAAGTGTAACGCGCCGTATCCGGCAATGCTATAATGACCTCGAAGGTCTGTGTTTCCGTTGTTATACGCGCAAGCACATGGTCGCGATTTCTGACCGCCTCGATCTGATACTGCTGTTCCTCATGCTCGCCGTGCTTTGCGGCATTTTTACGGTCATGGTATCTTACTTCGGTCTTTCTCGCTCCCATCTCTGTGACATTTCCGTCAAATCTTATCTTGGCGTATTCAAAATAGAACAGCTCGCGGTTGTTTTCTTCTCCCGGGTGAACCTTTCCGTCCAGCGAATCAAAGACTATCAGCATCGGAATACTTTTGTTTTCCGAAAAGCCCTCGTCGGGCAGGCTGCCCAGATGGATAGTTGTCTTTTTACTTGTGATAACGATGCCTTCCGTGCAGTTGTTGTAGACGGACTCAAAGTGCATTTCGTTTGCCGCCGTTACATTCGAGCCTGAAATACGCTCCCGCATTTTATATTCAAAGTCAAGGTCGATCATGTGTATCATTATTCTGGCAAATGCGGGGTCGAACTGCGTTCTCATGCCTTTGACAAGCTCCTCGCGGACTATCTGCTGAGGGATAGCGCTGCGGTAGCTGCGGTTGGAGGTCATCGCGTCGTAAGCGTCGGCTACGGCAATGATACGGGCGATCTGCGGTATTTCCTCGCCCTTCAGCCCTTCGGGATAGCCTTTTCCGTCGTACCGCTCATGATGATAATGCGCCCCTACGCTGAGATACGGGTATTCGTTGATCGTGGACAAAATCTGATTGCCGATGACAGGGTGCTGCCTTATTTCGGCAAATTCATCATCGTTCAGTCTTCCTTTTTTGTTGATGATACGGTCGGGAACTCCGATCTTTCCCACGTCGTGAAGCAGCGCCGCATAATATACCGTGTCGCATTCCTCGGAAGAAAGTCCGTAAGCCTTTGCGATCTTTCCGGAATAATCCGCAACTCTCGCCGAATGTCCATGAGTATATTCATCTTTCGCATCGATAGCGCCTGCGAGAGCTTTTGCCGTCTGCTCGAATAACATCTGCTGCTGCGCCCGCCTGCGCTCGGCTTCGTCATATTCGTCAGCCTTTCGGGCGCGGAGAGTGTAATGATACGCCGCGATAAACAGTATAAGAAAGAACAAAGCCGAAATGACAATGACCCACCTTAAAAAAGTGTGATTATATTCGTTGACCCCTATCATTGAAATATCTGCGCCGACATAAGCAACGCATTTTCCCGATGAGTCGATAACGGGTTCGTACTTCGTAAGCAGCCAGCCGTATTTGTCATTGCTTTCTTTTATGCCTATCCGACCGCCTTCAAGCAGCGTTGGCACATCTTTTGAAAAGCTGTCGTCAAATTCGATAATCTCGCCCAGAGAAGTGTCCGGCTCATCGGGCAATTCGTCATATTGGTCAAGCTCTGCCGCCATAGTTTCGGTATCGAACACAACATGGCAGCCGTCTGGTTTGATCTGATAGACATACAGATACTGGATATAAGGAGTATTATTGCAGATACTTTGAAGAGTATTTTTTGTTTTTATGTATGATTCATCAATACCGTAAGTAAGCCATTGATCTATTTTATCTGCGTCTATCTGTTCGGCAGCCAGCTTTGCCGACTTGGTGAGAGTTTCTTCTCTGTACTCCCGCGTAGCCCGGTTGAATAATGCCGTGCTTGCGACAATGCTTGCGGAAAAGGCGGCAATAAGAAGAAATACTATCACAAAAATGCTTCTGAAATG
This sequence comes from uncultured Ruminococcus sp., assembly GCA_902776945.1. Classification (GTDB taxonomy): domain Bacteria; phylum Bacillota; class Clostridia; order Oscillospirales; family Ruminococcaceae; genus YE71. Next base: position 18,345 of record CACYSH010000043.1, read on the forward strand.
CTTGGTCTTAAAAAACTTATTTTTGCCTTTCGGCGTGGATATGTTGTCCAAAGGTTTTCCTCCTAACCGGATCACGGGGCAGCCTTGATAAATTTGGTTTTCTTTACGAATTTATTTAAAACAGATGTGATTATATCACATCGCTGCTCATGATATTTCGGGCGTTATTTATTATCACAGTTACTTAAAGCGTCGTCGATCTTGGTACGGCGCTTTAATCAATGTCAAATAGTGTTGCTTTTATTATAGCATATACTGCCGATTTAGTCAATGATAGAATATGAATAAATCCATATTCTATAAGCCTGAACAGCGCAATAACGGGCTTTGACAACATCTCATAGGCGGTCTTGCCGACAGCATAAGGCAGCCTTGAAGAATAATCGGCGCATATACGATTGATCTTCGTTCATGTCATGCCTGTGCGGTGATCGATGTTGCCGTAATATCCGAACGCAAACAAAAGCAAGGTTATTTGCAGCATGGCTGCCGACCTTTGCAGGCTCGGCGTGAACGCGGCTTGATATTTTTATGCTTTATACGCGCATTTGTATAGATTATGCTGCGGAATAGCTGCGTATGGTGCCGCCGTTAATGCCTGCGCGGCACACGTTGGCTCGGGGTTAATGGTGGCTCCGTCGGAGTCACCGGCAATTGACTCCTCTCAATTTCGCTAAATTTTTATTTAGTGAAATTAGCTGTCAGCACTTCCCTGTCAGATGTATTTTCAAATTCTTGACACTATCAATGATCGTTTCCTTTCGCTTACGCAAAAGGAAACGATTTTTCTCATTCCACTATCAGGTGTGATGTCGGATTCATAGCTTTCAAAACCGAAAGCTATCCTATAAAAATCAGACATTTTACGTTGTTAACAATATATTCATTGACAAGCATTATAAATCGTGATATATTGATTTCAAGCAATGGCGCTGTATCGTGGGGATACAGCGTTTTTTTGTTTCGCTTATGTATGAAAGAGGGTAATGTCATGATCGGGAATTTTCGTGTTCTAATAGCAGATACTTCACCTGACACACAAAGCAGATTCAGGAACATGACAATGTGGGAAGAAAACGGTTTTGAGATCGCAGCCTGCGTGTCGAATACTGCCGAAACGCTTAAAATGTGTAAAACAGGAAATATCGACCTTGTTTTATGCTTCAATAAGCCGCCTGTGCTGACGGCTCCCGATGTAATGATACAGGTGCGCCGCGCTGCGGGAGATATACCATTCATTATAATCAGCCCTTCCGACGATTCGGAATATATGCGCGAGTGCTTTCTGCTGGGAGCGATAGATTACCTTGTCGAGCCGATCAGCGAAACGAGGCTGAATAACGCCGTTGTCAGGGCTAAAAACAACATGAAAGTATCCGTCACCGATTACGAATACAAACGTGCGGCGGACGAATTTTTTTCATCGCTTGAAAGCCCCGAAAGAGACAGCAAATTCATAACGGAGCTTAAAAAATTTATTCTTGCTTCCTCCAACGTCACCGCTACGACAGAGTACGCGGCGGATTTCTTCGGCTTCAACAAGGATTATTTCGGCAGACTTTTCAAAGCAAAGGTCGGTATGACGTTCGTGGAGTTCAACAAACGTTTCCGAGTCTGTTATGCGGAACGGCTTCTGAGATCGGGCAGGTACAAGGTGCGCGAGGTAAGCGAAATGCTGGGCTTCGCTTCGGTAGATTACTTTACGACGGTATTCAAGAAGATCACGGGCAAAAAACCTTCGGATTTAAAGAAGATCTGAGCTTATACTATTCCTTGACCAAATTCGTGACAAGATTCGCCGCCATGGACACGAGTGCCAAGGATGACGACGAAGGCTAACTGGCGTTAGTCGAGGAGGAAGACGACGGCAATCGTTATATAATAAATACAGTTCGATCTTTTTTATCCTGTTTTGTATACCTGCACTGTGGGAGACAAGCATTTTGCCTGTCTCCCGTTTTTTTCACAGATATTTTTCCATAGATGTCAGTCTGAAATTTATAGAAAAATATCTGATTTTTATGGTATTTTTGAAATTGATTTTTTTGACAGTTTAGTGTATTATAGTATCAAGGCAATGGCGTCTGAGAAGCTCGGTTGAAGAGCTTGGTATGTCATTGTCTTATTTTATGTATCGTGTAAAAATACAGTGGGAGGTATATTGAAAATGTCATACGTTGACGAGATAATTGCACAGGTTATCGAAAAGAACCCTGCCGAGCCCGAGTTCCATCAGGCGGTAAGAGAAGTACTTGAGTCAATCAGACCCGTGGTAGACGCTAATGAGGAGAAGTTCCGCAGAGACGCTCTTCTTGAAAGGATCACCAATCCCGAGCGCCAGATCAAGTTCCGCGTTCCGTGGATCGACGATCAGGGCAATGCTCATATCAACACCGGCTACCGCGTACAGTTCAACTCCGCTATCGGACCTTACAAGGGCGGTTTAAGACTTCATCCTTCGGTAAACCTGGGTATTATCAAGTTCCTGGGCTTTGAGCAGATCTTCAAGAACAGCCTGACCGGTCTTCCAATCGGCGGCGGCAAGGGTGGCTCTGACTTTGACCCCAAGGGCAAGAGCGACCGCGAGATCATGGCTTTCTGCCAGAGCTTCATGACAGAGCTTTGCAAGTACATCGGCGCTGATACCGACGTACCCGCAGGCGATATTGGCACAGGCGCAAGAGAGATCGGCTATATGTTCGGTCAGTACAAGCGTATTCGCGGTCTGTTCGAGGGCGTGCTTACAGGTAAGGGTCTTACCTACGGCGGCTCGCTTGCAAGAACCGAAGCTACCGGTTACGGTCTGCTCTATCTCGTTGAAGAGCTTCTCAAGTGCCACGGAACCGATCTTAACGGCAAGACCGTTGTAGTATCGGGCGCAGGAAACGTTGCTATCTATGCTATCCAGAAGGCACAGCAGCTCGGTGCTAAGGTTGTTACCTGCTCGGATTCAACCGGCTGGGTATACGATCCCGACGGCATCGATGTTGCGGCTCTTAAGGAGATCAAGGAAGTTAAGCGTGCAAGACTTACCGAGTACAAGAGCTATCGTCCCAATGCAGAGTATCATGAGGGTCGCGGCGTATGGAGCATCAAGTGCGACGTTGCACTCCCCTGCGCTACTCAGAATGAGCTTCACCTCGACGATGCAAAGCAGCTCGTTGCGAACGGCTGCATAGCTGTATGCGAGGGCGCTAATATGCCTACCACTGAGGACGCTACCAAGTATCTCCAGGATAACGGCGTATGGTTCGTTCCCGGCAAGGCTGCAAACGCAGGCGGCGTTGCTACCTCTGCTCTCGAAATGTCCCAGAACAGCGAACGTCTCAGCTGGACTTTCGAGGAAGTTGATGCAAAGCTCAAGGGCATCATGGTAAACCTCTATCACAATATCGACGACGCTGCAAAGCGCTACGGTATGGAGGGCAATTATGTTGCAGGCGCTAACATCGCGGGCTTTGAGAAGGTTCTCGACGCTATGAACGCACAGGGTATCGTTTGATAAACTGATTACGTATTATACAAGGAGGTTGATCTGCATGAAAGAAGATCGTCAGGAATACACCGGATATTTGCCCATTTGTCCGATAGCACCCGAACACCCCGAAATGCTTATCGGCATTCCGGCTGAATATGAAGCAAAAGGTTCTAAAGTGCAGGGTATCGTTTCCGAGTACGCTCTTGATACCCAGACCTGGGACTGATTGATAAATATCTGATTATTACCTTCACCGATCCTTCGGGCAGCTGATAAGGCGGACGAACACACAAACCACTTTTGCTTTGTGTGTGGATATTACAGCGACATCGAACACCGCTTTTTTCCGTTTTTGTTCCATGAGGACACTATCGTCCGCTGTATCAGCTGCCCGGAAGGTCATTCCCGAATAATATAAGGCAGCACCGCACGGGGTAACTGAGCCCCTGTGCGGTATTGCCGTTATATAATAATACACACCGAAAGGAGTTTTTTAATGAAGAAGATACTTGTCTGCAAGGAAAAAGACCCTCGCGAAACAAGAGTCGCTATGATACCCGACGACATCAAGCGGCTCATCGGTATGGGCTTTGAGTTTCGCGTTGTCAGCGGCGCAGGCATTAAAAGCGGTTTTTCCGACGAGGATTACAAAAAAGCGGGAGCCGAGATAGTTTCAAAAGAGGAGGACGCTCTTAAAAAGAGCGAAATAGTTCTCCGCATAATGAAGCCCGAAAGCGCAAAGGGGCTTTCAAAGGATACAATGCACATCAGCTATCTTGACCCGTTCAACGAGAAGGCTCTGCTTAATGAATTTGCCTCTGCGGGCGTTAAGGCTGTTTCGCTCGAAATGATACCCCGTACCACCCTTGCGCAGAAAATGGACGTTCAGTCCTCGCAGACCTCGCTTGCGGGCTACACAGCGGTAGTAAATGCCGCCGCAAGACTGCCTAAGATACTCCCCATGATGGTTACGCCCTCAGGTACTATCCAACCCGCGAGAGTATTTATTATCGGCGTAGGCGTTGCGGGCTTACAGGCTATCGCTACGGCAAAACGCCTCGGCGCGAGAGTTGACGCTTTCGATACCCGCCCCGTTGTTGAGGAGCAGGTAAAGTCGCTGGGCGCTAATTTCGTAAAGATCGACTTAGGCGAAATGGGTCAGACCGATCAGGGCTATGCGAAGGAGCTTACTCCCGAGCAGGTAGCCAAGCAGCAGGAGGCTCAGGCAAAGGTCTGTGAGCGTTCGAACATCGTTATCACGACCGCAAAGGTATTTGGAAGAAAGGCTCCCCGTCTCATAAAGAAAGACGTTCTCGACCGTATGATGCCCGGCTCCATTGTCGTTGACATGGCGGTATCTACCGGAGGAAATGTAGAGGGAAGCAAGCTGTTTGAGGACGTTGTTACCGATAATGGCGTAACGATCATGTCCGGCGACCTGCTTGAAAGACAGGTACCCTATGATGCTTCAAAGATGCTCTCGGGCAACTTCACTGCGTTCCTTACTCACTTCTATAATAAGGAATCGAAGGAGTTTGAAGTGCGTATGGAGGACGAGATCATGAAGGGCTGTCTGCTTACCAGCGGCGGCGCGATCATACACGATAGATTCAAGTGATAGGATATATTATTATTCGGGAGGAAAGAAAATGGCAATAGGAGAAATATTATTGCTCGTGTTCGTATTCGTTATCGCGGGCTTTCTTGGTGTCGAACTAATATCAAAGGTTCCCTCGCAGCTGCATACCCCGCTTATGTCGGGAACGAACGCTATATCCGGCATAACCATTGTTGGCGCTATATCCGCAACGGCTGTCGCACTGCATACTGAGGGTATGGTATCGAATATCTGCGGCTTTGCGGCGATCTTGCTTGCTACGATAAACGTTGTCGGCGGCTATCTCGTTACCGACAGAATGCTCGGTATGTTCAAGAAGAAGGGGGATAAGAAGTAAAATGAATTGGGCTGATATAAGCGTGGTACTGACGACCGTACTTTATATGGTATCGTCGGTGCTGTTCATACGCGGCATTAAGCTGCTCGGAAAGGCAGATACCGCACGCAAGGGCAATCTTATGTCCTCCGTTGGTATGCTGATCGCAGTTGTTACCGTACTGCTCGAAAAGAAAGTAACCGACACACTCACCGCTGCGCCGATGAAAAACGCATACATCTGGGCGATAGCGGCAATAGCTCTCGGCAGCATTATCGGCGCTGTCTGGGCTAAAAAGGTCGAAATGACAGGTATGCCGCAGTTGGTAGCGCTCTTTAACGGATTCGGCGGTCTGTCGAGCCTGCTCGTTGCTCTCACTCAGTATATGACCGACCCCGATGTGAATGTATTCTCTTCTGTCGCTCTCGGTCTTACCATTGCGATAGGCGCTATCGCGTTCACAGGTTCGATAGTTGCGTGGGGCAAGCTCTCGGGCAAGGCGTTCAAGAAGAACGTTTCTATCCCCGGAAAGAATGCCGTAAACGCACTCTTTGCAATCGTTGGTCTTGCGGGCGTTGGAATGTACGCTTTGCAGATCGCGGGTATACTTGATAAGCAAATGGGAATGATCGGCATAATCACCGTTACCGCCGCATTCCTGATACTCGGCTTTACTATGGTAATCTGCATCGGCGGCGGCGATATGCCCGTTATCATCTCGCTGCTGAACGCCTTTTCGGGACTTGCGGCTGCATTTGCGGGTCTTTCGATCTCGAACTCGGTGCTTGTTGTTTCGGGATGTCTCGTTGGTACTTCGGGACTTATCCTCACGCTCATCATGTGCAAGGCGATGAACCGCACACTTTACAGCCTGCTCTTCGCCAGCGCGTCGGCAGCAAAGAAGAAGGGCGCAGCCGGCGAAGCAAAGGAGCCGCGCTCGATGTCTGTTGAGGACGCTTACCTTGTACTTGAAGCCGCAAGCTCTGTTGTATTTATTCCCGGATACGGCATGGCGGTTGCTCAGGCGCAGCACGCAGTCAAGGAGCTTTGCGATAAGTTAGAGGAAAACGGTGCGGAGGTCAGCTTTGCCATACACCCCGTTGCAGGACGTATGCCCGGTCACATGAACGTACTTCTCGCGGAGGCGAATGTTCCTTACGAGCAACTCAAGACAGCTGACGAAATGAATCCTCAGATGCCCAATACCGACGTTGCTATCGTTATCGGTGCAAACGACGTTGTAAACCCCTCCGCAGTAAACGACGAGACTTCCCCGCTCTATGGTATGCCTATAATCAACGCATACGAAGCAAGGACTGTATTCGTACTTAAGCGCGGCAAGGGCGCGGGCTTCTCGGGAGTTGAGAATCCGCTCTTCACCAACGACAACACCGTAATGATCTACGGAGATGCGAAAAATACTGTTTCGGCGCTTGTAAGCGAGTTTGACGATAAGTGATGAAAAGCGTTCGCGAAATCGCAGACTTTTGTGCCGATGAGGATATAAAGTTTGTAAAGCTGACATTCTGCGACGCTGTCGGGCAGCAGAAAAACGTGTCGATACCGGCGGGCGAGCTGGAAAGAGCCTTTGAGTACGGAATAGCCTTTGACGCTTCGGCGATACGCGGCTTTGAGAACGAAACGCACTCCGACCTGTTTCTCTCCCCCGAACCCGACACGCTTACTATCCTGCCCTGGCGACCCGAAAAGCAGCGAGTGGCAAGGATATTATGCTCGGTGCGCCGACCGGACGGCAGCATACACGAATGCGATACTCGCTCGCTGCTGAAAAAAGCCGTCCGTGAAGCGGAGAACGCGGGTCTGTATCTCTCGGTAGGAGCAGAAAATAAGTTCACGGTGTACGGCACGGACAGCAGACTCTTTCCTGCCGACAACGCGGCTTATTTAGACCTGGAGCCGGAGGACGGCTGCTGCGACATAAGGCGGCAGGTTTGCCTGATGCTCGAAAGCATGGGGATACCTGTAAACCGGTCTAATCACGGTCTTGCAGCCGGACAGAACAGCCTGGGCTTCGGCGGAATGAGCGTGCTGCGAGCTGCCGACACCATGATGACGACCCTCACGGCAATAAAGGTCATTGCCGCCGAAAACGAGCTTTATGCCGAGACAGGACATATTACATACGATATTAATGTGAGCGGGGATTCCGGGAGCTTTATCCGTTCGACAGCGGGTCGGCTTGCGGAACTGAAAAGGTTCTTTGTTCCGGGCGGCGGCGCTTGGAAGGACATAACGCGAATGGACAGCAGTTCAATTAAAGTCACGGCTATCGGCGCGAATCCGTTCATTGCACTCATGCTGATAATATATGCAGGGCTTGGAAATGATGTGGGATCAATATATAACCGATTACCGAAGCCGATAGCGGATCTTTACTCATAAAATATTTATTGCCAAAGGCGCTTTTCCTTTAAGGAAAAGCGCCTTAATTGCAAAGTGAGGACATAAACTGGGTTTAGCGCCCGTGCGTTGGCGAAGGGTCAACCGCACGATTGCACGAACTCGTTGTGCCGTTCGCGCTAAGCGAGCAGTCCCATTTGCGCCGCAGGCGCAACAAAGCAAAGCCGACAAATCAAGCAAAACCCCTAAAAACGCACAAGTGAACGGTCAAAAATAAAATCGGCAATTTCAAGAAAAATCTTACAAAAACGCACAATATAGAAGCTCTGCAAGCTGTTTTGTACAATTTTCCGAAAACGCTTATTTTTAGTATTCAAATCTGATCGAAGAAAGGTCAAAACAGCTGCCCGGCAGGAACGCAAGAGTTACCCGCTGTCTGCCCGAAATTCCGTCAAGCTCAAACCCGCGTTCGGTATAGCCTTCCGCACCCGCAAATTCGCAGATGATGCGTTTCTCGCCGTCGCTGCCAGAAAACATCGCGTGGATACTGTTCATCGGAAGAGCCGACCTGCCCGTAATACAAAGCCTTTTCGGCACGGCGGCAAAATCGAACTCGCCGAAATCGAGCGTGACATTGTTGCCGATGCCCGTTACTTCGCTGCCGCTTACCGTGAAAGTGTCGCCGTAAATGCTCTCAGCGAGTGCGGCGGGCAAAGCAGCAGTTTCCTTTGCGCGGCGCTCAAAAACAAAGCTGCCAATGTCGTAACGAACGTCCGAAGCAAAGCTGATCGTATGCCGCCCGCGCAGCGGCTCGGACAATCGGTAAGTCATGCTTTGATAATTCTGCCAGATAGGTTTGAGCGAGTATTCAAAATCGCCGAGCAGTACGCCGTCCTGCGGTGTGCCGTCGTAAACGCGCAGCCGCACGGGGGTATTGGAATTAGCCCACAGAGCCACCGTGAACGTATCGCTCCCGACCATGCCGAAATCGACGTTTTCAAAGCCTATCCAGCCGCCGCCGACACCTATCCCCGCGCCGTGTCCAAGCCCGGTCGTTACATCGCCGCCGCCAAGACCGTGCAGACCGCATTCGACTGTGCTGTACGGGTCGGTCAGGGCAAGACCGATCCCCCGCGCCGTCAGCCGCACCTGCGAGAAAAGGCGGTATCTGTCGGTGCCGTTCCTGCAAAGCGCCCGCAGACAGAACTCTCCGTCGCCCTTAGCTTCGAGCAAAACGCCGTCCGCGCCGCTTTCGGTGATGACGGCAAGCGGCGAATCAATGCCGTTCACGGTCGTAACGCGGTATTCAAGCTCTCCCGAATATGTGCTGTTCGCGGGGCGGCAGACGGCTTTCACGCAGACAGTCCGCCGTTCGGTGGTAAGCTCGCGGAACTCGGGGAAAAGCGATATTCCGCGTACCGGAATATCGCGGGTCTCGTCGGGACAGTCGGCGGAGGTATGAGTGTTTTCTGCCGTCCCCGCAAGACCACGCGGCTTGTTTTCTGCGTAAGCCATAAAAATCATTTCAAGCGGAGAAAGCGACGGCGAGGTCAGTCGGACTTTTATCTCGCCCGGCTCTTTTTTCGGCGCAACTATTGCAAGCAGTCTGCCCGAAAAAAGCCGCCGCGAAACGCCTTTATATTGCTCATAATCGGTCGAATCGCCGTTGTCAAGCCCGATAAGCCTGCCAGCACCCGTCACGCTGACAAACACGCGGTCATTGGCATTTTCAACCATGACGCCGTTTTCGTCAAGCGCTGTGATCTCGATGAAAATAAGCTCGTCGCTGTCGGTGGGAACATTTGTGCGATCGGCGCTGGCGGCTATCTTCACCGCGTCGCCGAAGGGCGGCTTTTCCTCGCGGGCGACTTCCCTGCCCTGCTTGTCGTAAGCCACCGCAAGCAGCGTTCCCCTGCGGCAGACAATTTTTGTATCAAGTGTTATCTTATCGCCGTGAGCGCGGTCAAAATCGCCTGCCGCTATCATTTCGCCGTCAAAGAAAAGCTCGACACGCGGCGCGTTCGATGCCACGCGAACGTCTATCATCTCGCCGTCATTGAAATCGGTGTGCGGGAAGATATGCACGAACGGCGCGGAATCGCAGTCAGTCCACGCGGCGCGGTAGACATAAGCGCCGTCCTTGAAAAATCCCGCCGTGTCGATCTGCCCGAAAAAGCTGTTTTTCGTCGAATATGGCGTAGGCTCGCCGATGTAGTCAAAGCCCGTCCAGATGAACTGCCCCGCGCAGAAATCGCGGTCACGGTCGGCAATGATGTTCGCCTCGCGGCTGCGCGAAGCCCATGCGGGGGCGCTGTTGCCGAGACCGCTGCATTGCCCGTCGTCCTCGCAGAGTATCGGCATATCGAGCGGGAAATGGTACACTCCCCTGCTCTCGACCACCGAAGAGGTCTCGCTGCCGAAGATCGCCCAGTCGGGGTGTTCCTCGTGGTGATCGTCGTAAAGCCGCTCGGAGTAGTTGTAGCCCGCAATTTTCAGAATATCGGCGCAGCGGCGGGCGTTGTCGCTCGACATATAGTTCGAGCCGATCGTGATAAAGCCGTTGCTGCGTGGGTCATGCGACTGCACAAGCATTTTCAGCCGCGACGTAACCTCCTGACCGCGCTCACCGACATGGGTGTCATAGATCTCGTTGCCGATGCTCCAGCCGATAAGCGAGGGGTGATTGCGGTCGCGGCGCACCCACGCGGCGACATCGCGCTCGTGCCATTCGAGGAAAAATCGTGCGTAGTCGTAGTCGGTCTTGGACAGCTCCCACATATCGAAGCCCTCTGACAGAATAAGG
>CACYSH010000044.1 GCA_902776945.1 uncultured Ruminococcus sp.
TTTACCGTTTCTTCTGACGGTTCGATTGATAAGGTCGTTATGAAGGACGAAACTACGAAGGCACAGATCAGCAAGCGCGATATTACCACCGATGAAGAACTGCCCGGCGCGAAGCTTGTTATTCTTGATGAGAACGGTAACGTGGTCGAGGAATGGGTAAGCACCGACATTCCGCATATTATCGAGGGTAAACTTATTGCCGGAAAGGAATACACTCTCCGCGAAATTACAGCACCTGACGGATATGAAACTGCACAGGACATCAAGTTTACCATGAACACGGACGGAAGCGTTACTGAGGTCGTGATGTACGACGAGAGCAAGCCGGACGTTCCCGACATTCCCGATATTCCCGAAACTCCGTCATCGCCCGGAACACCCGAAAAGCCCGGTAAGCCTTCGACACCCTCTACACCCTCAAAACCCTCCACACCTTCCACTCCTACTACTCCCGAAAAGCCCTCCGTACCTGAACAGCCTTCTACTCCCGAAAGAACAGTGACTAAGGTTACAACTGCAAATCAGCGCACTGGCAGCGATGCCGCAAATATAGCGTTTGTGGGAATGATAATTGCCTGCGCTGTGATGGTTATTTCGGCAGCAAATAAGAAAAAGTACGACGAGAAATAAGCAGAAAAATATATATTTCGGTTCACTCCCTGCGGAGCTCTCCGCAGGGCTGTGATACCTGTTTTGAAAGGAAAAAAATGATGAGATTTATTACTTTAACAAACAAGCTGATGGACGCGGTATTCGATTTCTGCATGAAGCAGGACGAATGTCAGTATGAGTACATGGACAGCGAGGTCAGAAATATGCTCGATACCGTTTTTTCGGAGCTTAGAAAGATCAAGAACGGCGTTCTGCCCGTGAATGTGATAAACAGATACGATCTTACTTTTAACGATGACTGCGAAGAGTATATAATGCCCGATGATGCCGGTGAAAACAACGTTCTCTGTTGTGAGGCTGTTCATCTTGCCACTATCCGTACAGATGTGTGTTCCTCCGATGACGGAGAAACGGTCGTCGAGCGCAGCTGCGATATTATCTATGATGTGGGCGGAAACACGATTTTTCCCGTGTATACTGTCGCTGTGTCCAACAGTGATATGACATCGGTTTACCGTGTGGAGTGCGACTATATCGAGGAATTTGACACTATCGAATTTATGATAGCGCTCGGAGTACAGCTGTCGGACAGGCTTATGAACGCGAGAGATTTTCTCGGGAAGGTGTGTGAAATTCCGTGAAGCTGATACTTGCCGAAAAGCCGCTTATGGCGATGAACATAGCCTACTGCATTGGTGCGACGGAAACGGTATCCGAGGGAAAACGTTTTTACCGGCAGGGGAACGGATATATCGTCACCAACGCTCTCGGACATCTGGTGGGTATCGGCGTTCCGGAGGATTATGGCTATAAGAAATGGTCTTTGAAAGACCTGCCCATGATACCCGATTTCAAGCTGTTTGCGCTGAACGGATATGGCACTCAGATAAAAATGCTAAAAGAGCTTATGAACCGCGAAGATGTGACCGAGATAATAAACGCCTGCGACGCGGGGCGCGAGGGAGAGTGTATTTTCAGATATATTTATGAGTATGTCGGCTGCAAAAAGCCTGTTAAGCGCTTGTGGATAAGCTCACTTACCGATGATGCTATTCGTGACGGAATGAATAATCTGCTTGATTCTTCCGAACTTGACAATATATATGTCGCAGGCTTCGCAAGAGCAAAATCCGATTGGCTGTTCGGTATCAATTTATCGAGATATTTCAGTCTTATTTCGGGTCAACACCACAAGTCCGGCAGAGTTAAAAATGCTGTTCTTAATATTATCGCAGACCGTGAAGCGCAGATATTGGCGTTTGAGAAAAAGCCATATTACAAGGTCGTTCTTGACAACGGCGCAGAGTGTTCTCGTACCTTCAATTCAAGGGAAGAAGCAGAAGCGGTTGCCGAAAAGTGTAGGGGCAAGAACGCCGTTGTTTCTTCGGTGATTGCAGAGGAAAAGATAGAGAACCGTCCTCTGCTGCACAGCCTGACTTCTTTACAGCGTGAAGCCAATGAGCTTTACAGCATGACAGCGGCAGCCACTTTAAATGCGGCGCAGTCGCTTTATGAAAAGAAACTGCTGACATATCCCCGAACAGATAGTAATTGCATTTCCGAGGATATGAAACCGCTTGTTATAAGTATTGTAAAGTGTCTTGCAGGATATGACAAGAATAGAACCGATAAACTCTTATCGCAGGGTCTTAACCTTGATAAGCGTGTGGTCAACAATTCAAAGATAACCGATCATCACGCTATTATACCGACAAATCTTATCGGGCGGCTGAAAGAAACAGAGTTTTCCGAGCCAGAGAAAAGGATAGTCGGTCTGGTTATCGAGAGGTTTTTATCTGCGCTGGACAAGCCTTACACATATCTCGAAAAGCGGTATGATTTTGAGGTCGAGGGCAGACTGTTATGATAAAAAATGCCGAGGTGCGCGACTGCGAAACTAAGCCGCCCGCGCATTTCACGGAGGCGTCGTTACTGGCTGTTATGGAAAACATCGACCGCCGCATTGACGATAAGGAACTCAAAAGCTACGTCAAAGAGCGCGGCTTGGGTACACCTACGACAAGAGCGCAGATCATTGAGGGGCTTAGTTCTGCGAATTACATCGAGCGCAGAAAGAAATTTCTGTATATAACCGAGTTTGGAAGAAAATTCATCGGTAAACTGCCCGAAAATATCAAATCGGCGGAGATTACCGCGCATTGGGAGCAGATGCTCTCCGACATCGAATCGGGCAAAAGTAAGGAGGAAGATTTTATGAATGAGATAATCAAGAACGTGAGCGAAGTAATTGAGAATGAGGATATTGCAGTCGAGAACGCTGCGGCTGAACAGCCTGCGGAGATCGGGAAGTGTCCGTGGTGCGGCAGCCCTATTCGTGAAGGAAAGAAAGCGTTTTACTGTTCCAACAGCGAGGACTGCGATTTCTTTATCTATAAGCACGATAAGCGTATCGGCAGGGACTACACGCCCGAAGAAATATCCGAGCTGCTGGCAACCGGCAAAGTTACGCTCCGCAACTGTATTTCGAGCAGGGGCAACAAGTATGCTGCCGTTTTCAAGCTCGATGACAGCGGCGAGTATGTGAATCTCAAGTTTGTGGAGTATGCAAAGACCCGTAATAGCAAGTCGAAGGAAGAGTAAATAATAAGCACAGCCTTTGATGGCGGCGCATTATTGTTTGACTTTGAATGATGCTTAACAAAAATATGCAGGAATCTATATAACGGAAATAAATAACAGTGAACTTGAATTACCAAGTTATGCATGTATGATTTTTAATATTGTACTTTTTCACAAAGCTTAAATAATTTTCATTGTTATCATGAATATAGAAAACCCATTTTTTATCTTTGAGTGCAGGAATAATAACATCCGAGTAATATGGCTCATCTATTCCATCAAATGAGTGTCCCAGTATTATAATTTCTGATATAGGATTATTCGAAATAAAATCCTTAAGTAAAGAATAATTGGCGTCTAAGTTTTTATACGATGCGTAACAGTACTTTATTATTTCATTGACACCCTGACTTATCGATGCTCCATGGAAATCATCATTAGTGTATTTGTTTTGTAATGTTTCTCCAATTATTGCGGGATCATTTTGGGTTGAGCCAAATTGAATTACAGAGTGTACACTATGGTTATTTATTGGTGGTATAGGAATAGGATCAATGATTTCTGCTTCCTCTAGTGTTTTTGCGGGATGATATGAGTTACTAGCGATAATTTTTGAAGCTAAGTCATCATTGCTTTTGCCATGAATATGCAAAATGTTTTCTGAAGGTATCTGATACAAAGATTCAAGAGTGGAAGTATAGTTAAAAGTAATGAATAGCCCATTAGAATCAAGATCCAGATTCTTATCAACTATATATTTAGTAGGATCAATGCTTTGAATCCAAGTGATAAAATATACACCAGTGAAGTTATAAATAAATCGAGTTATTGTTTCTAATTCAACACGCATTTCGTCCCAAGTATAATCCGTATCAGATGTTACATCGGGGTAATATTCGTTGACAAAATCATTAAGGAGACTATCCGCGTCGAGGGATAATGATTCTTCGAGATCAGTCCAATAGATATCATCATTATCATATCCTTTTATATATTCAAAGGATTCAAATTCCTTGATTGCTTCAGGATGATAATTGTTTAGAAACAATTTATAATCATAGTAACTTGTTGGCATATTATGGTGTCGATCAAAACCATTTCCTATAATATACAGTTTCATTTTAATCACCTCAAATAAATTATACCACAATATTATGAGAAAAGCAATAATTATTAGAAAGGAGACAACATTTATTGAATAATCGGTATCAAAGCGTATGCTACAACTGGTCGGAAGTGACCGAAAGGCTCAGACGGGACAAGCAGACCCTTGCTCGTTTCCTGCGCTTTTCGTCTTATCTATACAAAATGGGTTTTCCCGACGCGGCGCTTGTTTTCTATCACGACCCGAACGCCAAAAAGGTTGCGGAGCTTGAAACTTGGAACAGGCTCGGTAGGTTTGTAAATAAGGGTGCAAGGTCTATCGCTGTTTTTGGCGATGGCGATAGGTGCAGACACCTTTTCGATATTTCGCAAACTAACGGTAAGCCCGTTCCCAACGGCTGGCGGCTGACGGAAGATGTTGCTACGGAACTCGTGGACGTTATATCCGAAAACTACAACAAAGAGTGCAGGGATATTCACGAAGCACTCGCCGCAGTAGCGGTGGATAATATCCGAGCGCACAGCAGCGAAATGCAGTACACTATCGAGCAGATGCACCTCTCGCAGAAAGATGTTGCGGAATATCAACGGTCGGTGGTGTCGGCGGTTCGATTTGTTATAGCAAATCGCTGTGAGCAGAACGGCGGTATGCCGCTTTCGGGAAACATTAACCTCAATGCCGCAGACTATTTCAAGGACACAAGAGATGTAATAAGATTTTGTGATCTTGTTCAGCGCTCGGCGAAAGATAGTTTGCTTGAAATAGAGCGCGAAGTCATACAGATTTTAAGACGAAGGAGAGAAAAAGAGCATGAATTACAGACAAAGCCCGACCGGACAGATGTTAGCAGAGGTAGCGTACAGCGACAAACCGGAGGAACTCGAATTGCTGAAAACCCCGATAGGCAGGTGGGGCAGAATGTGGCAGCAGTGGATGAACACGGAGTACCCGACCGAGGTGACGGTGCTGATAGTCACGGGACGCTGGATCATAATTCCGCGGGAGATCGACAGACTGGCAGAGAGCCGCTTCACAGAGCTGGACGAGCTTTATCGAAAAGAGAACCCTCGCCCCATGACGTTCAGAGAAATGCGGGCTTGGGAAAAGAACCGTCTGCTGACAATAGAACACCGAATAATGGAGGAGATAGTGTATCAGCCGAGAAGCTGACTGCCGACGCGCTCATACAGCGTTACCTTCAGAGCGACTTTAACCGCCGTCCCGACAGCTATGAGATTGCAGGGCGTTTTCTTGCGGACTTCCTTGATACCGATGTAGATATAGTTGACTTTTTTAGGAAACATGAAGCGTACAAGTATTCCGAAAGACAGCAGGCGGAGATAATTCTTCTGATAGAAAATGCGCTCCGTCTTCGTGAGAAAAATCTTGAAAAGTCTGTTGAAAAAGAACCCGAAAAATCAACAGATAATCCGCATTTCGGGGTAGAAATACCGATAAATATGGAGCCGGCATTTCCGACGGAAATCGTGGGTGATATTACTCCGCCGGAGGAAGTTCCAGAGGTGGATTTGTCCGATCCGACAAAGGAAGAAGTTGAAACAATAGTCGATACACAACCTGCGAACGATACTATTATCATCAAAAACGAAGCTGTTACAACAACCGACCTTTCGCCAATTACTGATGAAAACATCATTTTCGGGATATTGCGGCATGATCAGTTTTTCAGTGTAAAGAAAGATCAGATAGCGGCATTTTTTGAAAACAATAACGATCATGACGAGCGCGTGGCTTTTGTAAAACAGATATTCAATTCCGACTATTTGGAGCTTCTGCTTGGCGATACCGAGGATACTCGTTACGGCTACAAGACCTATGACGAGGGTATCCATATATGGAAAGGCAGTTATCTGACCCGCACAATGGAATCCGGTTTTAGCTGGGAACATATACAGAGTTTTTATGCCGATATGGTTGAGCGCGGGCTGTTGCTTGATACGGCTGTATCGGAGATAGATGAGCCGATATTTTCAGAACCTATCGAGCCGATTGAATATCCTGAACCCGAAGAAGATATTGACGATGAAGAAGTATCCGATGAGGATATTGATACTTCGGCGCCAGTCAATGATCTTGATATTGATGATAATAAAGGCTCTGAACAGCTTTCGTTCTTCGGCGAGCCGGAACCTATAAAGCCGGAAAAAGAAAAGTCAAAGTCAAAAAAGAAATCTGAGCCGATCATTGACCATACGTTTGATAGGATTGACGGTGAAATGCTGGATTATGTTCTTCGCTGCGGAAGTCCGGATAGGGGTTCTCTTTCAAGGATAGTTGCTCAATATCAGAAGGGCAAGTCCGACGAGGAAAACGCTGATTTTCTCCGTAAGGAGTTTGGAGAAGATGGTCGAGGATACATATACAACACACCTGATTTCTCTAAGACCGCGCATATCTGTTCATGGTTTGCAGGGAACGGGTTAAAGGTCGCTCTCGGAGATGACATTGATAATAAAACTGCTCCGTTTGCAATGATTCCGTGGCACCTTGCAGCTATAAGAGTGTCGAATATGCTTGAAAACGGCGAGTTCTGCTCACAGGATATTATTGACAGTGCAGCCGAAAAAGAGATAAAGGATATTTCGGAAAAACTATGGTATCTTCATCAGGATATAAACTACGATATTTACGAGTATTTTATCCCGAAAGATATGTTCAAGGGAGGTTTCCCGGAGAGCACCGAGCGTATCAAAATTGCGTTGCTAGATAAGGAAACCCTGCAATCATATATAGACGGGCTGACACAGCTTGTGACTGATTATGAGCAGAATAGGGATATTCTCCGCTTCCATTTTCATAAGCCGAGGGAGTTACTGTATCGTCTGAAAGACTTGCAGATAGAGCGCAGGCAGTTTATCACCAATCCCGATTTTGCTTTCAAGGGACATTACTTCATTTCCGAACGCGAGAAGGATGCTCTGCTCGGTTATGGCAGTAATTATTCAAACAGCAAATTTGCTATTGAGGAATATTTCAAAGCCGGTCATACGCTGCCCGAAAAGATCAAGTTTCTCAAAGAGCAGTACGGAACGGGCGGCGGTACAAAGCGCGGCGGCGATGAATGGCATGATGCGAAGGGAATCACATATATGCGCGGCGAGAATATCGGAAGCCCCGACTGCAAGGTTCTTATCAAATGGAACGAGGTCGCGGAGCGTATCGACCGTCTTATCTCTGAAAACAAGTATATTACGCAGGACGATATAGACCACCTTATCAAGGACTGCAAATGGACGGTTCAGAATTACGATCCTGCTGTCAGCGACAAGTACAATAAAATGCAGTATGACAGGGCTGTTCGTACTCTTGCCAAATACGGGATTAAAGTCGAGGGCAATATTTCCGTCGAGGAAAAGCCCATTGAAAAGCTCATACAGCGGGCGCAGGATATGGGTATTCCCGTGAAAGTCACGGAAGCAGCGGAGCCGGAACAAGCTGTATATATGGATATTCGTGACGAGAGCTTTATAGAGCTTCACCAAACCGAAGAAGGCATTTCGTATTCCGTATACGCTCCCGATCTTACGCTTACCGATGGCGGCGTGTGGGAAATGGAAGAATCAATTGATCTTTTTACGGCAGCGACGGAAATTCTTGCAACAACAAGCAATGCTCTTGCCGAAGTTGATGATTACAATCATTTCATGGCGCTTGTGGATATGGACGCAAGCCTTGATATTCCTGCGGAACTGTCACAGCTGAAAGCGGACATTTTTGCTAATCTTCCTAATGAAGCAGCTAAGGTGATCGACGTTGATTATTCCGAGGTCATTGAAGAAACTGCTGAGGAAAAAGCAGAGAAAAACCCAACAGAAACAGAGCCGAAAAAAGTTGCTGTAAATGCTCCCGAAAGAATAACGATAGCACCCAAGACTGCCAAAAGCGGAACGCCTGTGACTTATCATTTCAGCGAGAACGATATTGTTCAGGGCGGCGCAAAGAGTAAGTTCAAAGCAAATATCGAAGCAATAAAAACCTTGCAGAAAATAGAAGCCGAGAACAGATACGCTACTCCCGAAGAACAGTCCGTACTTGCCGGATATGTCGGCTGGGGTGGTATCCCGCAGGCGTTTACAACAGACCTTGCCGCAGAAAGCATCGGCGGCAACTTAGGCGATGCCGCACCGACGGGTTGGGAGGAAGAACAGCAAGAACTTCGAGAGCTTTTATCCGAGGACGAATACAAGGCTGCCCGCGCTTCGACACTAACGAGCTTTTACACGCCTCCCGAAGTTACCGATGGCGTATTTCAGGCGTTGCGGCAGTTCGGATTCGAGGGCGGAAACATATTGGAGCCGAGCATGGGCGTCGGCAATTTCTTTGCAAAAATGCCCGATGATATTCGTGACAGCTCTAAGCTGTACGGCGTGGAGCTTGATTCGATAAGCGGTAGAATTGCACAGCTTTTGAACCCCGAGGACAGAATACAGATCACCGGATTTGAGAAAACTCGTTTTAATAATAATTCATTTGACGTTGTAATCGGAAATGTTCCTTTTGGTGATTACCGTGTATCCGACAAGGCTTATGATAAACTTGGCTTGAAGATACACGATTATTTTGCAGTTAAATCTATCGACAAAGTTAAGCCCGGCGGCGTGGTTGCAATTGTCACAAGCAAGTTCACAATGGACAAAATGAACGATAAGGCAAGGCGACATTTAGCGGAGCGCTGTGACCTTTTAGGTGCCGTTCGCCTGCCGAACAATGCTTTCAAAAAGAATGCCGGAACCGAAACTACAACGGATATTCTGTTTTTTCAGAAGCGAGAAACGCTGACCATCGAGATTCCTTCATGGGTGCATTTCGGACAGACAGCCGACGGTATACCCTGCAATCAGTATTTTGTAGACAATCCCGATATGGTACTCGGAACAATGGCTTGGGACGAGCGCATGAAGGGTAGGTACGGCGAGGACAGCCGTGTTACAACTTGTCTGCCGAATAATGATACTTCGCTTTCGGAACAACTGAAAGCGGCGATCAGCGAGATAAAGGGCAAAATAGAAACCGTAAAAATCGTCGAGGAAGGCGAGAAAGATATTGAAATTATCCCTGCTGACCCGTCCGTAAGAAATTACACACATACAGTTGTTAACGGCAAGCTATTTTTCAGAGAAAACGAGATCATGGTTGCTGTTCAGGAGTCGGGCAAGACCCTTGACAGAATGATGGGTATGCACCGGATTAGACAGGAAGCTATGTCGGTCATTGATGCGCAGGCGCGGGGCTGTTCCGATGATGAACTTAAACGGCTGCAAGCGGAGCTCAACTACACATACGATAAGTTCAAACGAGCCTATGGCGAATAACCGACCGCGCTAATGAAAGAGTATTTCAGCACGATGATGACTATAACACTCTGGCGGCTCTTGAAATAGTCGATACCGAAAAGAAAACCGTAGAAAAAGCAGAGATTTTCAGTAAGCGTACTATTCTTCCGGAAGTTGAAATTCAGTCGTGCGATACCCCACAGGAAGCGCTGCAAATATCTATTGACCGTAAGGGAAAAGTGGATATAGCGTTCATGGCTGAATTGGTCGGCGTTGAGCCAAGTGAAATAATATCCGAACTTGGCACCGACATTTTCAGAAATCCGCAAAAGGTAAAAGACGACGACCCGCTTTCGGGCTACGAGGACGCGAGTGAGTATTTGTCCGGCAATGTTAGAGAGAAATTGCGTATTGCCGAAGAATATTCAAAGCATATAGACGGTAGCTTTGAGCGCAACATTGAAGCCTTGAAAGCCATTGTTCCGAAAGACCTTGAAGCAAGCGAAATTTCTGTCAGAATCGGCGCTAACTGGGTAGACGTTGAGGACTACAACCGCTTTTTGCAGGAAGCGCTTAGAGGTAATCCGTATTCGCACCCGATAACCCGTACCCGCATGGGCGAGTACAAGATCGAGGGACGTTATCAGGACAAGTCGATGGCGGCTATGCAGACCTACGGAACAAGCCGCATGAGCAGTTATCATATCCTTGAAAATCTGCTGAATCAGCGGGATATTATTGTCCGCGACAAGCACGAGGAGGAAGGACGCACATGGTACGAGGTGAACGCAAAGGAAACGCAGCTTGCTAAGGACAAGGCGCGAATAATCAAAGAAGCCTTTCGTAATTGGTTGTGGAATGATATGGAAAGGCGAGAAAAATATGTGAAGAAATATAATGATCTTTTCAACGCTATTCGCGGACGGGAGTACGACGGTTCACATCAGACCTATCCCGGAAAGAATCCCGCGATACAGATGCGTCCGCACCAAAATAACGCTATCATGCGCGGAAAGCTTGGTGGAAATACTCTGCTGGCGCATTGTGTGGGCGCGGGAAAAAGCTTTGAAATGGTCGCTATAACTATGGAAAAGAAAAGGCTTGGACTTATCTCAAAAGCCTGCGTGGTCGTTCCGAAGCACCTTACATTACAGATGGCAAGTGAGTGGATAAGGCTATATCCGAACGCTAAATTGCTTGTAGCCCGTCCCGAAGATTTCACCAAGGACAACAGACAGAAATTCATTGCAAGATGTGTCACGGGCGATTACGACGCAGTAATAATGAGCTTCACGCAGTTCGAGCGCATACCAATGTCCGACGAATACCGGCAGCAGTTTATGGAAAAGGAACTCAGCGACATAATGGAGGCGTTGGAGGATACGGACAGCTCCGACAGAGTATCCGTCAAGGCATTGGAGAATATGAAGGCAAAGATCGAGGAACAGATAGGTAAGCTGATGTCGTCGAAGAAGGATAATTCTTTATGTTTTGAAAAGCTCGGATTTGATTATCTTGTCTGCGATGAAGCCCATTATTACAAGAATTGCTTCGTCGCAACAAAAATGTCAAATGTCGCGGGCGTACAGACCACCGCCGCCCAAAAGTCGGAGGATATGCTGATGAAAACGCAGTTTTTGAACGACAAGTACGGCTGCAATAACATCTTATACGCCACGGGTACGCCCTGCACGAACTCTATGGTGGAGTTTTACGTTATGCAGCGGTATCTGCGCCCCGATCTTCTTTACAAGGCGGGATTGGAGACTTTTGATGACTGGGCAAGCACTTTCGGGGAGGTGATTTCACAGCTAGAAATTAAGCCGGCGGGAAACGGATTTCAGATGAAAAACAGATTTTCAAAGTTCGTGAATATCCCGGAACTTATGTTGATGTACAAAGAATTCGCAGACATACAGACTCCAGATATGATAAAGCTGCCGGTGCCGGAGCTTAAAACCGGAAAGCCTATCGTAGTTTCTGCGAAGCCCGATGAATATCAGAAAGAATATATGGGGCAGTTGGCGCAGCGGGCGGAGCTTATTCACAGCGGCTGCGTTGACCCGCGAGAGGATAATATGCTTCGCATAACGCACGAAGCAAGACTGCTCGGTCTTGACAGCAGATGTATGATTCCCGATGCAGTTCCCGCTCCGGACAGTAAGGTGAATAAGCTGCTGGATAATCTTGAGGAGAATTATTATTCAACTATGTCGGAAAGGGGAGTGCAGATAGTTTTCTGCGACATAGCTATCAATGAGGACGCAGAGCATTTTTCTATTTACGAAGCAATAAAGTTAAGCCTTGTGGAGCGCGGTATTCCGCGTGAAGAAATCTGCTTTGCAGGTGACGCTAAAACCGATAAAGCGCGAGCCGAGATGTTTGAACAGCTGCGAAAGGGCGAAAAGCGATTTATTATTGCAAGTACGTCAAAGCTCGGAACGGGCGCAAATATCCAGGACAGAATATGTGCGATACATCATTTGGACATACCGTGGAAACCCGCAGATCTTACGCAACAAAACGGTCGAGGTATTCGTCAGGGTAATATGTTTAAAGAAGTGGGGATATATCATTATGTCACCGAAAATACTTTTGACGCATATATGCTCGGGATAATTACCAATAAGGCAAAATTTATAAATCAGATAATGACCTCGAAAGACCCCGTGCGTGTGTCGGAGGACGTTGATGAGATGGTTTTGACCTATTCGGAAATGCAGGCAATAGCAAGCGGCAATCCAATGATAAAGGAAAAAATACAGCTTGATAATGATGTTGCAACGCTTAAAATGCTCGAAGCCGAATACAAGAAATCGCTGTATCGTTATCAGGAGCAGGCTGAAAGAACGCTCCCACAGCGTATCGAACAGTATACCTCTTACCTTGAAAAAGCGATAGGAGATCAGGCGACTTTCAATAATAATCACCCGGAGGGAGCGGCTTTTCAAATCGAGATCGACGGAAAGATTTACTCTGAAGCTACATCGGAACACGTTCGAGATGACGCGGGCGAGGCGCTCGAAAAGGCTATTATCAAGGTATCTACGACCGGCGAGAGCATGAAGGTCGGGAGGTATTTCGGCTTTGATCTTCTGCTTGAAAAGAACCCGCAGACCCTGACATTTTTTGAACAGGGTGCGCCCTGCATTATCTCTCTTTGCGGCTCGCTGAAATACAGCAGCGACGTCAATTTGCAGAATTATCTTGGCAATATGCGCCGTATAGAGAACCTCGCGGCGAATGAGATCGGCAAGCGGATAAAGCAGTTCACCGACGATCTGGAAAAGGCAAAGATCAATTTGGCGGAGGCGCGGGAGAACATGACAAAGCCCTTTGACCGGGCGGGGGAGCTTTCTGAAAAACTGGCTCGGCTTGATGTGGTAAACGCGGCGTTAAGCAGCGGCAAAGGCAATGAGACAGTTCCGGCAGTAGCCGATATGCCAAATATGAAGCCGAAAAATCCGAAACCGAGGAGGTGAGCCATGACAATAACAAATCGTGAGGACAGCATATCCTACCTTTCGGAGGTGCTGTCAAAAGAACAGCTTGCGAATATAATCTCGCATAACTATTACGACCAGGCTCTCGCAGTCATGGCGGAGTTTGACCGGGGCTATGTCGAACGTTTTGCGAATACGCTTTATGATACCGAGAGCATGGAAAAGCTGATAGGCGCATACCGTGAAAAGTTGATAGACTGGAAAGACCTTCTGCACATTGCAGAGTATTCATGCTATGACTTTGTGAGCGAGGAATATCTCGACAAGTTTATCCGTTCTATTGAAGCCAAAGAGATAGACCATGCAACAGCCTCGCGGATACTTACAGCGACAGCCTATGAATTTGATACCTATAACGGTCTGATGGAGCTTGTGAAAAGCGGTGCGTATTATCCGACGAAGTATGCAAGCATAGCTCTAAATCCTCGTGTTGCGGGAGAACTCCGTGATCTCGGCGTACCCTTGACCGCTATGCGAAAAGAGGGTACATATTACGATCTTACGCAAAAATCGGAGTTCGATGAGGCTGTCAGAAAGGGAGATAGGATAAAGCTTGTAAAATATCCGAAGCTCGCGGTGGAGGTGATAAGGCTGATGAAAAATCCCGACTGGCAGGATTTCAAGGCTTGGTTTCAGAATCATGAGGGCATAGATAGAACACTGCTTACGAGTTCCGAGTTATCGGCGCAGTATCGGTATTTTTCTATGGAGCGATATGCCGACAAGCTGGTAGATAAGGTGGCAGCGGAGCATAATGCTTGCATAGAGGATATGAAAAAACGTCCGCGGGAAGAAATAATCGGGGCGGCTTATGAGATAGTCATAAAAGAGCAGATAAAAATGTTTATGACCGAGGTGCCGCAGTATCTTCCGGAGAGCAAGACCGACGCGCTGATGTCGAGCAATAACGCGCTAAACGCTATATATGAGCAGTGGCTCAGTGATGATGATCTCGCGGATACAGATATTGAGGTAATAATCGAGAACACCGCCGATAAGCTGATAGCGGCAAGAGAGCGTGAGCAGAAGCTGGCGGCAGAGACCGGCAAAGAAAAGTCAACCCCCTAAACCGTAAAAATTCTATGAACACCACCTGATTTATCGCATAGCAAAGCAGACCGCACTCATTCCAAGAAAAAGCACAGCCTGTTTCATATATTCATATCTTGTCGGTCATGCAGTCAGCCTGAGCATACGATTTTTCTCGAAGATAAGCTGCTCATGCTGTTTTGGCGTCCGCAGCTCAAACGGCTTCCGGTCGCGGAGTACCGCATATATGATATGCACCAGCTTACGCATAACGGCGCACAGAGCGGTCTTCTTTTCCTTCTGCTCACACTTGTGTTCATAGTATTCCGCCAGTACAGGATTTGCGTATGTTCCGTTTTTCTGTTTGAACGAACTCTTTACCGCGACCATGTTTATCACTCTTCGCAGATACGACGAGTCCCTTTTCGACAGCTTTGTTCGGGTTCCGGTGAACTTCCCGGACTGCCGCTGTGCAGGTTCCAGTCCGAAATATGCTGTAAGACACTTGGCGTTTGAAAACAGCGAAATGTCCCCTATCTCCGCGATCAGTGCCGCAGCCGAATGATCTCCTACACCAGGGATAGTTTTGAGAAGCTCGGCCTGTTCTTTGAGTGTGCCGCAGTTCTTTATGACCGCTTTTATCTCTTCATCTACCTTATTAAGGTTCATCTGGTGCTGATGAATGACCGCTATCTCCGCAGGGATAAGTATCTCGTCCTCTGGGCGGTCAAGCCCTATCTTCAATGCCGTTTCGGCTGCCGCTTTGAGCTTCCTGACCCTGGGCTCAGCATACTGCATACCCTTTCTTGAAACCGAAGACAGCAGCTCTGCAAGCTCCTTTTCATCGGCGTTAAGGATAGCTTTTGGGCTAGGATACTTTTCCAGAACAGCAAGAGGCGTTTTGCCCTTGAGCTTGCTGAACACATTCTCAAAGCCAGGGAACGACTGATCCACATAGCTGCGGAGTCTCAGCGTATGTTCCGTAATATCATCGGTCACGGACATATGATATCTGCAAAGCGAACGCAGGCGCGAAATATCTCCCGCAGGAATATTTGACGCTTTCAGCTTTCCGAGCCTGTACAGATAAGCAAGCCGGTACGCGTCTACCTTGTCGTTCTTGATATTGCGGATATCTACGTTCCTGATGCTTCCGCTTTGAATGGGATTGATAACAATAACAGCGTACCCGTTCTCTGTAAGCAGCTTATGAAGCATTAGATGATAGTATGCGGTCGCTTCCATTACGAATATGGGCTTTGCACCGAGTTTATCGGCAGCGTCGGATATTATTTTCAGAAATGCAGTCATCGAATCCAGGGTATGCTGAACGATGCCGCGTCTGAAAATTTTGTTTGCGGTGTCGAGTATGCAGAAATCACTTTTGTCCTTACTGACGTCGATACCCGCGACAGGGATGTTCTGAGGAATAATTTTTGCTTTCATGCGTTACCTTCCTTTCGGTTCCGAGGCTGAACGTTTTTTCACAAAGAACGCTATGCTGGCGAAGAATAGGAGTAGACAGACAAAAGCTGTACCCGACCGGCTGAAAGAACGAGTTCCTTATGAAACGACCGCTTAGTCTAAAGTAGGAGCATTCCCGAAAATCCGGGCGCCCGGCAAGCAGCTAAAGCATGGCAGCCTCACGTTATGATAGTTTCATTTTACCACAAACCTGCGGTCGGGTGCAACACTTTGTTTTGCCAACCTTGTGCTGTTGCTGGGTGGGTGGTTGGTAATTACATTATACCAGCTTGCGAAGAAAGCGCAGACGGACGTTTTGTCCGATAAGCCTAAGTTTATGGATATGTTCAAAAGAAAGGGACGGTGAGAATTATTACACGAGCAGAAAGCATGAAAAGGCTGTGCAACATGGTCGATAACGTGGAGTACGCCAAAATCGTTAGTCATCATTTCTCGGATTATGTTCTGGAGGTCATGGCGAACAGCGGCCGCGAGCTTGCCGATAGGCTGGCGCATACGAAAATGAGCAATGAGGCAGTCGAGCGGCTTGTAAAGGCGTATGATAGCAACATCATTACTATGGGTGATCTGCTGCACATCACGAATTACAGCCTTGTTTCCGGCGGCAGCGAGAAATATCTGAATGACTATTTTTCCTCAATCGCGGCGGGGCTTGATACAAAGACCGCTTCAAGGATATTGGTGGCGGCGAAGTTCGAGGATTGGTCGTATAACGAGATCCGCGCTCTTGTGGAATCGGGAACGTATCAGGTGGGTGACAACACGTTTGTTGCCCTCAACCCCGATGTTGCCCGCGAAATAGACAAGCTCGGAATGGAGCTTTTCGCATACGATAAATCGAACGATTTTTATCTTGTCAAGGATATAGAGAAAACCATTGCAGACGGTGACAGCATTACCTTTTCAAGGTCGGCACTGGCGGTCAAGATAAATGAAATGCGAAGCAATCCCGATTGGGAGGACTTCCGCAATTACATAGCGGAGGATATGGAGGACATTGAACACCTTACAGCTGACGGACTTGTCGAAGCCTATCAGGAATATCGTGTGGAGGAGCTGAACATAGAACTCAGCCGCAAGGTTGATAGGGATTTTGAAGCCTTTATCGCCGGTATCCGTGAACAGGGTGTTGATGAAGCCATAAAGCGCAGTTATGAGATTACCGTCAAGACCAATATTCAGGCATATATCGAATCCGAGCCTGCGGATATATCGGAGGAGCAGTATGGTGCGTTGATGTCAACCGAGAACCCACTTGATGAGATATATTCCGCATGGCTGAAACGTGAGTATCTTAAAACATACGACGATATTCCGAAGGCAATGGAGTACGCCGCGGACAGTATTCTTGAATCAAAAAAGCGGGCGCAGGCAAAGGATAACGAAACACTGTCCGACAAGCCGCAGATGTCGAAAAAGAAAGGAGGCGCACGATGAACAATATGGAGTTGAGCCAAGACATCATACTTGAAATGCACGATATGGGAATCAGCACTATGGGTATTGGTGATGGATATGAGAATAATTCTTTTGTAGCGGAGCTGAAGAGTAGGCTCGCAAGTATGATAGATGAAATGCGCCGCCAGCCCGATTGGGCAGAGTTCAAGGATTATCTGAAAAACAAGATCAATGATATGGATAAGCTCACGCCGTATATTCTGGAGCAGAAATATGTTGACTTTCAGGTCGATAGGGGGCTGTCCAAACTTGCGGATAAGGTCGCGGGAGATTATGAGAAGTACATAGCAGACCTCCGCACAAAAACGCCCGATGACATTATCCGTTCTGCGTATGAGATCTACAACAAGGGGTACATAGTTGATTACTGCAACATGAGTATGACCTCTCTGAGCCCCGATGATATTCAGGTCTTGCTTGATACAGATAACGTTCTTGACGAGATCTATCAGGAATGGGACGGTATGGTGCAGTTCAACGGCGTTGCCGAAATTGATACCGCAATCGAAGAAGCAGCGTACAGGCTGAGGTCGGCACAGGCGGTAAAGCAGGTCATGGAGCAGAAACGGGCGGCAGAATTGCCGACACCAAAAGCGGCAGAGGACAAGCCCGCGCCCATGAAGCCTACAAAGCGAACACGGAGGTGACAGAATGGCTTGGAAAAAGAATTATACCCCCGAGGAACGCTCTGAGTATCAGCGCAGGCAGCAGCAGGAAATGCAGGACATTTTTTATCGTATCGACAAGGGAGTGGAGGCAGTCTTTTCATCGGATAAGTACAAGGAGTATCTGAAATTCGTATCAAAGTTTACTGACTACTCTGCGAGAAATACGATGCTTATCAATTTACAGCGCCCGGACGCGACACTTGTGGGTTCGTTCGGGCTGTGGAAGAAGCTGGGGCGCTCGGTAAACAAGGGCGAAAATGGCATTGTCATAATGTCCCCCGTTCCTCACAAGACTAATCAGTATGTGGAGATAGAACGTCAGGCGGAGGACGAGTGGGGCAACAAGCTCTACAATGAGGACGGTACCGAGCAGATGGAAACCGTCGAAAAGAATATCGTAGAAATGCGTTTCAAAAAGCAGTTTGTATTTGATCTTTCGCAGACGAACGGTAAGCCTATTCCCGATCCTGTGCAGGAGCTTGTCGGTGAAATTGATGAGGAAAAGCTGAACGTTATCTTCAAGGCTATTAAAAAAGTAACTGAAATAACGCCGGAATACAGAACAATAACGGGCGGTGCAAAGGGTTATTATAGTCCCTCGGCAAAAAGCATTGTCATAAAAACGGGCATGAGCGGCGAGCAAACCCTCAAAACAGTTGTCCACGAATCGGCGCACTGTCTGCTGCACGATCCCGATAAAAAGATCGTTACAACCAAATCGCCCCGGAATGAAAAAGAGGTGCAGGCGGAATCAATTGCATTTATCGTCTGCGAGAAGCTGGGGGTTGACACTTCGGACTATTCTTTCCCGTATATTGCTTCATGGTCGGAGGGAAAACAGCTTGACCAACTGAACAAGTTTCTTGACGAAATACAAAAGACTTCGCAGGCACTTTTTTCGGCTATTGACTCGGAATTGCTGAAATACAAAAAGCGTGATCTTACGGTCAACGAAATTATGGACGATATTGAATTATCAAACGTTCAGAAGACGGAAATGTATCTTGATATTGTTCAGCAGAAAGGCATTGTTTTCGAGGATAGCGACATTCAGAAGATAATGGAGCAGGCTGAAAAGGAAACGGACATCGGTGCGGTGTTCAAAACTATTGATGATACCGCCAACACGATAAATCAGCGTAACAGCTACGGCTATGATTTTCAGTACATGAATCCGATAGACACAACGGAAGAAGCTCTTGCCGCTTATGATCGGGGTGAAGCTGTCTATCTTCTGTACCCCGATGGGACGGAGGGTATGGCGGAAAGCCGTGAGGAGATAGAGAATTTCTCCGGGCTGTACGGTATCGAAAAAGAACCGAAGCGAGTAGTTGCTGCCGAGGATAATCCCGATCTGTACCCCGTTTCTAAGACGGAAGCTATTGAAATGTGGGGCAGGGGGCTTGATGTTTTC
This sequence comes from uncultured Ruminococcus sp., assembly GCA_902776945.1. GTDB lineage: Bacteria > Bacillota > Clostridia > Oscillospirales > Ruminococcaceae > YE71. The sequence goes on from CACYSH010000044.1 coordinate 19,149, forward strand.
ATCGACGGTGTGCAGGCAACAAGTTTTGATGAGGTTCAGAACGCACCCGACACGGCGCAGATCGCATTAAGCGAATATCAATATTCGGCAGAACTTGATTTCGACAAGGGAGGTTTAGGAAACGTGAGAAATCAGCAGTTTTATGATAGCTACAATCAGCGAAATTTTCCGCAGCAGGGCGGCTATCAGCAAAGGAACAATAACATCATCGGCAACACGCCTTACGATCAGCTCGGCGGCAGGGGGCAGCTTCAGTATTACAAGGGGCTGAATAACAAACACGCTCAGAATATCGCCCGTCAGCTTGATGCGGACGGTATCAGATACAGCGGCGTGATAAAGGGCGGTACAACTACGATCACTATTAATTCGGCGGATATTTCCCGCTATGAAGCGGCGGTAGATAAGGTCAAGCACATGTACGATCAGCGCAACAATGGCAGACCGGGCGGCGGTTATCAGCAGATTAATCAGCAGGGGAGTGCGCCCTCTTTTCAGAATAATGACAGTCCTGATATGCTTGCCCATGACATTGAAGCCTTTATGTACAACTACAACACAAACGGCTATCGTAATGTTGCCGGCGACCGCGAGCGCAGCATACAGAGCGTTGCAAATAACATCTCGAACGGCGATGTTGACAGCCTGAATTCCTTTCTCGGAAAGGTTGTGAATACGGTCGGTGATAAGCAAGTGTCGGAAGAAGCAAATTCACTGCTGCAAAGGCTTGGCAATCTTACAAAAAGCAGACAGCAGAGCGCATATCAGCAGAACGGCTACAATAGTCAGTCTGTACAATCGCAGCAGAGCAATCCTAACGTTATCGGAAACACGCCCTACGATCAGCTTGGAAACAAGAACGAGTTGCAGTATTACACGAATCTGAAAAACCGACACGCAGATAATATAGCGGCGAAACTCTATGAATACGGCGTTCGTTTCAGCGGTCTGCGTAAGGGCTATACCACAACGATAACCATAAATAAAGCTGATATTCCGCGTTATGAACAGGCGGTCGCTGAGGTCAAGCAGATGTATCAGCAAAACAGCCGCACCAATAATCAGAATAATTATCAGCAGAACTATCAGCCGGCATACGGCGCACCAGCTTACGCTGACAGAGGCGGCTTTAGCAATACCCGTCCGTTCACCGGAGATTTCGATAATATCCCGAAGCAGGGCGGCACAATTCCCGATTCGCTTTTTGATACGCTGTCGGATATGCCCTCGAGGTCAAATGTAGCGTTCGATTACAAGACCGTTCCTATCGTGGTGGAGTCATACATGGACGCAAAAATGAACGGGCGGCTATCGGACCTGCAATCGAGCATAAAGGCATCGCAGGCTTGCCGTGACTACATTGAGCAACATATCCACTCGGCTTATGAAAACCGAAATCTGTCCGGATTTGTACAGAACCTTGCCGATAAGTTTGGTATCGACCGCGCTATGTATACGGTTGCAGCGACAATCCAGCTAAAAATGCATGATGGGCGCTTCACAAACGAGGTCAAAGATATGGCGCGGCAATATATGTTTGACAGCGACAAAACCCGGTTGAAATTCCTCACGGAAACCCACCCCGTAATCATGAACCATCTTTTCGAGGAACTGATCGACAAGCGTTTCTGCTTACAGCGGGAACACGCAGTTGTTGAGGAAAAGAAGGAACTGCCTGACTTTTTCAAGGATAAATATCTGCTTGCGGTAGAAAAAGTTTCTATCTTGGACGATTTCAGAGGTATTCCCGAAACCAAGTATTACAATACGTCTGCCGACGAATATTTTGTTGAGGGCATTGGCTGGCTGGACAATGACGCATACGACCGTGAACAGAAAGAAAGCGGTCTTTCCGTTGCCGATTTCTACAAGAAGGTCACGAAGATAAATGCGCATTATATCGACGCGAACGGTATGCCCGGCACAGGCGATATGACCACGGAAGTTTACGATATGCTTACCGACAAGACATATGCCCCCGAAAACAAGGAGGAGTTTGAATTTTTTAAGGCGGCGTATGAGCGCAAGCTGGCTGTCTCCGGTGTTGTTGATCTGCCGACCGAGTATTACGGAGTACGTCAGAACAACAGCGGGAAATACGCTGTTGTGGGTATTGCCGCTGACGGTATTGTTACGGTTGTCAAGGACAGTATACCGTCCGTACCCGAAGCAAAGGCAGCTCTCATGGAAGTGTATGAAAAGCGCAAGGGCGTCGCTCATGTGGAGCTTACTCACCCGCAGACCATAGACGAGATTTCTGCCCGAATGTACGAACCGACGCCGGAGCTTATGAAGTATCAGTACCGCATAGAAAAGTGTGACGATCAGCCGGAGTCAACGCATATGCTCACAAAATATACCCTTGATTCCGAAAGCGGGAATTATTCGCAGACGGGCATAATTTGTTATGGTGATTATTTCAAGTGCAATGAGGCTTTGAAAGCGGCTATTGCTTCGCCAACACCGACTATGCCCACGCAGGATAAACCGACATTTGAGATATATCAGCTTAAAGGCGGCGACGAGACCCGTGATATCCGTTTTATAAGCCTTGAAAGACTTGCCGAACAGGGGAAGAAACCCGATATTTCGACGTATGATAAGGTTTATGAGGGCGATTTTGCTCCTTTTGAAAAGTCCGGGGAAACAATAGGCAGGCAGCTTGAAGCGGTCTACACTAAATTCAACATTGCCCCCCCAGAGGACTTCAAGGGGCATAGCCTTTCGGTTTCAGATGTGGTCGTAGCAAAGGGAAAGCCGTACTATGTGGACACGTTCGGCTTCAAGGAGCTTAAATCGTTCAAGGCTCCCGAACGTGAACAAAAGCAGGACGAGCAGAAGAAGCCTGCGCCCAAAAAGCCTAAGAGGTAACTTGAAAAATCCGAGGTCGGTGACGAACCGGTCTCGGACAATTTTTGAAATTATGGATAGAAAAAACGTGTAAAAGGACAAAAGCGTTTCGCAAAATCTGTTGTTTGCAGATGAAATGATCGTTTTCGGCGCCATTATTCAGTTTTCAAGCTGCTGCCTGACGAACCTATCACGTTAAGATGCCATCGTCAGCAAATTCATACAGCTGCGCTTGTGCTCCATCGAAGTATGAATATAGCGGTCAAGCGTGATTTGAACGCTCGAATGTCCTAATATCTCGGATAGTGTCTTTACATCAAAACCGAGTTCGACCGCACTGCTTGCGAACTGGTGTCTACATATATGGAAATTATAGTCATTAATGTTAATGATTTTCAGTACACGCTTGAAACGATACTGCATTGTACGCGGTTCAATGGGCTTCTCTGTTCCCGTGAGTACGAAAGCGCTG
>CACYSH010000045.1:0-32268 GCA_902776945.1 uncultured Ruminococcus sp.
CGGTGAAAGCCGAGCAGCCCCTTACCCAAGTTTACGACCTGTGAATTATCGGGACCGCGTGAGATCGTAGCCGCAAAACCGCGCAGAAAAAGTTCTTCATCAAAACCGCTGCCGCACCAACCCATTATCGAACACATTGTAATTCCTCCAAACAAAAAAACGGCATTCCTCTCCCACACCGAAAGGAACGCCGTTGTCCATAATCTTTACTTAAATATTATAACGCCGCCGAAGCGAAATGTCAATCATCTTTTGCATAAATTAACGATATTTTAATAATTACGAAATAAAGCGCTCTTTTCCGCCCTGCATCGGGTTTTGCGTGGATACATATTGCAGGGGCGCACCTGTGTGTGTGCCTGTTCCAACATTTAGCATGAATTGCGGGCGCTCACGCAGGAGCGCCCCTACAATATATGTTACCCGCAAATTTCAATGTCGTTTACTTATCTTACCAGCCCTGTTCCATAAGCCAGTTGTTAAGGTCGCGCTCCCTCGTGCGCAGCTCGGCTTCATTGCCCTCATAATGCCCCATTGACTTCTCGCCGACTATCCCGCCGTCCACAAGATACAACACTCTGCTGCACTTCGCGGCTACTTTGGGGTCATGTGTAACGCACATTATGGTCGTGCCGTCGCGGTTGAGCTTCGCAAGCTCGTTCATTACCTCGTCGGAGCTGTTGCGGTTAAGAGCGCCCGTCGGCTCGTCGGCAAAGATCATCTTCGGCTCGTTTATCATGCTGCGGCAGATACACGCCCTTTGCAGCTGACCGCCCGAAACCTCGTTGATGTCGTTGCCGCCCACATCGTCTATACCCAAACGGTGCATAAGCTCGCGCCCGCGCTGTTCGGTCTCGCGGCGGCTTTCGTGGTTCTTCTTCGACTTCACCGCAGGCAGAATGATGTTGTCAAGCACGGAGAGATTCTTCATCATGTACATCTGCTGGAAGATAAAACCCATTTCATCGAGCCGCAGCTGTGCCATTTCCTTGTCGCTCATGTGCGCGGTCTCTCTGCCGTTAAATTCCACCTCGCCTGCGGTAGCCTTGTCCATGCCCGACACGCAGTACAGCAGAGTGCTTTTTCCCGAGCCGGAGGGACCCATAATGGCGACCATTTCGCCCTCTTTTATTTCAAGGTCAACGTTTTTTAGTACGTTGTTCTGTCTCTTGTTCACGATGTAGGTCTTGCAAAGTCCTCTTGTCTTTAATACGGTGTTCATAAAGATTCCCCTTTCTTATGTCTCGGTAAAAATATTTGATTTGTAAATATGGTATTAATCGGATTTTCTGTACAGTTGATTCAAAACCCCACGCTATTACGTCACTTTTTTGTGGTATACATCGGGTATACGTCACATTTTTTGGACAGTTACGGTAAAACACTGCGTTATTATTGGATTTTTGCCTGCGGTTGTCATGTATACATCACTTTCCTGTATTTAAACTTTTAAAAAATCAGAATATATATTTTTATAAAGTTTGCGAAAAGTGATGTCTCGATGTATACCGCGTATAAAACGCTGTAATTACGCGGGGTTTATGATTTACTGTCCGAAAAATGTGACGCATACCGATGTAACCTTCGTAAATACGCCGCTTTTTTGTGCCTGCCGCGTTCGCTGCTTGTCTGTACGTCCGTGAAATTCCCCCGCCTTTGCGATTTTTCGAACCTTCGCGCTTTCTTTGCGAAATATCGTCTGTCTGAACTTTGTTCAGACCGCTCTTCTCGCAAACACTATCCACAACTTAAGAAAAAGATTGACGAAAATCATCTTTAAAAACCGTTCATTTACGGGCGGGAGCAATGGCTGCATTAACAAAGTTAATGCCAACAAGTTCGTGCAGCCGCCCGGTAGTGATTATCTATTTAACTATTATCTGTTTTAGGCTTATTCTATGCTTGCCGCGTCCGTCGCCGTTATCGTCTTCATATAAAGCGCCGTCAGGAACGAACCTGCTATCGTTACCGATATGAGTATCGCAGGACAGGTGAAGAATATCTCAAAAGCGTCAAACGCCACATTTACCCCCCTTACACTGCCTATCATTGAGAAAATGAAGTTTATCAGCCACTTGCTTATAGGCAGAACCGCCGCCGACGCAATGCCCGCCGCCGTCAGAGCCGCAATGCCGAACCGCATAACGTGCTGCCCGACAATGCTCCTGCTGCGTAAGCCTACCGCCTTCATAAGCGCTATCTCGGTCTTTTCCTTCGAAATGAAGCTGCGCTCCATGAGTATCACGATAAGCGAGGTGACGATCACGGTCATGACCATCATTACTTTCTTTATGCCGTTCATCGTGCCGGACATCGAGGTGAAGTAATCCACCAGCTCGGCGTTTGTCAGAACCTTTTCAATGTCGAATATCTCCTTTACCTTGTCGGCATTGCGGCGAAGCCCCGCACGGTCAGGCTGCCCGTCGAACTCAAACTGAAGCCCTAAGAAGTTCGAAAGCTGGTCGTGAGCTATCGGCGCGTTTTCACAGAGCCTTGCGGTATAGCCGCCGTTCATGAACGAGGAGAACGTGCCTGTTATGATGAACTCCTTTTCAGCGCCGCCCACGTCTGCCTTTACTCTGTCGCCTATCTCCGCGCCGAGCTTTTCAAGCGCACGGTCGGTCATGGCGCATTCGTCCTCTTTGACGGGAGCGCTGCCGCTCAGGTAGGTGAAATTCTCCGCCGAAGTGTTCTTTGTTACAATGTACTGAATATCGAACGAATTGTCGCCGCAGGTGGTCGTGTAGTCAAGACCGTAGGTAACTGTGGCTTTTCCGGGAATACCGTTTTCGGCGAGGGTCTTTTCGGTTTTGCTGATAAGCGATTCGTAGTCCGCGCCTTCGGTGAAAGCCTCGTTCATGCCGTCGATGTTGTCCATTATGGTAATGTCTGTCTGCGGGGAGATGCAGAAAAGCTCAATGGGCTTGTCGCTGCTTAACGTATTGGCGCTGTTTGACATAATTGTCATCATCAGTACGCAGAGGGTGAATATTATCGTTATTATAATGAATTGCCTGGGAGCGCTTGCAATGTCGTTCACGGCGAGGAAGCCTGTCGCGGGAAGTCTTGAACGTCCCAGGTGCATAAGGCTCTTTTTGCCGAAGCGCTCGCCTGTCTGACCGTTTCTCACCGCGTCAATGGGCGAGAGCTTTTTCACTCTGCGGGTGCAGCCGTAGCAGAAAAGAAGTATCATAACAACGACCGCCGCCGAGCCTGCCAGCGCCAGCAGTATATTTCCGCCGCCGCCGAACACGATATTTTTTGATACGGAATCGAGCAGAACGCCGCTTAAAGGTATCGAGCAGACAAAGCCTGTCGCCGAGCCGACAACCGCTATCGCCGCGTATTTGACGATATACAGCCCGCGAATGCTGCCGTTGTCGATGCCGACCGCCTTCATTACGCCTATCTCGCGGAACTCCTCCGTGATAGTAAAGCCGATAGTGAATCGCAGCACCACGAAAGCCGTTATCAGCAGTACAACGCAGATCGCAAGCATAATATAAGCCGTCAGCTTGTCGTAAAGGAAATTATCGCTCATTTCGGCGCGGGTTGTGACATTAACGCCTGTCATATCGCTTATGGCATCGCGCACCGCGTCGGGGTCGTCTGTCTTTACATAGAAATACTTGTATTTCGGCAGACCCGAAACCGCGAGCGGCTCTATCTCGTCGAAATCCGCCTTGTTCAGCATAATGCGGGGGCTGCCCTGATTGTTGGAAACGTGTGCAGCGTCCTTGAGAGTGCTTTCGTATCTGAAAGTGAATTTTTTGCCGCCCGCTTCAAGCTCCATAAGAGCGCCCTTTTCGGGAGCTTCGATACCGTCGAGGACGTTCGCGGTGCAGTAAAAGCTGCCCTTCGGCACTTTGGTTATCTCGTTGTCGGCGCTGTCGAAATATTTTACAGCAATATCCGAGTAAATGCAGGCGGCGCTGACGAACTTCATCGGCTCGCCGTCCAGCCTGAACGAATCGGACATGAGGAAGAAGTTCTCTTCGGTTTTTATCTCTTTTACCGAATCAATTCCGCCGAGAGTGTCTTCCAGTTCGTCTGCGGTCTCTGTTGCGGTACTGAGCATAAGTTCGGGCGCGTCGGCGAGGTCGAGGAATCTGTCTATACCCTTTGTCACCGCCGAGAGGTTATTCACCGCCGCCCCCGCGAACATTGCTGACATTACAACGAACAGCAGAAGTATGATGTTCATGGTCTTTTTGCGTTTCAGGTCTTTTTTTAGTATTCTGAAAAACATAAGATCGTCTCCTTTCTTTATCTCCGTTTTGTTGTCCCTGTTCTTTTGATGTATTAATTATAGCACATCAATTCTTAACAAGTCTTTAACTTTTGAAAATCGCCGCGAAGGTCAGGAAAAATCATTCGGACGGTGCATTCACGGACGCGCAATGTGCGCCCCTACAAATATATGTAATGTAGACAGACCGTAGGGGCGCACCTGCGTGTGCGCCCCTACAATATTTATCTGCGCAAAACCCGATGCAGGGCGGGGTACATATTGCGTAGGGGAGAGCTGCCCGTGAAATGAACGTATCTGTGTGAATTAAAGTATTCTGCGCAAACGCACGAAACTTGTTTCTCGGTCACATCAAGTCTGAATAACCTGTCAGGAGTTCCCATGAACCTTGACAAATTTCAGAAGATGTGATATTATTATGATATCAAATATATCTTAATTACATATTGAGATGTATCATAAAAGAGAACAGACCAAAGAAAGTGAGTGACAGACTATGGCAAAAACTAACGCAATGCTCGAAATAAAGGGCTATTCAAAGACCTACGGCGAGGGCGGCGCAAAAGCCGCCGATAATGTGAACCTTACCGTCGAAAGCGGCGACATCTACGGCTTTATCGGACATAACGGCGCGGGAAAATCGACTACTATCCGCGCTGTGGTGGGCGTGCTGGACTTCACGGAGGGCGAGATATTTATAGACGGTCATTCCGTAAAAACCGAATCTATGGAGTGCAAAAGGATAACCGCCTATATCCCCGATAACCCCGATCTTTACGAAAATCTTACGGGTATCCAGTATCTTAATTTCATAGCGGACATTTTCGGGATAAGCTCCGCCGAACGAAAGGAACGCATTTCCCGCTTTGCCGAAAGGTTCGAGATAACCGATTCGCTGGGCGACCTGATAAGCTCCTACTCTCACGGAATGAAGCAGAAATTAGCGGTCATCTCGGCGCTTATCCACGAACCGAAGCTGCTCGTGCTTGACGAGCCGTTCGTGGGTCTTGACCCGAAGGCGGCTTTCACACTCAAACAGATAATGCGCGAGGTCTGCGAAAAGGGTACGGCTATATTTTTCTCGACCCATGTGCTTGACGTTGCCGAAAAGCTCTGCAACAAGGTCGCAATAATAAAACAGGGAAAAATAATCGCGTCGGGAACAATGGAAGAGCTTACTCACGGCGAGTCGCTCGAAGAGGTATTTTTAGAGGTAATAGAAGGAAAATGAACAGAAATATTGTGCTTTTAAGGAACCTGCTGCTTTCAACAAGTCTTACAAACAGATATAAATACTGCAAAGACAAGAAAAAGAAAAGTAAGATAGCCGGCGGCATGGTAGGAAATGTTATTCTTTACATAATGCTTATCTCGTACTGCGTTGCCGACTGCGCGGGCTTCGGCTATTACGGCATGACGGAACAGATTCCCGCTGCGTGCGCGGCGGTCATCTCGCTGCTTTCGTTCGTGTTTACGCTTTTCAAGACGAACGGCTATCTGTTCGCTTTCAAGGAATATGATATGCTGATGTCGCTGCCCTTTGAGCCGAAAAGCATTGCCGCCTGCAAGTTCATGTATATGTACGTCAAGAACCTGCCCTGGCTGATGAGCGTTTCGGTCTCGATGCTTGCGGTGTACGGATATTTCGCCAAGCCGTCTGCTGCGGTTTATCCCGTGTGGCTGATCCTTTCGCTTATACTGCCCGTTATACCGATGCTTTTAGCGGCGTTTTTGGGATTTATTATCGCAAAATTAGGCTCGGGCTTTAAGAATAAGACGATAGCTCAGACCGTGTTTTCAATACTTACCATACTTGCCTGTTTCGGGCTTAGATTCTTCCTTGAGGATATGTTCCGCGAGAACAAGACCGAAGAGGTCATGACGTATATGTCCGATATGAACGTTAAGGCGGAGCGGCTTTATCCGCCGATAGAGTGGTTCAGGGGCGCGGCGGCAGAGCTTAAAATATCCGATATGCTGCTTATCGCGGGGCTTTCGGCGGTGCTTTTCGAAGTGATATTCCTTCTTGTCGGCAGGTCGTACCGCAGGATAAATTCGGCGCTGAAATCGCATTCGGCACAGGGCAATTTTGTCATGACCGAGCAGAAGACCCGCAGCATTCTCGGCGCGATAGTTTTCAAGGAGTTCCGCCGCATGACAGGCTCGGCGATATACATGACAAACGCGCTTGTGGGAGAGCTTTTCTGCCTTATCGCGGGTATCGGGATAATGTTCGCGGACATTGACAAGCTGATAGCGAAGATGTTCAAGGGCGCTCCGCTGACGAAAGAAATGCTTTTCCCGGCTATCCCTTTCATCGTGTATTTCTTTGTGGGAATGATCTCGACGGCGGCTTTCACGCCCTCGCTGGAAGGAAAGAATTACTGGATCGTGCAGAGCCTGCCTATCTCAAAGAAGACGCTTTATCAGGGAAAAATGCTGTTTAATTTCCTGCTGATAACGCCGTTTGCGCTGTTTGCGGTCATTTCGTTCAGCGTTTCGGCTAAGGTTTCTGCGGTCAGTGCCGTTTTGTATGTAACGCTTATTGTAATACTTTGTGCGTTTTCGTCGGCTTGGGGGTGTGCCTGCGGGGTAAAGCATATCCGCCTTGACTGGGAGAATGAGGTTGAGGTCATCAAGCAGGGGACGGCGGTAACGGTCTATCTTTTTCCGAATATGATCGTTACTATGGCGCTTACGGTGCTGGTTGTGTATCTTGGCACTAAGACAGAGCAGACGATCGTTACAGGCATTATGGCAGGGATCGCGGCGGTGGCTACGTTGCTTGCATATTTAAGGGTAATGTCTTTGGCGAAGGAGAAATGAGCAAAGTGAAGGCTTTTTTTATTAGGGATCGCGGAACGAATCCTGCCGTCCCGCAGAACGTGAGCGAGCTTGCAGCACGAACTTGTTCGTGCCGCGCACCCGCGTAATCGCCCCCTGCGTAGGGGGCAGCGCACGGGCGCTGGATTCCGTGTCCGTTTCTCCGCCCACTTTTTTGTTTTTTTCGCTTTTCTTATTTACACAAATTTGCCTTTTTCTGTTGACCGCCGCCCTTATTTGTGCTATAATAATGTTATACCCGCCGCGCCCGGTCGGGTCTCGAATACTTTACAGATATTGGGTGTTTATATGAAGACTTTGATTTTAAACGGCTCTCCCCGCCCCGAGGGAGATACTTCCTCCATGATCGAAATATTTCGCAAAAATCTTCACGGCGAAATAAAAATCGTAAACTGCCGCGACGTAAATATTTCCCCCTGCACCGACTGCCGCGCCTGCCGCCAAAGCCCCTCCTGCACTATCGGCGATGATATGCGCGAAATATATGACTATCTCACCGAATGCGATAACATCGTGATAGCCTCGCCCGTTCACTACGGCGAACTTTCCTCCATATTGCTCAAGGTCGCAAGCCGCTTTCAGGTGTACAGCTCGGCGACGATCTTCCGGCATGAAGCGCTCCCTGTCGCGCTGAAACGCGGCGCTGTGATACTTTCGCAGGGCGGCAGCGGCGGCGCGAAAAGGGCTTACGAGACAGCAATGCTCATCTTCCGCAGTCTCGGCGTGAATAATGTATGTCCGATGATCTGCGCCGCCGCTACCGATATGATCCCCGCCGCGCAGGACGAACACGCTCTCGGCGAGATTATCAAAATGGCGGGCTGGCTAAATTCCTGCGAGGTGAGCGCGGAAACGTTCCCGAACGCCGCAGTCACAAAGCAAAGCTCTCCGCAGGAAAAAATAGAACTCTTCCGCTCGCTGTTCCGCGGGCGCGATGACGTTTACGCGCTGCGCTTTCAGAACACCACCACAGGAGCAAGCGGCTACTCTCCCGCCTGCAATAACAAGTGGACAAAGGGCGTGTGCGATATGCAGAAGGTGAAATGCGCCCTCTGCAAGAACCGCAGCTTCAAGCGCCTTACCGATAAGGAGATATTCGCGCATTTGAGCGGCAGGGACGAGCTTTGCCGCGATGTTATCGGCATTTATCCGATGCTTTCCGACGCTTCGACTTTCTTTCTTGCGATAGATTTTGGCGGCGCGGAATGGCAGAGCGATATTGCCGCCGTGCGGAAGATCTGTAAAGATCATGATATTCCCTGCGCCGTCGAGCGTTCGCGGTCGGGCAATGGCGGTCATTTGTGGATATTCTTTAATGAGTCGGTCGCGGCGGATACGGCGCGGCAGCTCGGCAGTGCGATTATCACGGCGGCTATGAACGAGCGCCACGAGATAGATTTTAGCATTTACGACAAAATGTACCCGAGCCAGGACACCGTGCCGATAGGCACTCTCGGCAGCCTTATCGCGCTGCCGCTGCAAAAGCAGGCGGTAAGGTTCGGAAATTCGCTTTTCGTTGACGAAGATTTTCTGCCCTATATCGACCAGTGGGCGTTTCTTTCATCGGTCGAAAGGCTTGACGAACAGGAGATCGACAGCGCGGTTGAAAGGCTCTGCGGCGGCAGGGTGCTTGGCGAGCTTTACCGCGAAGAGCGTTCTGATAAGCCGAAAAACAGGCAGACGAAAAAGACCGCAAATCAGTTCCCGAAAAAGATACAGGCAGTTCTTTCCAATATGTTAGCTATTCCAAAGGAAGGCATCTCCGAGACAGGGCTTAACAGACTGAAACGGCTTGCGAGCTTTGAAAATCCCGAGTTTAACAAGGCGCAGGCTATGCGTATGTCAACCTACGGCAAGCCGCGTATCATCAGCATTGCGGAGGAGACCCCCGCCGACGGCGAGGGAGCGGGCTGTATCATGCTGCCGCGAGGCTGTCTGCCGGCTGTTGAAACGCTGCTTGCGGAAAACGGCTGTAAGCTCTCCGTGAAGGACGAGCGCTTTGAAGGCAGGAGCATTGACGTTGCTTTTAACGGCGAGCTTCGTCCCGACCAGCGCAGCGCAACAGACGCGCTTACGGCTGACGATAACGGCGTGCTTGCGGCAACAACGGCGTTCGGCAAGACCGTCACTGCGATAGGGCTTATCGCCGAAAGGCGGGTCAATACGCTTATCCTTGTGCATACGCAGGCGCTTTTGCAGCAATGGAAAAAATCGCTCGAACAGTTCCTTATTATAAATGAAGAAGTCCCCGAACAGCTGACCCCGACGGGCAAGAAAAAAAAGCCGCAGCTGATAGGTCAGCTGGGCGGCTCGAAAAACACTCTTACGGGCATTGTAGATATTGCCATAATGCAGTCGCTTATCTCGGACGACGGCGTAAAGCCTGTTATAAATGACTACGGCATGGTGATAGTCGATGAATGTCATCATGTTTCGGCGGTCAGCTTCGAGACTGTTCTCCGCGAGGCTCACGCGAAATATGTTTACGGGCTTACCGCTACGCCGAAGCGCTCCGACGGTCATCAGCCGATAATTTTCATGCAGTGCGGCGCGGTGCGGTACACGGCGGCGGCTAAGGATTATGCGGAAAAGCATTCGTTCGAGCATATCCTTGTGCCGCGTTCCACGCATTTCCGCCCCGAGGACACGGGCAAAAAGCCGACTATCACCGATATTTACCGCCAGCTTGCAGAGGACGACGAGCGCAGCACCATGATAGCGGAGGACGTAAGCAAGGCAGTCAAGGCGGGGAGAACGCCTATCGTCATTTCAGAACGAATGTCGCATATCGAAAGGCTGGCAGAATTGCTAAAGGATTCCGCCGACAATGTGATTATTTTAACCGGTCAGGGGACGCTGAAAACTAAGAAAGAGCTTCTCGAACAGGTGAAAAACGTGCCGAGATCGGAAACGCTTATCCTACTTGCAACGGGCAAATATGCGGGCGAGGGCTTTGATGAACCGCGCCTTGACACGCTTTTCCTTGCAATGCCTATCTCGTGGAGCGGCACGCTTGCGCAGTATGTCGGCAGACTTCACCGCGAATACGAGGGCAAGACCAAAGCCATGATATACGACTATATTGACCTCAACGTGCGTATGCTCGAAAATATGTACAAGAAGCGGCTGAGTGAATATGCAAATCTCGGGTACGCTCCCGCGCATACCTCGCCGACGGGCTACGGCTCGATATTCAAGGGAGATGCAGTCGCCGAAGTGTTTAAAAATATGTCTGAGGCGAAGAGAAATTCAATGGTGGTCGGCTCGAATTTTTCCGAAGAGAATTTTAAAGCGATAATCCGTGCGGGCGATGAATTTAAGAAAAGCGGCGTGAAATTTGCGGTCGTTCTGAAAAGATCACACGACGAGGTTTACTATAAATATGTGGATATGCTTATCACCCATAGGATAACATTTTTTGAAAAAAATGTTTTGTCGAGCAGTTTTGCTATGGTGGACGGGTCGGTTTTGTGGTATTCGACGGGGGAGCTTTTTGACGGCAGGGATAATGACTGCGTTATGCGGATAGATGATAAGCCGTTTGTGAAGGAGCTTGTTTCCAATCTTGCCAATTGAAATAATTACGGTTGCTCCGCTGTGTGCGGGGCTTCTGTTTTTTGCGTGAAAAGCACAAAGCGAGGGCATATCAAAAGTCTTAGGAAGGGGGTCTGGGGGGGCAAGTATCATGAGATAAGCAAGAATCTGAGCGGTCAAAATTAAAATCGGCAATTTCAAGAATGACTAACAAAAACAAGCAAAGTGATAAAATCAGCAAAACAGTACGGAAACGAGCAAATTGCCGATTTTAATTTGCGAAAGAGCGGTCTGAACCACAGTTCAGACAGGCGATATTTCGCAAACGAAAACGCGGGGCGGTCAAATTCTTACCGACAAGACAGGATTTGCGGGCAAACGTGCGGGAGCAAGCCCCCGCCCTGCAAAGCGTGAAAATCGACCGGGCGGGAAAATTTACGGTCGAGTTCGGGGCGAACAGGTCGAAATAAGCCCCCGACCCCGCAATCACGTTTTGCGCGTAGTCATTTGTTACAAAATTTTTAATAAACGGGCAAATTTGATTTTTGTTATAACAGTGCATATACTCTTGACAAGCGGCGGAATCTGTGATACAATGTATGATAGGATAATATCCAAAAAAGCAGAACAAACGAAAAAAAGGGATATTATTGCGCCTTCGGGGAACAATCAGTAGAAATACTTGTTTCGGAGGCTGTTTTTATGAATGAAGAAAATGAACGCGCCGACAGACCCGGCGCAGACGAACCCGCCGTTCCGCCCGTCGAGGAGGGCGGCAGGGGCATTTTTTGCCTTGATATAATCGGGCAGATCGAGGGGCATTACACGCTCCCGCCCGACAACAAGACCACAAAGTACGAACACGTTATCCCCGCGCTCGTTTCGGTCGAGCAGAGCGATGCGGCAAAGGGTCTGCTGGTGCTGCTGAATACGGTAGGCGGCGACGTTGAGGCGGGGCTTGCTATCGCGGAGCTTATCGCGGGCATGAAAACGCCCACCGCTTCGGTCGTGCTTGGCGGGGGGCATTCTATCGGTGTGCCGCTCGCGGTGAGCGCGAAACGTTCGTTCATCGTGCCGAGCGCTTCGATGACCATTCACCCTGTGAGAATGAACGGCCCCATTATCGGCGTACCGCAGACCCTGAGCAGGTTCAGGCGTATGCAGGAGCGCATAAACGGCTTTATCACGGCAAATTCGCGCATTGACGAGGGTGCGCTGAGAAGTCTGATGTTCGCGGAGGGCGAGCTTGTAACCGATGTCGGCACCGTTTTAAGCGGCAGAGAGGCTGTAGCCTGCGGGCTGATAGACTGTCTCGGGGGACTGAGCGACGCGCTGGAGTGGCTTGAAAACAATCAATAGTTAAGTTAGTTAAAAGTGAACAGTTAAGTTAGTTAAAAGTGAACAGTTAAGTTAGTTAAAAGTGAACAGTGAATAGTGAATAGTTAAGGAGCCGCTGCGCGGCAAATTATGCAGAAGCTTCGCTCTGCACTAAATCACTATAAATGAGCGCTTTTTGTTAAACTGCATAAATAATTATTGTCAGGAAAAGTCTTGCGATAGTTTGGATTTGTGCAAATTAATAGTATCGCTAATTTATGGTGGATCATTTGAGTTTGACCGCAACCGTTATTTGCGGGGCGAAGCCTCCGCATAATATCGTGAGCGAAGCGAACTCCTTAACTATTCACTGTTCACTATTCACTGTTCACTTATAAGAATTCACTGTTCACTTATAAGAAGCATTTGGGAGGGGAAGAAAGGTTTGGCTGTGAGCAAGAAAAAGACCGGAGAGGCGGCGAAATCAGCCGCCAAGCCGAAGGCTGCAAAGGCGGCTAAGGCAAAAAAAGTCGCTGCAAAAAAGCTGACTGCCGCAGAAAAGGAGACAATGCGGGCGCAGTTCAGGGAGCGGCGGAGATTCTGGTCGCTCATATTGTTTTTTTTCGGGATATTGAGGAAAGTTTCTGGGGAACGCTTTACCGCGTAAACAGGGGTATGCTCGGAATGTCCGTGTATGTTTTCGGATTTTTTGTGATCTACATGGCGTTTTCGATTGCGGGTGAAAGATCGCGCAGCGCCGTTATCGCACGCAGTATACAGGGCAACGTGATGTTTTTCCTTATCGCGGGCGCGGCGCAGATATTCTTCGGCGGAAAGGTCGAGGGCGCGGGCTTCTGGCTGAAAATAAAAGGGCTGTACGCCGACGGCATCGAGCTTCGCGGCGGCGGAGTTATCGGCGCTTTGTTTGGCTGGCCCATGCAGTCGCTTTTCGGGGCGCTCGGCTCGAAGATAATGATTGTTATTCTTATACTGCTTTTTGCGATGCTGCTTTCGAATCTTACGCTGCCGCAGGTGCTGAGGGCGCTTATCAGCCCGTTTGTCGGCGGCTTCCGTGCGCTTAAAGAAGACAGCAATTACAGAGCGATCCAAAGAAAACAGGCGGCGGAAAAAATTGCCGCACAGCCTGCTCCCGATTATTCGCAATATAATGATTACGATCAGGATCCGGTCGAGTACAACGAAGAATATAACGATTATTATGACTATTACGACGATTACGAAGAAGATTACGACGACGATGATTACCGCGAGCCTGAAAAGCCTATAAAAATGCGCGAGAACCGCCGCGCAAAGCCCAGACAGGAACGCCTTGAAGCGCTTCGGCGCGGCGCTGAGGCTCCCGAAATGGATACAGGAGCGGTAGTCCGTGCGATCAAGAAGAAAAAACGCAGCAGCATTGATTTTGCTAAGGTTCATCAGGCGGCGCAGGAGGATCTGAAGAACCGCGCAGAAAGCGCCGGAGAAGAGCCTAAGTCCGCTAAGTCTGCCAAGTCCAAAGAGGAGAGCGCGAAAACCGCCGCCGCCAAGCCCGATAGCAAGCCTTCAAAGGTAGTGCTTGACAAGGCTGCTGACAAGTCTAAGTCTGCTGATAAGGCTGCTGAAAAGGTTGCCGACAAGACCGAATGGGCGGAGGAGGTTCTTGAACCCGCCGAAGGCGCAGAGGAATCAGCGGCAGAGCCTGCCGATGAAAAGTCCAAAAAGAAAAAGCCGGACAAGCCTCCCACACGCGCCGAGATAGTCGAAGAGGAAAAGCAGAAAATGGCGGAGCAGATAAAGCTCGACGAGCTTATCCGCAAGGCGGCTGCCGATTCCAACCGCAAGCAGGGAACAGGCGCTGCCGCCGCTGACACGAACGGCGAAAACAGCGTTCCCGCAGAGAACGCGACAGTCAGGTACGTTTATCCGCCCGTCGAGCTGCTGCACGAAGCAGAGCGCCGCATATCTGAGGAGGACATTCAGCGCGAGATACAGGACAAGTCGGCGCGGCTCGTCGAAACGCTGGAGACCTTCGGCGTAAAAACGCGCATTATCGGAATACATCGCGGCCCCGCCGTTACGCGCTACGAATTGCAGCCCGCCGCGGGCGTAAAGGTGCGGCAGGTGACGAATCTTGCCGACGACATAGCGCTTAATCTCGCCGCCGACAGCATACGGATCGAAGCGCCCATACCCGGCAAGCCCGCGATAGGCATTGAGATACCGAACGTTCACCGCGACAGCGTTTCGATGCGTGAGCTTATCGACAGCCCCGACTACCGCCGCGCAAAGGGCAAGCTCTCGTTCGCGGTCGGCAAGGACATCGAGGGCAACATCGTTATCGGCGATATTTCGGCAATGCCGCATATGCTGATAGCGGGTACTACGGGTTCGGGCAAGTCTGTGTTTACAAATTCTATCATACTTAACATACTCTTCCACGCAACGCCCGACGAGGTAAAGCTGATACTCATTGACCCGAAAAAGGTCGAGTTCCCGATGTACAACGGCATTCCCCACCTGCTGATACCCGTTGTCACCGAGCCGCTCAAAGCCGCAGGCGCTCTGGGCTGGGCGGTCAACGAGATGATGCGCCGCTACAAGCTGTTTGAAGCCAACGGCACCAAGAATCTCGACGACTATAACGAAATGGTTGAGGAAATGCTCGAAACCGACCCCGAATGCGGGCGCACCAGGCTGCCGCAGATAGTGATAGTCGTGGACGAGTTCGCCGACCTGATGCTCGCGGCAAAAAGCGAGGTCGAGGAATCGGTAATGAGACTGGCGCAGCTGGCGCGTGCGGCGGGTATGCATATGCTTATCGCCACGCAGTCGCCGCGTGTTGACGTAATCACGGGACTTATCAAGGCGAATATCCCTTCAAGAACGGCGCTCATGGTGTCGAACATGAAGGATTCTATGGTAATTCTTGATAAAGTTGGCGCGGAAAAGCTGCTCGGGCGCGGAGATATGCTCTATCAGCCTGTCGGTATGCCGAAGCCGATGCGTATACAGAGCGGCTTTGCGTCTACTGCCGAGATTCGCAGTATTGTTGACTTTTTGAAGAACGAACACGGCGCGGACTACGATCAGGAGATAGTTCACGAGGTCGAGCAGAATATGCCGAAGCCCAAGAACGACGACGGCGCGGACATTTCGATAAATCCCGACGACGACCTTGTAAATCAGGCGATAACGATAATCGTGGAGACTGGGAATGCTTCGACGGCGTATTTGCAGCGTAAGCTGAAGCTCGGGTTCCCGCGTGCCGCGAGGATAATGGACGATATTGAGGCTATGGGGATAATAGGACCGCAGGAGGGAGCCAAGCCCCGCAAGATCAACATTACGAAAGAGGAATGGTACGAGCGCAAGGGACGAACATAAGATAGATAATAGTTAATAGATAATGGATAATAGATATTATATATTGTCCGCTGTTTTTGTGCCGGCAAAGTTTATCTATTATCTTTTATCTTTTATCTTTTATCTTTTATCTATTTTTGTTGTCATAATCGCCGCCCCGCGTGCATATATTTGCGTGAGGTGGTTTTTATGGTATGTACGCTGACTATGCTCAGAAATAAAGAGGTCATCGACGTGAAGAGCGGACTGCGGCTCGGCTACGTTGACGACATCGAAATAGACACCGAAACTGAGCGCGTGACTTCGCTGATCATCTTCGGCAGACCCCGCGTGTTCGGTCTTATGGGCAGAGAAAGCGACCTTATCGTGAAATGCACCGAAATAGCCCTTATCGGCGAGGATACCATTCTCGTCAAACAGGAAAGCCCCGCCGTGAACTCGCGCTCCCGTACATTTACCGTCGAGGATACGATGAAGTGAATGTGTATAAATTTGTACCGAAATGCGCCGGAAACTTCGTATACCTGCATAAACAAATTTCTCTTGCAAAATTCGGCGAAATGTGATATAATATATAGGCAATTCGCACGGACGGCTTTCCGCGTGGTTCCCTCATCATCGGGGGTTGAACGGATAACACCCGCCCGGAGGATAGAATTTCTTTACGCGAAAGCGGAAACAAAAACCAAAAGGAGGTCGCTGCAATGGCAGTAGTATCAATGAAACAGCTTCTTGAGGCTGGCGTTCACTTCGGACATCAGACAAGAAGATGGAACCCGAAAATGGCTCCGTACATTTTCACCGAAAGAAACGGGATCTATATCATAGATCTCCAGAAGACCGTTAAGAAGCTCGAAGAGGCTTACAATTTCGTTCGCGAGCTTTCCGCAGAGGGCAAGGAGGTACTTTTTGTAGGTACCAAGAAGCAGGCGGGCGACTCGATCAAGGAAGAGGCTGTAAGAGCTGACGCTCATTTCGTGAACGCGAGATGGCTCGGCGGCATGATGACCAACTTCAAGACCATTCAGATGAGGATCAAGAGACTGGAGCAGCTGCATCAGCTCGAAGAGGACGGCACTTTCGATAAGCTCCCCAAGAAGGAAGTTGCAAAGCTCCAGCTCGAAATAGAGAAGCTCGAAAAGTTCATGGGCGGTATCAAGAACATGAAGAAGCTCCCCGGCGCTCTCTTCGTAGTTGACCCCCGCAAGGAAAAGATCGCTGTAAGCGAGGCTAAGAAGCTCGGTATCCCCGTAGTTGCTATCGTTGACACCAACTGCGACCCCGACGACGTTGATTATGTTATCCCCGGCAACGACGACGCTATCCGCGCTGTTAAGCTGATCGCGGGCTGCATGGCTGACGCTATCATCGAGGGCAGACAGGGTTCCGACAACGCCGAAGCTGAGGCTGTTGAGGAAGCCGCAGAGGAATAATTCCTCATTATTAATTCCCACAAGAACTTTAGAAATAGGCAGGCATTATTTGTCTGCCTATATTTGAGATATGAATAATACAGGAGGTATATTACAATGGCTGTTACAGTTAAGGATATAAAGGCTCTTATGGAGCGCACCGGCGTTGGCATGATGGACTGCAAGAGAGCGCTCGTTGAGACCGACGGCGACGCAGAAAAGGCTATCGAGATTCTTCGCGAGAAGGGTCTTGCTACTCAGGCTAAGAAGAGCGGCAGAGCTGCTGCCGAGGGTCTCGTAGTTGCCGCCGTTAAGGGCGAGGTTGGCGTTCTGCTCGAAGTAAACACCGAGACAGACTTCGCTGCCAACACCGACGATTTCAAGGCTTTCGTAAATGCGGTAGCGGACGTTGTTATCGACCAGAACCCCGCTGATGTTGAGGCTCTTAAAAATTGCAAGACCGCTGACGGCAAGACCGTTGACGAGACTCTTACCGAGCTTGCAGGCATGAAGATCAGAGAGAACATCGTTATCCGTCGTTTCGTAAGACTCGAGGGTACACTGGCTTCCTACGTTCACAACGGCGGCAGCATCGGCGTTCTTGTTAAGCTCGACACCGACCTCGCTGCGGACGCTGTTGCTCAGGTAGGCAAGGACGTTGCTATGCAGTCCGCTGCTTTGAATCCGGCTTATCTTGACAGAACTCAGGTTCCCGCCGATGTTATCGAGAACGAGAAGAAGATCATGCTCGCTCAGATGGCGGAAGACCCCAAGATGACAGGCAAGCCCGAGAAGGTCAAGGAAGGCATCGTAGCCGGCAAGATCAACAAGTACTACAAGGAAAACTGCCTGCTTGAACAGGCGTTCGTTAAGGACGACAAGCAGTCGGTTCAGCAGTATGTTGACGCTGAGGCTAAGAAGCTGGGCGGCAAGATCGTTGTTGCCGATGTTGTACGCTTCGAACGCGGCGAGGGCATCGAGAAGAAGGAAGAGAACTTCGCTGACGAAATCGCTTCTATGGTAAACAAGGGCTGATCAAGTCTTAATCAAACTTATAAACGGCACCTCTGCTTTACGGCGGGGGTGCTGTGATAATATTAAAATTTTATTAACAGGAGATTTTTGTTTGAAGAATTACAGTGTATCGGAGATAGCAGGCTGACCGGGAGGTCGTCTGTGATTTGTCCGACCTCCCGGCTGACGTTTGATTTTAGCTAAAATACAACGATTTTTCGGGAGGAAAAACAATGAATATCAATGATGTTATTATACGCCATGAAAAGGAAAACGAACGCCGCGAGGTAGAAAACCTCATCAGAGAGGCGTTCTGGAACGTCTACCGTCCCGGGTGCAGCGAGCATTACGTTATCCATGTTCTGAGAGATGACCCTGCTTTTGTAAGTGAGCTGAATTTCGTCATGGAAAAGGACGGCAGGATAATCGGTCAGAATATGTTCATGAAGACCGTTATCGAAAAGGACGGCGGCGGCGTGGTCGATGTCCTCACAATGGGTCCTATCTGCGTAACGCCCGAACTGAAACGCCGCGGCTACGGTAAGATTATCCTTGACTACTCACTCGAAAGGGCGGCGGAAATGGGCTTCGGCGCGGTGTTGTTTGAGGGAAATATCCTCTTTTACGGCAAGAGCGGCTTCACCTATTCGTCGGAATTTGGCATAAGATACCACGATTTGCCGGAGGGCGCGGACGCTTCGTTCTTTCTCTGCAAGGAGCTTAGAACCGGCTATCTTGACGGCGTGACGGGCGTTTATCAGACCCCGCAGGGCTACTATGTCAGCGACGAGGACGTTGAGCGTTTCGACCGTGATTTCCCGCCGAAGCAGAAGCTCAAACTGCCCGGACAGCTTTTCTGAAACGTTTGTTTTGAAATGGTAAATAATTAACAATACAGCCCGGAATCGGTTTAGATCGGTTCCGGGCTTTTTTCATTTGTTCTTTTTTATGCGGAAATGGTCGTCAATAAAGTCGTTAAGTCTGCCGCTTTTTGCCATTTCACGCTGTTTTTCCATATATTCGGTAAGAAAATCCCTGATAGTATTCGGCAGGCTGATAATGCCAAGCCGCTGTTTGCGGAGCTTAACCGTAATACTGATGTGCTTTTTCAGTTCCTCGTAGCGAATTATCATGCGGTTTTCCTCCGCGAACGCCTTGATCTTCGCCGTCAGCTCGAACGAATACGCCACGTCGATAAGCAGTATGCCGTAAAACATTCCTATTAGGAACGCCGAAAGCGGGTGGTCGCGGAAAAGACCGATCAGCCGCTCAATGCGCGGGTGTATCAAAAAGTAGTAAAACGCCGCAAGCGCCGTCCAGTAAAGCGTGTACCTTACGCAGACGATGCCCTTGTAATTCAGCCGCATATCCGAATAATCCCATAGTTTCAGGTGCCTGTGGAGTATAAATATTTCCCCCGCCGCAAATTCCACAACGGTTATCGCAAGCGCCATAAGCGCGAAAAGCGCGGCTCTGCGCAGATACACGTTTTCAATGCCGAGATACCTTTCCGATAACGTCAGCAGGAAAAGCATTATCAGCGCAAAGCCGTAAAGCGGCAGGCAGGGACCCATCAGAAAGCCCGGATTTATCCATACGCGCTCCTTGTTGTCGGTCGAAAATCGGCGGAAGATCACCTCGATGCACCAGCCGATAATGCTGCCTGTGGAAAAAAGCAGTGCAAATACAAGAAAATAGTATACGCTCATTTTGCGCCTTCACCGGTCGCAAAATGTTTCAGACTGTGCTTTTGCAACGCCGCCGCCAGCAGCTCGGGAAGGCGCTCGGGCGGGCAGGCAAAGCAGGGAATGTCCATTCCCGCCAGCTTGTTCGCCAGCTCCGAATCATAGCAGGGTTTGCCGCTGTCAGCTATTGCCAGCAGGATAATTACGTTCACGCCGTTCGATTTGAGCGTTTCGAGCCGCCTTTCGAGCTGTGCGCGGTTGCCGCCTTCGTAAAGGTCGGTCACGAGGAAAAGCGTGGTCTTTGACGGCTCGGTGACAAGCTCCTCGCAGTAGGCGACAGACTTGTTGATGTCCGTGCCGCCGCCAAGCTGAATGCCGTAAAGCAAGTCAACGGGGTCGGAGCATTTCTCCGTCAGGTCGTAGACCGTCGTGTCAAAGGCTATAACGTGCGTTTTCAGCGCGGAAATGCTTGCCAGTATGCAGCCCATTATCGAGGAATAAATAGCCGACTGCGCCATTGAGCCGCTCTGGTCGATGTCGAGAATCACCGTGCGCGAGCCTGAGCGCTGTGCGTGGTCGAAGAAGTAGAAATGCTCGGGCAGCAGCCGCGAGCGCTCGCGGTCGAAGTGCTTTAAATTGCGGCGTATGGTCATTTTGTAGTCGAGCGCCGCCGCGGAGGGTATCGGCGAATGTTCATGCTTGTTGAGCGAGCTTGTCACGGAGCGTTTCAGGTCGTCGGCGAGCAGACGGTTTATCTGCTCGACTATCTTTGCGATGTAAATGCGGGCGTTGTCCTTTGCCTTTGCGGGTATCTGATCTTTCAGCATCAGCAGCAGCGAAGCCGTCGAGATGTCGGGTTCGAGCGAATCGAGCATTTCAGGCTCGAAAAGCAGCTGTTTCAAGCCGCGCCGTTCGATAGCGTCGTTTTGTATAACACGGATTTCCATTGGCGAGAAAAGTGTGCGCAGGTCGCCGAGCCATTTTGTCAGCTTCGGCGAGGACGGACCGTGCCCCGCGCCGCCGCCCTGACTGCCATCGCCCGAATTACCGCCGTAAATCTGACTTAGCGCCGAATCCATAAGCAGCTCTTCCTCGGAAAGCTCCATTCCCCCTGCCGCGCCCGAAAGCCTTTGCTGCGAATCCTCGCCCAGTATCAGCCGCCAGCGTTTCAGCAGGGCTTTGTTGTCGTTAGTTATCTCCATAATCAAATATCTCCAAAATCAAAATCATCGAGACCGTCAAGACTGTCGATAGCGGATTGCTCGTCTTCGGTCACGGCGGCGGTGATATATTCGTCGGCGTTGGTGCCGGAAACCCCGAGTATCTCGGTGATGTTCTCCGCGATGTCGGCTTTTTCGTTTGCAGAAAACTCGCCGAACGTGCGCCGCAGCGAGATAAGCACGCTTTTGAACTCCTCGCCGTCAAGCTCCGCGATGAACGAACACAGCTTTTCCCACACGCTTAAACGGATTATCAGCGCACGGTGATTGCGCTTTGAAAAGCCCTCGAACCAGTCGGCAGCCTCTGACGGCGGAGTTCCGCGTGACAGGCGGCGCGAGATAAGCTCGGACAGCTTTTCGGCGGTGATCTTCCCGCGCTCGGCAAGCAGCGAGCAGGCGTAGCCCGAAACGAGCATACTGATGTCGTCGCTGTCGGAAAGTCCGGTCAGCAGATTTAAGAATCTTTCGGTGTCGAGGAAATCATGCGCGGTGCAGGCATCGTTCACTATCGCAAGCGTCGAGGTGAGCCTTGCCGCCGCATCGGGAGCGCACTTTGCTTCGGTCGGCAGCTGCAAGCAGATACGCAGGAAAAGCTGCCTGATTATCGGCACGAGCGGCTCGGGGTCGATGCGGCGGATATTGCCGAAACGCACTATCCCCGAAAGCTCCGAAAGCGCCGCGCCCTCGTCGGGAACGGAGCTGCATTCCGCTGCAAGCTCGGTCAGCCGCGCCGACGCGCTTTTCACGCAGTCCTGCAAGCCGCATTCGAACGAGCTTGTGACGAGCTGCGAAATTTCTTTGAGCGACTGCGATTCGGTCAGCTTCAGCCCCAGCGTGTTCCGCGCCGCCTGAACGACCGTGCTGCCTGCCAATGAAGCCTCGACTATCTGAATCTCGGTCTCGGGTACCCAGCGCAGCTCCCACTTTTCAGCCCATGTCGCGTTGTCCTGCTGCCGCCGCTGCTTTTCGCCGAAAAGCACCCCCGCCGCCAAAAGACGGTGCAGGAAGTACGAACGGTTCAAGTCCAGAAAAGCGGACTTTTCCGACTTCACGCGGATATTTTCGCGCAGGTCGAGTTCAAGGGTCTGCGCGGTCGGCGTGCGGAAACGGTCAAGTTTAAGCTCTTTCAGCTGCCGCATGAAATCGTCCTGAACCGATGTGCATACCGAGCCTTCGGGCAGTTCGCCAATTCTCGTGCCTATCTCAACGTCCGCGCAGGCAAGCGAGACCTCGCCGAAGCTGCCGTGACCCATGCAGGTGACAGCCGCGTCGCGCAGGTCGGCAAGGCAGGGATTTTTTCCGCCGCGCAGCGCCGCAAGGGTATCCGCAAGCCGCACCGCTTCGATGACCTCCGCGCTCGATGCCGCAAAGCCGTTTTTTCGCTGAAACGCCGCTATCCTCGAAAGATACTCGGCGGGCGTGTTTTCCTTTACGCCGCGGCAAAGGTTTTTGTACATTATCTCGTGATAGCCCGGTGCTTTCGCCCCCGCGCCGTAGCCCGACCGCGCCGAAAGCCGGTAATTGCTGTAAGGCATGAGTGTCGCCTTTGTCGGCACGGTTTTAAGCCGGTTCGTGAGCTTTTCGTCGTCTGCCGAATACGGCACGTTCTCCAGCCCCGCCGTGTGGAACGCGCCCGTTATGACCGCCACGCGCCCGTATTTTTTCTCGGCTTCATTGATGCGGCGGCGCATATATGCCTCGCGCAGCTCGTTGTGCTTATCCTCCGGCGAGAACTCGCGCAGCGAACGCCCGTACTCCTTTGCGGCGGCAAGATAATCGTCCAAGTCACGCACCTGCTCGAAATTGTATTCCCAGAAAACGTCGTCGTCATGCCCCGCCGCTTTTTCGAGCATATCGTAAACGGAGGGCTTTTTCGGCGCGTTTTCGTCCGAGCTGTCCTCTTTTTCGGATTGTTCTTCCAAAGCATGATACAGCGCCGCTTCGCCCGGCAGGTCGCAGAACTCCACGGGAATATCCCCGTGCTGCCGCGCCCATTTCATCGCGTTAAGCTCGGGCGAGTGCTGCGCCAGCGGGTAAAGCACGGTCTTTACGGGCGAAGTCTCGGTGTAGGCGAGTATCGCGACGGGAAAGCGCACCTCGTCCCGCATAAGCGGTTCGATAAGCCCCGAAAGGTCGGAGGGACCCTCGATAAGCACGGCATCGGGCTTCACGCGGTCGAGAAACTGCACGACCAGGTGCGAGCATATCGGCGAGAAATGCCGCACTCCGAAATATTCAGCCATTATGCGTTCCGCTCCTTACATTCTGCGTAAAGCCCCGAGTAGCCCTTGCCCTTTTTGCGCATTACGTTTTCGAGGTACTCTGTCCACGCGGCTTTGTCCTTGTCGTCGTCTTTTACTATCGCGCCCTGCAAAGCGGCGGCAAGCTCGCTGTCCGTCACCTCGCCGCTGCCGAAACTGCCCGAGATCGCCATGCTGTTGACCATGAGCGAGATAGCCTCCGCCGCCGAAAGCACGCCGCTCGTCGGCTTTATCTTCACCTGACCGTCAAGCGTTTTGCCCTGACGCAGCTCGCGGAAGATAGTAACTACCTTCTCAAATGCGCTGTCGTCGGGGAGCTTCGAGGTCAGCTTCAGGTCGCGGGACATCTGCGCCACGCGGCTCTTGACAATATCAATTTCGGTCGCCATATCGGAAGGCGCGGGAAGTATCACGATGTTGAATCGCCTTTTGAGCGCCGAGGACATCTCGTTTACGCCCTTGTCGCGGGTGTTGGCGGTGGCGATTACCGAGAATCCGCGCCGCGCCGCTACTTCCTCGCCAAGCTCGGGGATAGATATGCGCTTTTCGGAGAGTATCGAGATGAGCGCGTCCTGCACCTCGCTGGCGCAGCGGGAAATTTCCTCCACGCGGGCGATAGCGCCCTGCTCCATTGCGGTGTAGATAGGGCTTTTCACGAGCGAATCAAAAGAAGGCCCGTTCGCCAGGAGCATGGCGTAGTTCCATGTGTAGCGAATCTGCTCTTCGGTGGTGCCTGCCGTGCCCTGTATCACGCGGGAGGAATTGCCGTTTATCGCGGCGGTGAGATGCTCCGAGAGCCACGATTTCGCCGTACCGGGTTCGCCTATCAGCAATAGGGCGCGGTCGGTAACGAGGGTCGCTATGCAAATTTCCACCAAACGGCGGTCGCCCAAGTATTTCGGCGTAATAACGGTCTTTCCGACCTTGCCGCCCATGATGTAGGTCAGCACCGAGCGCGGGGACATCTGCCAGCCTTCGGGTATCGGGTCTTTCTCGGCGGCGATAAGCGCGTCTATTTCGGTTTTGTAAAGCTGCTCGGCGGGCAGGCGTAAAATTTCCTTTGACATTGTTGTTCGTTCCTTTCTTTATTACAGATCGTTTCTTTTGATAATATCTCCGATAAGTCTTATAGCTCCTCTGATAACGGCAAGTCCGTCATTTATGACCTGTTCGGAGAACTTGTTCTTCATCTCGGGGAGCTGTTCGGCGGCAGTACAAAATTCGTTGTATACCTGCCTTGCAAGCTCGTAGCGCAGCGAACCCAGCGTATAAAGCGTGGTCGGCAGCTTGCCTTTATTTTCGAGCGTGAATAACAGCATTCTGACTATCGTGCCTTCGGGCAGGGTATTTCCGCAGGTTATCATCTCCTCAACGGCTGTCTTGTTCGGATAATACTTGTCGCATATCATAGCGTATTTCAGCGAGGCGGCTTTTCCCTTGTCATAATCTTCCTTTTTCTTCATGTAAACGCCGTACAGATGCCGCAGCATAAGGCAGTTGTTTTCGGGGTCGTTTCGCTTTATCGGCTCAACTTCGGTGAGCAGTTCAAGCAGCTTGTCGGGGATATGGTCGCAGAAGGTCATTCGCGGCATATCGGTGTAATACATACTGAGATAAATTTCCCCTGTTGTATAATCGCGCTCTATCATGTGTACGAATCGGTGCAGAGTTTTAATATCCTTGCGCAGGTCGTCGGCGAGAATTTCAAACGCCTTTCCGCCGCTGCGCCTGTATTCGAGTATCAGCCGCAAAAAGAGCATTTTGTCGGGATAGCGGCGGTAAAGCTGTTCTATCATAAGCGCGTAATCGTCGGCGTATTTATCGTCAAGAAGCAAGTCCTTGATAAGCGTTCTTTCGACATAATAGGTCATGTCATGGAAAGTGGTATTTGCTTTAAGGCGCTCGGCTGATGTCTTTAAGATAAGCTCAAAGCAGTCGTAAACGTCGTTTTTGTTGCGGAGCAGTTCTTCAATATCGGGGTCAAAGCCCTTGTCGGGATTTTCGGCGAACCATTTTTTCAGCCTTTCCCGCGTATACTGCGAGCAGACGGGGTATCTTGCCAGCGAGAATGCCGTGCGGTAGGCTGCCTTGTATTTCTGCGCGAGTTTTTCGAAGATCGGCTCCGCCTGCGGGGGGCTTATCCTTGCTATCGCTTCGAGAGCGGCGGTGGCTACCTTGTTCTTGCTCGTCCGGAAAAGCTCGATAAGGTCGTCTGCGGATCCGTCAAAGCGCCCGAGCGCGTTTATCGCGTTGATACGCACGCCCGCGGGGGCGTTCTCGTCGAAGGCAAGCTCCCTGAAACGCTCTGTCTGTTCGCTGCCCGAAATATCAGCGATAAATTCTATCTGCCTGCCCGTCGCCTTTGCGTTCGACATATCAATGCTGTCATACAGCGGCTGAACGAGCGCTTTTCCGCATTTCTTGCAGAATACCTTTGCCAGCTTGCCTAAATTCTCGCCGTTGCCGTCACAGTTTTCGAGGAAAGCGCGTACAAGCCGCGGGTCGTCGGCGAGGTCTGCAAGCTCGTCGGGGAGATACATAGTGCCGCCTTTTGCTTTTGTTATAGTATCGTTAAGCTCGCCGAGCTTTGAATAGGGAATATCATGCGGAGTAAAGCCTTCGGCTTTGACGGGCTTTGTCTCGGAGCTGTCCGAAAAACTTCCCTGCGTTACGGCGAGCGCTTCGGCAAGGGCAAGGCAGTCGCCAAGCTGCGCGGGAGCGTTTTCGCCCGTCAGCAGGTCGGCGCACATCTTGTGCAGCTTTGCAAAGACCTTGTTTTTCTGCGCCAGCGGCGCAAAGCCGTCAACAGCGCGTTTTAGCCTGAAATCTTCGGGGATAACGGCTGTTCCCGCCGCCGCCGCCGCGTAGAGCCGGTCGTAAAGCTCGTAGAACGGATTTGTCCTGTTTTCCATTTGCTTTTTCCTCCTTTAAAGCCTTGCTATGCCGTTTTCGGTCACGGCAGAGACAGCCGCCGCCTTTATCTCGTGCGCCGTGCCGTCGTAGAACAGGGCGCAGAGCATAGCGCCGTTTGTAAGCCCGCCCGCAATGAGTTTAAGCGTTCCCAATGTGCCGGGATAATGCGGGTGTTCCGTCAGCCGCACGCGCTCCTCGCCGTGGATAAGCACCGCCGTTCCGTCGTCGGTATATTCTATGCGGTCAAAGGGCAGCAGCAGAACGGCGTATGGCGCGGCAAGAGTGTTTTTAAGCTCGTTTTTGGCTTTCTTTGCTGCGTCGGCTAATGTCGGCTCGGCTTTGGAAATTATCGTTTTGTATGTATCGGCGGTGCAAGGCGAGGCAATAAAGCTCTCCCAGCGCACGCGCCTGTTCATCGTGCCGGGATAGAGATACAGCGTTTCTATCGAATATACGCCGAATGCGGAATCCTCCTGCTTGATGTGCTTCACCGCTTTATACGGACGAGGGTTCTCGGTGGTGAATATCTCGCCGCTGTCAAGGTCAGCCCAGCAGCCAACGTCGGTAAACATCTTGCGCGTTCTGTCGTCGATAACGGTGAACGAGAGCTGCACAAGCCGTGCGTTCTCGCGGAAAAGCCCTATCTCTTTAAGCTGAGTGAGCTTCCAGACACCGCCCATTGCTTCGTAAAGCACGCTGTCTTCGGGGAGAACTTCGCCGTTTTCGAGCTTGCGGTCGATGTACTCGCGGCACTTCTTCACCGACGACGAAAGCCTTACGCACTTGTGTATCAGCTCGCGCAGGGCGGAATCGTCATGCTCGCCGACGCGGCTGAATTTCTCTGCGGCACCGACTATCTCGTAAATAAGCTGCTGCGGCTCGGGCAGGTAGTAGTCGCCGAGCTGCTTGGCAAGCTGCAAATACTGTTCCGCCGCCGCCTTGCTTACCGCCGACGCGCCGTGCGAGAAAATATCGTTCACAAAGCTCTCGGCGAGGTCAAGCCCTTCGCGCTGCTTTTTGAGCTTTTTGGCGGCTGCGGCGGCATTCTGCTTTGGAGCGGGTTTGTCTGCGTTTTCGGCTGCCTTTTCCGCTTTCTGCGCTATTTTGCTGCGTTTTCTTTCAATGTCCTCGGGAACCGCCGCCTTTTCGAACGTCTTTCCCGCAAGGTAATCGTACATAATAGCGACGGCGTGTTTGCAGGGGAACTGTCTGCTCGGGCAGGAACAGCGGTACACGGGCGCGTCGCCGATGAAATCGACTGAGGTGTAGTAGGGATTCTTTCCGCTGCCCTTGCATTCGCCGAAGATAAGAGTTTCATCGTCGTTTATGCAGAGCTTCTGGAAGCCGTTCTTGTCGGATATTTTTTTCGCGTTCGAGAGCGCGGCGGCGTTTGGCGCGGCGCTCCTGATAAGCTCTTCTGTTATCATGCTTGCTTTCTGCATGGAATAAAGCTCCTTTCGTTTTTTGATAATATTATTATAGCACACTAAGTGTATCAAAAACGGAACAATAAGAAATATTTTTTACGGCAAAATAACTGCGGTTATTTAAGCTCGAAGCGTTTCGGCAGGAAGTCTTTCAGGCGGTATACGCCGCTTGTCAGGACTATTTTGAAATCATCGCCGCAAAATTCGCTCATTACCTGCAAGCAAGCGCCGCAGGGGGTGCAAGGCTCGGAAAAAATCCCGTCGATGCCGCCGACTATCGCAATGGCGCGGAACTTGCACGACGCATTCGTGCCGCAGCCTTCCGAGACCGCTTTGAAAATGGCGGTACGTTCGGCGCAGACCGTCAGCGAATAGGAGCTGTTTTCGATATTGCAGCCGGTAAATATGCGTCCGTCGTCGGTGAGAAGTGCCGCGCCCACCGAAAAGCCCGAGTATTTTGAGTAAGCGTTTTTGGCAGCGTCGAGAGCGAGCCGCAGTAATTCCTTGTCGGTCATAAGCTGTAACTCCTTTCATTTTGTTTCGTTATGGATAATATATATAATTATACTATATAAAGAGCCGCTTGTCAAGCAAATTATACAAAGCAAAAAAAGTTTATTTGGGCGGGTCGAAATGTCACAAGCCCCGCCCCTGCAATATCGTGTGGTTCAATAAAGTTAGTGGGCAAGTCTGTTGATTTCTGCGTAAATTTTCCGAAAAACATTGACTAAACCGCCGCCTTGTGCTATAATAGTCAACAGATGTGATTAATACGGGGTGAATTATATGTCAAGGTTCTCGGAGCTGCTTAAAGGCTATACCGACCGCAGCGGCGTTTCCGTCGCGGCTCTCTCCAAACGCTGCGGTATCGACCGAACTACTCT
Source organism: uncultured Ruminococcus sp. (assembly GCA_902776945.1). Taxonomy (GTDB): domain Bacteria; phylum Bacillota; class Clostridia; order Oscillospirales; family Ruminococcaceae; genus YE71. The sequence goes on from CACYSH010000045.1 coordinate 28,124, forward strand.
GCATAAGATAATCAGCGGCGAAAGACGACCGCCGAATGAGGATTTCGTCGTGAACCTCTGCCAGATACTCATGCTGTCGGCGACCGAACGCGACACTTTTCTCGAACAGTACGAGATTTCCCTCGTGGGCGACGACCTCTACCGCAGGCGCAGGAACGTGAAGGCGATGATAGAAAAGCTCTCCGAAGTCGGCGAAAAGGAATACTCCGCGCTAAAAAGCCCTTTCGCAATAGGCGATCTTCCGAAAAACGGCGTTACAAATCTGTATCTCGAAAAGCATGAGCTGTTCAGGCGGCTGTACTCGGCTAATGTCGAAGCGTTTGAAAATAAAAGCATAGTAAGGATAATCGCCCAGCCCGATGATGATTTTGTCGATTTCATGCGTTATGCCTTCGGCTACTACAAGGGCAGCGAGATTCGGCATATCTTCTGTCTTGACAACAGCACGGGTCCCGGCGGCGCAAATGACTATAATTTAGAGCTTTTTCCCCGCGTCTGCGAGCTTTCGGCGATGTACGGCAATTACCGCCCTATGTTTTATTACGACCGCGTGGAATCGCATATCAACGAATCCTCGCTGCTGCCCGTGCTGGCGGTCAGCGATAATTTCATGTTCCGTGCGCCGTGCGACGTTCAGTCGGGTATCATAAGCCGCAATCAAATCGCCGTCGATTATTCCGTAAGCCAGTTTGATAAGCTCGAAAAAAAATGCTACCCGCTTATCGTGCGTGCGGACGATATTTCGGGAATGCTCGGCAACGGCAGAGATTATCACGATTATCTGTACACTATCGACGTGCAGCCCAGCTTTATTCTGCTTGCAACCGAAGTCGGCGTGCAGAACAATATGAATCTGTCGCAGGAGCAAAAGAATATACTGCTCGAAAGAATGAAGTTTGTGCAGCAGAGGTACGCAGGCAGAGAATATTCCAACATTTTTACGGAAAACGGGCTTATCTATTTTATGAAAACGGGCGTTATCAGCGAGCTTCCGGAAAGAGTATACAATATCGTGCCGCCCGAAAGAAGGCTCTACGCCCTCAGAAAAATGATAGAGTGCAGCGAGAAGGGCGTTTATGATTTCCGGCTTATCGACGGCGACTGCGCTCCGAAGAATAATCTGCGGATAAATATAGGCGAGGAAGGAACTGTGCATTTCGTTATGCGGCTGAGAACGGGGCTTGTTTTCCTTGCGGTCAGCGAACATAGTATGAGGATAGCCGTTGAGGACTATGTTACCTCGCTTATCGAAAGCGGGAAGATATACAGCCGCGAACGCTCGGTCAGCATAATGAAGAGGATTCTCTCCGCCGCCGAAAGGGAGCTTTCGGGCAGTCCTTAAACTTTAATAAAGTGTAAATAATATGTTATCATACTTTACTTATTTATCTTTATTTGATATAATAATATAGTATGCTTTTGAACGAAATGCTTAAAGCGGCGCACTGCCGGAGGATATATCGGCTGTCATGTCGCACAAGGGCGATTATTTGGACAGCAAATACAAAATCTTACGCTATTACAGCGAAAAATCAAAAGGTAGACAGGTAGACGGCAGATTTCGTAAACTTTATAAAATACTTATCATTCATTTTTGTAAAGTTTATGATTTTTACTGTCTACCTGTCTACCAAAGCCCGCAAACCATTGATTTTCAAGGGTAAAACGGTAGACAGTACTTTCTGATTCTACTGTCTACCACTGTCTACCTTGCTTTCGGCAGGGTAATACTCATATCGGCGGTTACGTCGGTATGCGAGAATATATTTGAACAGTTAAATGAAAACCCTACGCTATTACTACATAATTATTGCTGTATTAAGGTATTAGGCAGATTTCGCAAACTATATAAAATACTTATCATTCTTTTTTTTGAAAGTTTACGATTTTTACCGTATACCCGTATACCAAAGCCCGCAAACCATTGATTTTCAAGGGTAAAACGGTATACGGCACTTTCTGATTTTGCCGTATACCGCCGTATACACCTAATGCAAAGAAATAAATACCCGACGTTTACGAGAGAACGCCGGTTCTACATATATCAAGGAGGAACACGCCAATGCCAATGAACAAACAGATAGCGGCGCTTATCAATAATATAGAAAAGGTCATCGTGGGCAAGCGCGAGCCGATAACGAAGGTGGTCTGCGCCATGCTTGCCGAAGGGCATATCCTTATCGAGGATGTTCCCGGTGTTGGCAAGACAAGGCTTGTGGCTTCGCTTGCAAGCTCCGTTGAGGGCGCTTTCAACAGAATACAGCTCACTCCCGACATAATGCCCTCCGACATCGTGGGTTTTTCGATGATAGACCCCAAGACCCGCGAGCTTGAATACAAGGCGGGCGCTGCGATGTGCAATTTTCTGCTTGCCGACGAGATAAACCGCGCTTCGCCGAAGTCGCAGTCCTCGCTGCTCGAAGTAATGGAGGAGCATCAGATCTCGCTTGACGGAAACACCATGCCGCTGCCCTCGCCGTTCATGGTACTGGCAACGCAGAACCCCGTCGAGACCTACGGCACCTATCACCTTCCCGAAGCGCAGATGGACAGATTTATCATGAAAATATCAATGGGCTATCCCTCGCCCGAGGAGGAGCTTGATATAATCACGCGCTCGGAGAACCCGCAGTTTTCCGAAAAGCTCCCCGCCGTAATGACGATAGAGGAGCTTAATTCGCACATAGAAAATGTAAAGACCGTCCGCTGCACCGACAGCGTAAAGCAGTATATCGTGTCGCTGCTGAACGCCTCGCGTATGTCCGACCTTGTAAAGCTCGGCGCGTCGCCGCGTGCGGGTATCGCGCTGTTAAAGGCGGCAAAGGCTTATTCGTATATAAACGACCGTGATTATGTCGTCCCCGACGATGTAAAGGCTGTTATGTCGGCGGTGCTTTCCCACAGGCTCATGCTCTCGCCGAAGGGCAAATCGGCATACCCCGACGCAGAGGCGGTAATGGAGCAGATAGCAATGACAGTCCCCGCGCCGCTGAAATAAAAAGAGTTAATAGTTCGCCGCTGAAATAAAAATAGTTAATAGTTAATAGTGAATAGTTAATAGTTAAGGAGCGCCTGCGGCGCATATTATGCGGACGCTTGCACGAGCTTCGCTCGCGCCAGCGCCGCACTAAATGATAATTCGGCTCAAATGTGATAAAATGAGTGCGCGGCGAAGCCTGCGCATAATCGCCGCGAAGCGGCTCCTTAACTATTCACTATTCACTATTCACTATTCACTGTTCACTGTTCACTGTTCACTGTTCACTTTTTATTAGCTGAAAGGGTGATAGAATGGCTTCTGCCGCCAACAACACTGCGGAGGAGGAAATCAATCCTTCGTTTTACAGCCGACTTATGGATAACAGGTATTTCCGCTCGTTCCGCTCGGTACTCAGCTATCTCGGCTGTATCGTGATAACGCTGGGCGTTACCTACTATCTCGACGGCACGGCGGGGATAATGCTTACCGCCGCGCTTATCTGCGCGTTTGTTATCTCGCTTATCCTTACGCTTGCGGTAATGGGTACTATAACGGTAAATATAAGCGCCGACAAGGATATTCTGGTCAAGGGCGAAACGCTTTCCTGTATCGTCCGGCTCGGCAATAAGATAATCCTGCCCGCGCCCGTCATCGAGATAGAGACCGACTGCACCCCTCAGCTGACGATAGGCACCTCGCCTATCTACAAGGGAGCGCTCGCGGGCAGAACCGCCAATGTGATAAAGATACCCATGACCGCCCGTTACAGCGGCACGGCTCACATTATGATAAAGCGGGTAACGCTTACGGACTATCTCGGGATATTCGCCTTCAGGCTGAAAGTCCCTGCGGACGAGCTTGATTTCACGGTCTCGGTCTACCCGAATATCCCCGACGTTGAAGCGCAGACGGATTTCCTTAAAACGACGAACAAGTTTTCGAGCGACGACGACGAGGAAGAGGAATCCGATGAAATTTCGCTCACCTCAACGGGTATGCCCGGTTACGACCACAGGCAGTATTATCCCGGCGACCCGATAAAGCGCATAAACTGGAAGCTCTCTTCCAAGCGCGATATATACATGATTCGCCTTGACGAGCAGATACGCGGCGCGGGACAAATGTTCTTCCTTGACTGCCCCGTCTGCGATGAGGACGAGCATAT
>CACYSH010000045.1:32273-50597 GCA_902776945.1 uncultured Ruminococcus sp.
TCATCGCCGACCTGTCGGTGCGCGACAACATCATCGAGGGAGCGCTCACCATGTTCATGATGATAGTGCGCGAGGGCAGGGAAGCGACGTTCTTCTTTCCTGCGGACGGCTTGTGGCTCTCGAACGATATTCACGACCAGAAGGACGTTTTCAGGCTCCAGGAGCTGCTTTCGCGCTTTTCGCCCAGCGAACCGCCAACGCCTGTTCCCGCCGAGATAACCAACGCGGGCAAAACGCCTATCGTTTTCAGCGCGGCGACTGCGGAACAGCAGACGGGGCTATTAAGGGCGGTGTCGCAGTGTCCCGACGCGCTTGTTATAACATCGCAGGCGGCGGGGCTGCCGGGAGTATTTCAGGATATGTGGACGGTTTCCGACGAATTTGAGTTCATAAAGCAGACCGGCTGACCGGTTCTTGTCTTACGGAGTAAACTTTGCAGATGAAAAAGGAAAAAGAACAGGCGGAAGCGCCTGTTATCGGCAAAAACAAGCAGGCGCATTCGGTGAACTGGGGCGAGCGGTTAAGCAGCTATATCTGCCCCATGCTGCTGGGCGGAGTGCTGTGCTTTATAGTGTTCTATGCGCTGTACCGTCCGCTGGCGGCGCAGTATACCGCGTTTTTCATGGGCGCGGAATTTCTGCTGTTCATGCTTTTCGATGTGCTGAAAAAGCGGCGTATTTTCGGCGGGGTAATGTACACGGTGTTGATGATAGCCGCGGTGTTTGCCTCGCTTTCTATGATGTTCAACGGCGCTATGTCGTCGGGCTTCATGACCCCCGTGTCATGGTTCTACGGCGAGGAAGGCTCTTACAGCTATCGTCCCGAATATCTTAACGCGGTGTTTGTCGGCGGCGGGTTCTTCATGATCTCGATACTTTATTACTTTACTCAGATACGCTACCGAAGTCTCGGCGTTATGCTGTGTCTGCTGTTCCCGCTCGTTATTTACGCGAAGCGAGCCGACGCGCTGCCGGATATTCTCGTTACCATAATGATCTCGCTGTTTTTGGCGGTAATGGTGCATAACCGCCGAATCGACCCCGCGATAGAAGACAAAAAGCGCGGCGTGCTGCTCACGAATACGGCGTATATCATAAGTATGGCAATATTTGTATCGGTGACGGGCGCTGTCACCATGATGATCGACAAGCCGAAGTATTTCTCGAAGCTCGAACGCGATTCAAGCTATTTTGACTATTATCAGACGCAGGGAACAGGCTCGGGCGATTTCGACGATATTAGCGCCGAATCTTCGACGAGACAGGGCGGTTTGCAGTATACCAACAATCCGATCTTCTATTTCGAGACAAACGGCAATAACCAGGAATATTATCTGCGGCGGCAGGCTTTCGACAAGTTCAACGGCAGCGTATGGGACAGCACGGACAAGCTCGGTTCGGGGGATTCGTATGCCTACGCATATTCAAGCATACTGCCCGAATATGCCGCCGACGACGTAGTAAACGACATGACCGTGCTTTCGAAAGAAACAAATGTTTTCCCCACGCCGGGCGAAACGATAATCGAACGCCGCACCGCAAGGGTCTTTGACGAAACGTTTGCGCCGCGCTATCTGCCTGCGCCGCTGAATACCGTCACCGACGAGGGCGAATTTAAGGACTTGGCATACCGGAAATATCCTTCAACGTCGATAATACGCGCCAAATCGTGGGGCGTGGACAAGCCCTTGCAGCTGAACGACCGCTTTGAATACTGGGAGCAGGGCGCGAAGCTCAACGCATACGCCCGTTCGGTCGGCATGACGGGCAAGGAATACCTTGAAAAGCTGACAGCTCTTTCGAAAGACAAGAGCCTTTCGGAAGATGCCCGCAACGCCGCCAAAAGGCTGAAGCTCGATTACGAAAGCGCTTACGACGCTTACCGCGACATTTCGAGGGTGGAGGACAGGCTCGTAAAGCTGGCGTGCGACCTGACGAAGGACTGCAAGTCCGATTTCGAAAAGGCGCTGGTGCTTGAAAACTATTTCGAGGACAATGGCTTTGAGTATTCCCTTGAATACTATCCGCCCGACGATTCGATAGAGTATTTCGTTTTCGAGAGCAAAACGGGCTACTGCGCGGGCTTTGCGACGGCAATGACGCTTATGGCGCGGGCGGTCGATCTTCCCGCGAGGTACGTTGAAGGCTTTTCGGCATACGAGAAGACCGACAGCGGCTCTTATGTCGTCCGCGACGGTCACGCTCATGCCTTTGTCGAGGTGTATATTCCCGGCGCGGGCTGGCTGACGTTCGACCCGACGGTATCCGATTACATGGTGCTTGCCGAAGAGGACGATGACGGCTTTGACATGGAGCTGTTTTTGAGGATACTCAGCAGGTTCATCGTCGTTATAATCGTAGCATTCGTTATAATCTTTATCGTGCTGCTTGACAGGATAATCGAGGGATTTTTCCGTCTTAGACTGCACTTTGCCGACCCGACGAAGAAGGTACTTATGCTTTATGCCAATGTGCTTAGGCTGGTGAAATTTTCCACTAAGGAGGACTATTCGGCGTATACGGTCAAGATGCTTAGTGAGTATCTGAAAGAAACGCGCACGGTCGTTCCCGAGATGCTGTTTGACTTGTTTGAGCGGACGGCGTTCGGCGGGTATTCGCCCACCAACGAGGAGTTTGAGGCGGCTTACAGGGAATATCTGCGGTGTTATAAGTATCTGCGCAGACTTCCGCGCCCGAAGGAGCTTGCAAGGCTTAAAGGCGTTCCGTATGTGAAATAAAAACAAAAAAGCAGCTGTACAAAATTCGGTACAGCTGCTTTCTTTTAATATATTTTTTTTAATCACGCTTCGGCAAGCATATCGCTCATTGCGAACAGCCCCTTATCCTTGCCTTTAAGGAAAACGGCGGCATTCACCGAACCTACCGCAAAAACGCTCTTGGAATGCGCCTCGTGTTTAAGCGAGATAACCTCGTCACGCCCCGCAAAAAGTATCTCATGCTCCCCGACGATAGTGCCGCCGCGTATCGAGTGCATACCTATCTCGGTCTTGGTGCGCTTGGCGCGTACCGAGTGGCGGTCGTAAACGTAGCTGCACTTGGTCTCAAGCGTGTCGTTTATCGCGTCGGCAAGCATAAGCGCCGTGCCGCTGGGCGCGTCGAGCTTCTGATTGTGGTGCTTTTCGATTATCTCGATGTCGAACTGACCCTCTAAAACGGCGGCAGCCTTCTTGGCAAGCTCTGCCAGCAGATTGATCCCGAGCGACATATTAAAGGTAAAGAACACGGGAATCACCTGCGCGGCTTTCTTTATCTTGGAGATCTGCTCCTCGCTGTAACCTGTGGTCGCGATAACTACCGGCACGGCGTTGGTCATGCAGTAGTTAAGCAGCCCTTCAAGCGTGGACGGGTGGGAAAAGTCGATGATAACATCGGGCTTTGCGGGCAGCTTGTCGGGGGTGTCAACGATCGGGAAATCCGCGTAGCTCTGTGTTATCTTGTCGATACCCGCGATAACGGTGCAGTCGGCGCGGTTGGCGATGATGTCGGCGATAACGCGCCCCATGTGACCGCTTGCGCCGCAGATAGCAATATTTGTCATGGCATTTTTACTTCCTTTCGTTTGTAAAATATTTCCGAAAATGCGGAACCTGCCGAAACAAGCCCCGCATTCGGAAAGACTGAAATTCTTTTTATTAAAAAGCGCCTTTACTTAACGCTGCCAACAAGTCCCAGCTTGTCAAGCTCCGCCCTGATCTTCGCCTTGTTCGCGTCGGAGGTGGAGCAAAGCGGCAGACGACATTCGCCCGCCTTGAAGCCCATGATGTTGAGTGCTTCCTTAACGGGTATCGGGTTTACGTCGCAGAAAAGAACGTTTGCGAGCGGCAGGGTCTTCATAGCGAGGTCTAAAGCCTCAGCCCACTTGTTTTCAAGGCACAGCGCCGCGATCTGATGAGTCTCCTTCGGGATAACGTTCGAAAGCACCGAGATAACGCCCTTGCCGCCCAGCGACATGATAGGCACGATCTGGTCGTCGTTGCCCGAGTAGATGTCGAGGTTGTCGCCGCAGAGCTGACGAACCTTTGCGATCTGGCTGATGTTGCCCGAAGCCTCCTTGATAGCCACGATGTTCCCGACCTTGGCAAGCTCGGCGGCAGTCTCGGGGAGAATGTTGCAGCCCGTTCTCGAAGGCACGTTGTAAAGGATTATCGGCAGATCAACGGCGTTCGCGATAGCCGTAAAGTGCCTGATAAGTCCCTGCTGCGAAGCCTTGTTGTAGTAAGGGGTCACGCAGAGCAGAGCGTCCGCGCCCAGCTCTTCGGCGTGCTTTGAAAGATTTACCGCGTACTCGGTGTGATTCGAGCCTGTACCCGCGATAACGGGAACGCGGTGAGCGGTCTTTTCAACGGCGTAGCGAATGCACTCAACGTGTTCCTCGTCGGTCATGCAGGCGCTTTCGCCGGTGGTTCCGCAGATGATGATAGCGTCGGTGCCGTTTTCAATGTTAAAATCAATGAGCCGTCCCAGCTCGTCGTAATTTATCGAGCCGTCGGCGTTCATCGGTGTGGCAATGGCAACGCCCGCGCCTGTAAAAATAGTCTTCTTCATAAAATGATTCTCCTTTATCGTGAAGAATAAAACGTTTGTAATTTATAGTAAACGACATTAATGCTATTCCTCGACCATATTCGGAATATTGCAAGGCTTGTCGGGAAGAATTTGCCTGCTGTGCGTTTACTGATTTGTCCCGAACCTGCTTACTGTACAAGCTCGTAGGACTGCGTAATGAAAGATCTGCCGTTTTCGTCCCTTATCTTGAATATCGAATAGGTGACTTTTCTTCCCGGCACATTGTAAACTCTCTTGCCCTTTTCGACCTTTGCTTCGTCGCGTATCCAGCCTTTGGATTTTACGCCATTGAGAGCCGGGTTAAAGTCGTCCATCTGCGAGCTGAGATCGAACCTTACAAGCACGCCGTTTTTAAATTCGAGCGTGAAAAAAGAACGCTTTTCGCCGTCAACGACATAGCTCATGGTCTGCTCCTCGTCCTTTTCGGAGCCGTTTGTTACCATGTAATCCTTGTTATAGGCTAAACCATTCAGCACCTTTTCTCTTTCCTCGCCGATAAAACTCAGCGCATTTTCGCTGAAAAAGCCGTTGGTATCGTCAATAAAGCCTTCAAGTATGGCGGGATTTCCCTCGTCTATCGGGGGAACGTCCACGGCGGTGACGGTGAAAGTTGTGGTCTTGGTCTTTTTGGTGGTCTTGCCGGATTTGCCTGTCTTAGCCGTCGTTTCGGCGGATTTCTTTTCGGCAGAGGCTTTGGTTGTCTTTTTTGTCTCGGCGGTCGTGGTCTCGGCAACGGTCGTCTGCTCAGTCTGCGCCTCGGTCTCAGCCGGTTTGGCGGCTGAACCCTTCTTTGAACATGACGACAAAAAAGCTGCCAGCGCCGCCGCCGTTACGAGCGGCAGCGCGGTCTTTATCAGCTTATTCTTCATCAGACCGGAATATCAGTCAAAATAGCCCTTTGCGGCAAGCAGCTCGGCAAGCAGTACAGCGCCGCCCGCAGCGCCTCTCAGGGTGTTGTGCGAAAGGCAGGCAAACTTGTAATCGTACTGGGTATCCTCGCGCAGACGACCGATAGATACCGCCATACCGCCTTCAAGGTCGCGGTCGAGCTTTGCCTGCGGGCGGTTATCCTCTTCAAAGTAGTTTAAGAACTGCTTGGGAGCGGAGGGCAGCCCCAGCTCCTGCGGAACGCCCTTGAAATTCTTCCAGGCTTCAAGAATCTGCTCCTTGGTGGGCTTTTTCTCAAAGCTGGCGAATACAGCGGCGGTGTGACCGTCGGAAACGGGAACTCTGAAGCACTGAGCCGTGATAGAAGGCGAGGTGGCAGGAACTATCTCGTCGCCGACGATCTTGCCCCATATCTTGAGCGGCTCCTGCTCGCTCTTTTCCTCTTCGCCGCCGATGAAGGGGATAACGTTGTCGATTATCTCGGGCATGGTCTCGAAGGTCTTGCCCGCGCCGCTGATAGCCTGATAGGTGCAGGTGAGTGCCTTCGTTACCTTAAATTCGTCCATAAGGGGAGCGAGAGCGGGAACGTAGCTCTGGAGCGAGCAGTTCGACTTAACGGCGATAAATCCGCGCTTGGTGCCGAGACGCTTTCTCTGAGCGGCGATTATCTCGATATGCTCGGGGTTGATCTCGGGGATAACCATAGGAACGTCGGGGGTGTGTCTGTGCGCCGAGTTGTTCGAAACAACGGGAACTTCATGCTTTGCGTACTTTTCTTCGAGCGCCTTGATCTCGTCCTTCTTCATATTAACGGCGCAGAAAACGAAGTCAACGAGTTCCGCTACCTTGTCGATGTCCTTTTCAGCGTCGAGAACGACCAGCTCGCCGATCTTCTCGGGCAGGGGAGTTTTCATCGCCCACTTATTGCCGATAGCCTCTTTGAGGGTCTTGCCTGCGGAGCGGGCGGAAGCGGCTACGCAAACCACATTGAACCAGGGGTGTTCGGCTAAAAGGGTCGTAAATCTCTGACCCACCATACCCGTTGCGCCGATGATACCTACATTGAACTTTTTCATCATAAATTCCTCCTTGCGCCATCGACGAACCGGCAAATATTAACGCAGTATGTCGAAAGCGGAAAATTTTCCCGAACAATAAAAAAACCGGTTGAAAAGCCGGTCATCATGCAATATAATAAGAATGTTGACATTTTGAATTAATGCCGATAGCACTCCACCACAAAGCATGATGACAACCGCAGACCTTTTCGGCAAGCGGTCAGCGGCGGCACCCCGAGTGCCGGGCTTCGGCGGTATCGCCTTTCGTCCGCAGGCTGCACGTCCGGGAAACGCACATTAACGCCCGCGGGGTACTGATCTTTACCGCGCCTCTATCTGTTCCCTTTCATAATAACAGATTTTTTCGCGCTTGTCAATAGTCTTGGCAAAAAAATTATTTCCAAATTGTAAAAAATACACCAAACCCAAAATAGTTAATAGTGAATAGTGAACAGTGAATAGTTAAGGAGCCGCTGCGCGGCATATTATGCGGAGGCTACGCCCCGCACTGATGACTATCACCACACTGCCTGGAAAACCGGAAGCGGAGCAGGTACGAGCAAAGCTCGTGCTGCGAACGCAATAATGCGCCGCAGGCGCTCCTTAACTATTCACTATTAACTATTAACTATTAACTTTTCAGGAGATGATAATATGTTTGATATAAACAATATGAGACGGACGGATTTCTGGTACGACCTGCCGCAGGAGCTTATCGCGCAAACGCCGATAGAGCCGCGCAATGCGTCGCGTATGCTTGTGGTAGACCGAAAGTCGGGCGATGTGGAACACCGCCATTTCTACAATCTATGCGATTATCTCCGCAAGGGTGACTTGCTCGTGCTGAACGATTCCCGCGTGCTGCCCGCGAGGATATACGGCGAACGCGAGGACACGGGCAGCTTTATCGAATTTCTGCTGCTCGAACAGCGCGGCAACGACGAGTGGGAGATTCTCTGCCGCCCGGGCAAGAAAGCCAAGATCGGCACGCGGTTCGTTTTCGGCGGCGGAAGGCTCCGCGCCGAGATAACCGACGTTCTGAACGACGGCAACCGCATGGCGCGTTTTTCCTACGATGAGGGAAATATTTACAGCGTGCTTGACGAGATAGGACAAATGCCGCTGCCGCCCTATATCACCGAAAAGCTCGAAGACAAGGAGCGCTATCAAACCGTGTATTCCCACGAGATAGGCTCCTCCGCCGCGCCGACTGCGGGTCTGCACTTTACCAAAGAAATGCTTGCCGACATCGAGAACAGCGGCGTTAATATAGCATACGTTACGCTTCATGTGGGCTTGGGGACGTTCCGCCCCGTCAAGGAAGACCACATTCTCGACCACAGAATGCACAGCGAGCATTACGAGATACCCGAGCGCACGGCGCAGCTTATCGCCGAGACAAAGGCGAACGGCGGGCGCGTGATAGCCGTGGGAACTACCTCCTGCCGCACGCTCGAAGCCGCCGCCGCCCTGTACGGCAAGGTAATTCCCTGCGAGGGGCGCACCGAGATATTTATTTATCCGGGCTTTAAGTTCAGGGTGCTTGACGGGCTTATCACGAATTTCCACCTGCCCGAAAGCACGCTTATCATGCTTGTATCGGCGTTTCTGGGCTACGACAAGACCATGAGTGCCTACCGCACGGCAGTCGCGGAAAAATACCGCTTTTTCTCGTTCGGGGATTCAATGTTCATCGCGGACAGGACGAACGGCGATAATAAACAGTAATCAAAAAGACCGCAAGCCTTTGGATTTGCGGTCTTTTTCTTTATTCGTCCGATGATTCGGAAAAATCGGCAAAACAAAAAGCTCCGAAACCCGATAGCGTTTCAGAGCTTAGTTACAAGCTGATACCCGGATTCGAACCGGGGACCTCATCCTTACCAAGGATGTGCTCTACCGACTGAGCCATATCAGCACCTTAACTTGATTGTTAAGTGTCAGCCTTTGTTTCATCTTTTCGATGTCTCTCTAACTGACAGATATTATTATACACTAAAATCATGCTGTTGTCAATAGAAAATCGGAATTTTATTATTAAATAATTGTAAACAATAATCTGATTTTATATTAATGAGAAAACGACGATTTTACGCGGTTTTATGGGCTTTTTGCTGTTTGGGCTCTGCTTTTGCCGACTTGTATGTATATTTTTTTAGTTGTTGTTGTGTTCGCGGGAGATGATCTGCGAAGTACAGTCTCACTCTCAATAACAGTATCAAATATCATTCTCATTCTCAGTATCTGTATCAGTATCAGTTACAGTATCAGTATCAGCTAAATTTGCTTGGCAAAATTAGCAATTGCTACGTTTGCTAAACTCTTGCTTTCTTAGAGCTTAAATAAATGTTATTTATTGGTTGTTGTGTTTGTTGGGGAGCTTTAAGCGAAGCACAGTCTCATTCTCACTCTCAATAACAGTATCAAATATCATTCTCAGTATCTGTATCAGTATCAGTTACAGTATCAGTATCTTTTGTATGCTTTTGTATGCTTAAGCATACATTTGTATACAAATGTATCGCCCTGACGGCGGGAAGGCGGGAAAATGAATAATTTACTTTTTAGACTTGCATTTTCCCCGGGTTTGAGGTATAATATACTTATGCAGATGATGATTTACGATTTTCGGACATTAGTATATTTCAGACAGGGAAGCGAAGAAAATGGAAAAGGATCTTTTCACACTTATCAACGAGCAATTTTCCGAATACTCCAAAAGCCACAAGCTGATAGCGCGGTTCATACTCGACCACTATGACAAGGCGGCTTACATGACCGCGCAGGAGCTTGGCAAGACCGTCGGGGTCAGCGAATCGACCGTCGTGCGGTTCGCTTCAATGCTGGGCTTTGACGGCTACCCCGCGCTGCATTCGTCCTTGCAGGAGCTTATGCGCAACAAGCTGACTTCGGTTCAGCGTATCGAGGTGACGAACGAACGTCTGAGCGGCGAGGACGTGCTTAAACAGGTGCTTTTGAGCGACATCGAAAAGATACGCAAGACCCTTGAGGAAACGTCGGAACAGGCGTTTACGCGGGCTGTGGCGGCGATAGCGGGCTGCAACACGATCTACATTCTCGGCGCACGCAGCGCGGAGCCGCTTGCTTCGTTTTTCGGCTACTACCTTTCGCGAATGTTCCCGCACGTTATCCAGGTGCGCAACACCACGACCAGCGAGCTTTTCGAGCAGGTGATGCGCCTTGACAGCCGCGATGTCATGATAGGCATTTCGTTCCCGCGATATTCGCGGCAGACGGTCAAAATGCTCAATTACGCCAAGTCGCAGGGGGCGCACGTTATCGCGCTGACCGACTCGGAGCAGTCGCCGCTTGCCGAATTTGCCGATGACCTGCTTATCGCCCGCAGCGACATGAACTCCTTCGCCGATTCGCTCGCAGCGCCGCTTTCGCTGATAAACGCGCTTATCGCGGCGCTTTCGATAAGCAATGTCGAAAAGGTTCGCAGCAGCTTTGAAAAGCTCGAACAGATATGGGACAAGTACGAGGTCTACAAGGAGAACGAGAAAAAGAGCGGGGAGGACAAATGAACACAGAAATACTGATAATCGGCGGCGGTGCGGCGGGCATGATGTGCGCGGTGCAGGCGGCATGGCTGGGGCATGAGGTCATTGTGCTGGAGCATGAAAAGCAGCCCTGCCGCAAGCTGAACATAACGGGCAAGGGGCGCTGCAACGTCACCAACAACTGCGACGTGCAGACTGTCATGGCGAATATCCCCCGCAACGCAAGGTTCCTTTTCTCGGCGCTGAGTCGGTTCACGCCCGCCGATACAATGGCTTTTTTCGAATCGCTCGGCATTGAGCTTAAAACCGAGCGCGGCAACAGGGTCTTCCCCGTGAGCGACAGGGCGCAGGACATTTCGGGCGCTCTGATAAACGCCGCAAAGGACGCGGGCGTGCGAATTATCCATGACGAGGCGCGTTCGCTTATCATCGAAAACGGCGCTGTCAGGGGCGTTAAAGCTAAGAACGCCGAATATTTCGCGGAGCGCGTGGTCGTGGCGGCGGGCGGACTATCCTACCCGAAAACAGGCTCTACGGGCGCAGGGTACGCGCTGGCGCGGCAGGCGGGGCATACCATCACCGAATGTACGGGGTCGCTGGTTCCGGTGGAGCTTTGCGGGAACGAATGTGCGCAGGCAATGGGGCTTTCGCTCAAAAACTGCGGGCTGTCCGTCAGCAGCGAACAGACGGGCAGGGAAATTTTTTCCGAGCAGGGCGAAATGCTTTTTACGCACTTCGGCATGAGCGGCCCGCTTGTGCTTTCGGCATCGGCGCACCTTACCGACATTGCGGGCGGGAAGTACGTCTTTTCGATAGACCTGAAACCCGCCCTTGACGAGAAAAAGCTCGATGAGCGTATTTTGCGCGACTTCGCCGACATACCTAACCGCGATTTCGACAACTCGCTCGGACGGCTGCTTCCCGCAAGCATTATTCCTGTTATAATCAAACGTTCGCAGATACCGCCCGCGAAAAAGGTCAATCAGATCACCCGCGAGGAGCGCCGGCGGCTTGTGCAGGCTATCAAGGCGCTGACGTTTACGGTCAAGGGACTGCGCCCCGTTGAGGAAGCGATAATCACACGCGGCGGCGTGGAGGTCACGGAGCTTTCGCCGAAAACTATGGAATCCAAGCTCGTTAAGGGGCTGCATTTCATCGGCGAGGTAATAGACGCGGACGCTTACACGGGCGGGTTTAATTTGCAGATCGCGTGGTCAACGGCTTACGCGGCGGCGACGGCGTTCTGAAACGCGCATAATAAAAGGGCTTACCTCACGCGGGTAAGCCCTTATCTGTTATTAATCGTTAATCGTCATTTTTTGTATCAAGCGGAACACCGTCGCCGAACGTCTGTTCCTTGTTATCAAGGGAAAAATCCGCCGCGTCGTTTTTATCATCGGCGAAAGTCGTGGGGATAGGCTCGCGCTTTTCGAGCTTGTTCGTGTGATTGGGGATAAACTCCGATCTGTCAAGCTCGCCCTTCATCAGCTTATCAAAGGTCTTGCCGTCTATCTTCTCGTGTTTCATGAGATAATGCGCCACAAGATCGAGCTTATCCATGTGTTCCTTGATTATCTGCTCGCAGTCCTCGAAAGCGCTTTCGATGATGCTCCTTATCTCGGAGTCTATCTCGGCGGCGACATTCTCGGAATAGCTCGGCGTAGAGCTGTAATCGCGCCCCAAAAATACCTCATGGTCGCCCCTGCCGTAAACGACGGGTCCCAGATTATCGCTGAAACCGTAGCGCGTTACCATGTTTCTCGCGGTAGCGGTCGCCCTTTCAAGGTCGTTCGAAGCGCCCGTGGAAACGTCGTCAAGAACGAGCTTTTCGGCAACACGCCCGCCCAGCAGCACAATAATAGTCTCGTACATTTCGCGCTTGGAAACGTAGGATTTGTCCTTTTCGGGCAGGCTCATGGTAAAGCCGCCCGCCTGTCCGCGGGGGATTATCGTAACGTGATGCACCTTATCCTGCGTTTCGCAGTAGTAGTGGCAGAGCGCGTGACCGCCCTCGTGATACGCCGTAAGGCGCTTTTCCTGGTCGGTGACAACGCGGGATTTCTTTTCGGGACCCGCAACTACCTTGATAGCAGCCTCTTCGAGGTCGGCGCGGGTGATAGCCTTGCGGCTCTTTCTTGCGGCGAGCAGGGCAGCCTCGTTCACAAGATTTTCCAGCTCCGCGCCCGTAAAGCCAACGGTGGTCTGCGCAATGGTCTTTAAGCTGACATCGGGAGCGAGCGGCTTTTTGCGCGTGTGAACTTTGAGTATCTCCTCGCGGTTTTCCTCAAAGCCGTCCATTTCCACGAGCAGCTGGTTAAGGGTCTGCTCGCGCTCGTCGTGACCGCCGCCGAGACCCGCGCCGCGCTGTCTGCCGACCGCGTCTATCTCGTCTATGAATATTATCGCGGGAGCGTTCTTCTTTGCCTGGTCGAACAGGTCTCTTACACGCGAAGCGCCCACGCCGACGAACATCTCAACGAAATCCGAGCCGGAGATCGAGAAGAAATCAACGCCCGCCTCGCCCGCGACCGCCCTTGCAAGCAGCGTTTTACCTGTTCCGGGAGGACCCATGAGCAGCACGCCCTTCGGGATACGCGCACCGAGATCATTGTACTTTTTATGATTTTTCAGAAAATCGACGATCTCCTGAAGCTCTTCCTTTTCCTCGTCCGCGCCCGCAACGTCGTCAAAGGTCGCCTTTCTTGAATCGGGAGCCTTCTTGACGTTCGACTTGCCGAAGCTCGACATCTTGCCCGCGCCCGCGTTCTTCATCATCCAGACGAAGAAGAAGATCATCACGCCGAGCATAAGCACCGTCGGGATAAGATTGAGCCAGAAGCTGTTGTCGGAGATCGGCACAAGGTCATATTTCAGCGGCTTGTCGGGGTTAGCCTTGTCGTACTGCTGACGGTAGTTCTGCGCGTCAACGCCCAGCACCTCGTCAACGAAAAGCCGCACATTCGGCACGGTGTAAACCTCTGTCTTGTCATCGTCGCTGCTGTCCTTGAGCTTGTAGATCAGTTCGCCGGAATTAAGGTCAAATGTAAACTCCGAGACCTTAAGCTCGTCGAAATAGCGCATGACTTTGGAATACTCGGTCTTATCCTTGACGCGCCCCATGTTCGAAAGCGCGTAGATCATGCCGCCGATAAGTATTCCCGCAACCAGCAGATAGATCACAAACGATTTGGAATTATTTTTCATTTTTCGTTCAGCCACTACCTTTCCTTTGAATAACTAAGGCAATATATCCATAAGCAAAATACAATATAATATTATATTTTACCCCTTTATTGTGATAATTTCATGATATTTTGCAAAACAAAAAAGTCTTTGCGCCATTATCCGCAGCGACGCGCTCCGCAAAGCCGCAGCCCTCGACGAAAATAACTCCCTCGTCGTCGGCTAAAACGACCGCCCTTCCGCGTTCGCCGCCCGGCACGGCGGCTTGCAGCAGTTTTTTGACATCGGAGGTAAAGCCGCGCCCTTTCAGCCTGATCCGGTCGCCCGCTCTTCTGTTTCTTACCACAATCACACCTTTTATTTTACCATAATCTGCGGCTTGATTTGTTAAGTTTTGATGAATATTTGAGATTTTTGCAGAAATATCATTTGTTATAAGAGAAAGCGCGACCGTCCGCCCGTGAAATACGGCGCTTTCGCCCGCTTTGACCGCGATCTCCGTATAGGGATAGTGGATCTTTTCGCCGGTCACGCGGAGCGTCCTGCCGTCCGAAACGGCGTATTTGCCCTCGCCGATATTGAGCTTTCCGCCAGCCGCGGCGATCTGCATTATACGCAGAACCGTTTCACGCGGGCATTCGCAGCCGTTTTCGCCGATGAATCTTCTTATCGCCCTGCCCGTAAGCGATGGAGCGCCTTCAAGCAGCATTTTAACGTCAAGCCCGCCGCCTGTCAGCGCTTTTTGGTAAAACTCGTCCGCCAGCGCCGCGATAAGCTGATTATCCTGACGGAGATTTTCGAGCGTGCCGCGCATGGTCTGTTCAAGCGAGGGGTTTATTTCGCGCAGGCGGGGGACAATGCCGTGCCGAATGCGGTTGCGCGTGTGTTCGTCGGTGAGGTTGGTCGAATCCGTTACCCAGTTCTGCCCGCGTGAGCGCAGAAAATCCTCTGTCTCGGCGCGGCTGCACTCTATCAGCGGGCGGATGATATTCCCGCGAACGGGCGGTATCGAAGCTATCCCCGCAAGCCCCGTCCCACGCGCTAAATTGAACACCGCCGTTTCGATGCAGTCCGAAAGCGTGTGCGCAGTGGCGATCTTGTCAAAGCCCAGCTCGTCGAAAACGCGGTAGCGCAGCGTTCTTGCGCCGTCCTCTATGGAAACGCCGTTTTGGGCGCAGTAGCCCTTTACATCGAGCCTGCGAACGTGTATCGGGATCCTTAGCCTTTCGCAAAGCTCAACGCAGAACATACGGTCGCGGTCGCTTTCCTCGCCGCGCAAACAATGGTCGATATGGCAGGCGCTCACGCGGTAGCCCAGTTCAAGCAGACACAAAAGGAGAGCCGTGCTGTCAGCGCCGCCCGAAAGACAGCACAGCAGGCTCTCCGATCTGCCGCACATATTATACTTATCAATAGTTAAGCGTACTCTGTCAAGCATTAATGTTCTTCCCGTCTCATGTCAACGCCGCGGAAGAGCGTGTACTCTCCCATGAACGAAAGATTCACCGTGCGCGTTTCGCCGTGACGGTTCTTGGCTACTATGCACTCCGAGAGCGTTTTGTTCTCGGCGGTGGGATTGTAATAAGCGTCGCGGTAAAGGAAAATTATGATGTCCGCGTCCTGCTCGATAGAACCCGATTCACGCAGGTCTGAAAGCAGCGGTCGCTTGTCGTCGCGCTTTTCCGAGCTTCTTGAAAGCTGCGAAAGCGCTATCACGGGGACGTTCAGCTCCTTCGCCATGAGCTTCAGCTGTCGCGTTATCTCCGAGACCTCGTTTACACGGCTCGAATGCTTGTTCGGCGATTCCATAAGCTGTAAGTAGTCGATGACCACAAGCCCGAGATTTTTCAGCCTTCTGAGCTTTGCCTTCATCTGCGGAACGGTTATTCCCGCGCCGTCGTCAAGGTAGATAGGCATTGCCGAGAGCTTTTCGACCGCGCCTACTAATTTATCCCAGTCCTCGCGTTTCAGCTCGCCCGTTCTCATAAGCGTGTTGTTTACCATAGCTTCGGAGGAAAGCATTCTCGTGACCATTTGCTCCTTGCCCATTTCGAGCGAGAAGATAGCAACGTCCTTTCCCGAGCGCCTGCACATATTTACGGCGATATTCAGCGCAAATGCGGATTGGGCATCTACAACCTGGGAACCGGTCACGGCTACTCAGTGCTTGATGTCGTAAATGCGTTCCAGACAGCAAACGGACTTAAAGTACCATACGTAATCAAGCCACGTCGTCCAGGAGACATCGCCACCTGTTATTGCAACCCAGCCAAAGCAAAAGCAGAATTAGGTTGGCAGGCACAGTACGAAATTGAGGACATGTGCCGCGATGCATGGAATTTCCAGAAAAACAATCCAAAAGGCTACGAAGAATAAATACTTTGTTGCTTACATATACTAAGAACGGCTCCCATCATTCAAGGGAGCCTTTTTTATTGATTAATGTGTCTAGAGGCTAGAGCCCCCTTGACCCTTAACTCTCGGCCTTGGCCCTTAAACTTTGAACTCGTTAAACGGACTATAAACTATCAACTATAAACTATAAACTTTATTCCCCATTCCCCTTTCAGGGGATGGGAGTTGGTGAGCAGGTGAACAGAAAGATCTATGAAAATTTCAGATTTTTTCTAGGAAAAAAATGCATTTTTTCCTTGATTCCCAAAACAGTGTTCCTTGATCCAGTCGACAAAGTTCATATTTGTTTCTCGTTTGAGTGCAGAATTTAAGGCAAATTTTAGCAGAATTCGTCTTGAATTCTTCTGGATGAATACACTTGGTTGTTAAACTTCATACGCAAATAAGATGTCAACAATGATTTTTGCCGCCATTAAGCAGAAGTGATGTCAGCATGAAAATGTATGCTGTAGATATGTCTGATAGATATTTCTTAAAAGATGCTGACATGCTGCCATTATTTTTATAAATTATATATAATTTTTTTTTAATTACTATCTAATTCTTTTTTTTTATTTTTTATATATAGTTTGTAATTTTAATGTCGGCATGTCAGCAATGTCAGCATTTTATTGAGTTGCATAAATCTATGATGCTGAATTGCAATGCAAAGATACAAAATAAATCCTTCAATTCCAAATTATTTTGGACTTTTCTACTTTTTTCTCCTAAATTAATTTGAGATATAAGCCATGGAGCGTGGGGACAGTATTCTTACCTGTTTTTTTACAGGCTGGTTAATTTATCTTAGAGTATGTGACCAAATTGACGCAAAAAAAGGCAGGATTCATGATATCCTGCCCTTTTCTTTGTTAGATGTAACTCTATTACTTCACCATTAACTTCTTTCCGCCTTGGATATAGATACCCTTGACAAGTTTGTTCACCTTGCGACCTGCTAGGTCGTAGATAGCTGCATCGGTATTCTCGTTGGCGAGTTCCGCAATGCCTTCGGGCAACTCTGGTGAATCAACCAATCCGATTGACAGACAGCTGAGACGGAAGTTATCGAGTTTGAACCATCCTGCACATGCATGTGGATGGGCTGTACCTGTTGCATCAACATTATTCGTACGGAATCCTATCTTTGCCTTTCCGTCCTCTCCTACTCGGAAGTTGATTGACATTGGTCGTGCAATCGAGGTATAGTCATAGGATACGTCGTTGTCATAGCCTGCATACGAGAAGTATGTGATATCCTCATTGGTATTGTACTGCTCCAATACCTGCGCATCCAGCATATCTTGTGTGAAGTTCTCTCCGTAATCGTAGTCACGGCCCCACATCTGTACTGCATCATTAGCAAACAATCGCTGTGTGGTGATGTTCATGCCTCCCCAGTCGTGCTGTACCACTACATCTGCTGTCAAGGTGTAGATACCTGCTGGAAGACTGAGTTCCTGATAGAGTTCTACGTCTGGAATATTATCTGCCCACATACCCCACAGATGCTCTCCATCTGTATATTGGTGTGTATATTGAACGTCCTCGAATGTTACGTCGATTCCGTCACCACGGTTGATAGCGCACCAGTTGCTGAAGCCTGCTGCACGGATATCGTCGGCTGTCTGTACCTCGATACCGTTGATGATGAGATTCCAACCATTTGGCACTGCCTCGGTAGAACCTGAGTTGTCGCTACTCTGTGTTGACTGCCAATCCTCAAAGCTTGGGTTCTGGAGATATTCTGTAAGGTCGGAACCTGCCTCGATGGTGTCACTCTCCTTACATGCCTGCAGTGCATCTGCCAACTGCTGGATAGCTGCATTGATCTGATCTTCGTTCTCGTATTCCTCGTTCTGCCAGAGGTCTTCAACTACCATGATGACATCTGCATACACAGCTGCGCCTGCCTTTGCCTCATAGCGTTCGAGGTTATCGTATGCATTATAGATTGCATCTTCCAAACGCTGGTAAGCCTCAGTTGCTTGGCCCATTTCGCCTGCCTGTGCGTGCAGAGTTACAATCATGTTGTCGATGGTTGCAGCTGCATCAGCAGAGGTAATTGCATTAGCAGCGACAAGCAGATTCTCTACTTTTTCGCGAACACTTGCGTACATCTTCACTTCATTGTCACTTGCAATTTCGGCGAGGTTGTTACGGAAGAAATCGAGAATGGCAATTGCATCCTCCACGTTATAGCCTTCCTTATGGATGCGGAAGTTGTCGACCTTGAACCATCCGTCGCCACCAGCACTGTTAGCTTCAGTACGGTAATATGCTGCGTAGTTGTTGTTGGTACGAACACCGAACGTCAGGGTACCATCGAAGACATATGCCTTCACCTCCATAGGCATCAACTCTGTATCGGTCTGAATCTCTTCGTTGTCTTGGAAACCATAAACCTCCGTAATATCGAGTTCGTCAGGATTGTACATGTTGAAATTGCCATAGTAAGTTGAGTTGAAGTTACCAAAGATACGCTGGGTTGTACAGCGTGAACCGCTTCCGTTTGCACCGACCATCAAAGCTGCCGTGATGGTGTAAGTACCATTCTGCTCCTCCCATGCAAGATTATTGGTATCGAAATAGTAAGTTGCGAGATATTCTGATGTATCGTCAACATTTGTATCTTCCATGAAAGCAGTATTGGAATCGTCAAGCCCTGCAATACTTCTGCCTGATGTGCCT
>CACYSH010000046.1 GCA_902776945.1 uncultured Ruminococcus sp.
CTTGCTCCCAAAGCAAGCACTCTACCAAACTGAGTTACGCCCCGTAACCTATTTATTATATCACATCTGTTCGGCTTAGTCAATATAAAAATATGAAACTATATGTGCAAATTGCAAAAAATATGTACTAAGTTGTAATTTTTTGAAAAACGCTTGCATTTTCTCCGCCAATGTAGTATAATAACTAAGAATGGTTATTCTATTTGTTAATTACGAAAGGAATGGTAAGAAATGCTTAATACCGAAAAGACTATGGATAAGATCGTTGCTCTTTGCAAGGGCAGAGGCTTTGTTTACGCGGGCAGCGAAATTTACGGAGGTCTTGCCAATACATGGGATTACGGTCCTCTCGGTGTGGAATTAAAGACCAATATAAAGAACGCCTGGAGAAAGAAATTTATCCAGGAAAATAAGTACAACGTCGGACTGGATTCCGCTATCCTCATGAACCCGCAGACCTGGGTTGCTTCGGGACATCTCGGCGGCTTCTCCGACCCGCTTATGGACTGCAAGGAGTGCAAGACCCGTCACCGCGCCGATAACCTTATCGAGGATTTCGACGGCACAAACGTTGCCGGCTGGACGAATGAGCAGCTTTCCGAGTATATCCGCGAGAAGAATATTCCCTGTCCCAACTGCGGCAAGCACGCTTTCACCGATATTCGCCAGTTCAACCTGATGTTCAAGACCTTCCAGGGCGTTACCGAAGACAGCAAGGCGGAGCTTTATCTGCGCCCCGAGACTGCGCAGGGCATTTTTGTAAACTTTGCCAATATCCAGAGAACTACCCGCAAAAAGGTTCCTTTCGGCGTGGCGCAGGTCGGCAAATCGTTCAGAAACGAGATCACTCCCGGCAACTTCATCTTCCGCGTGCGCGAGTTCGAGCAGATGGAGCTTGAATTTTTCTGCAAGCCCGGCACCGATCTTGAATGGTTCAGCTACTGGCGCAGCTTCTGCAAGGACTGGCTGACCTCGCTCAACATCAAGGAGGAAAATCTCCGTCTGCGCGACCATTCGCCCGAAGAGCTTTGCTTCTATTCTAAGGCTACAACCGACTTTGAATATCTGTTCCCGTTCGGCTGGGGCGAGCTTTGGGGCGTTGCCGACAGAACCGACTACGACCTCAATCAGCACATCAAGACCAGCGGCAAGAGCCTTGACTATTTCGACCCCGAGACCAACGAGCGTTATGTTCCTTACGTTATCGAGCCGTCGCTCGGCGTTGAGAGACTGTTCCTTGCCGTTGTCTGCGAGGCTTACGACGAGGAGAACATCGGCACCGAAGAAAAGCCCGATATGCGTACTGTTCTGCATTTCCACCCCGCGCTTGCGCCTGTCAAGGCAGCAGTTCTGCCGCTTTCGAAGAAGCTCGGCGAGCCTGCTTCCAAGATTTTTGAGGAGCTTTCGAAGAAGTTCGTTGTTGATTATGACGAGACCGGAAACATCGGTAAGAGATACCGCCGTCAGGACGAGATCGGCACGCCGTACTGCATCACTTACGATTTTGAGTCGGAGAATGACGGCTGTGTGACTATCCGTGAGCGTGATACAATGGATCAGGTACGTCTGCCTATCGCGGAGATCGAGAAGTATTTAGAGGAAAAGCTGGCATTTTAAGCAAATCCGACCGCTCCCGCAAAGCAACGGCAGACCAAAAGTCTGCCGTTAAGTCCAAAATTAAAATCGGCAAAACGTGACGGAAACAAGGAAAATGCCGATTTTAATTTGCGCGAAGGTTAAGATTTCCGCACGGTCGGGGGATAGCAGGGACGCGCAATGCGTGTCTCTGCAATAATTACGTCAGAGTTCCTCGGTTATGTAATAAAGGTGATGATATATGAAAAAGGGGGACGTGCTGATGTGGCTGATAATCGCGGGCTTGGTGCTTTCGGCGGCGATCGCCGGAACGGTCTACATGGTCGTGAGCATTTCAAAATTCGGCGCGTTCGAGGCGGCGGCAGGCGGCAAAAAATGGCTGAAAATGCTGCTCTCCTTTTTGGTACTCGCGGCGGCTTTCGCGGCGGTCTCCTATTTTATGTCGGTCATCAACGCCGTAATTATCCTGCTGAACGAAACGCTGTTTTTCTTAGCCTTCGGGCTGATAATGCGGCTTGTCAGGCACTTTTCGGGAAAGGAATTTACCGTAAACTGGCAGGGTTGGCTCGCGCTGATCGCTTCGGCGGTCTACCTTGCCGTCGGTTACTACCTGCTTCATCATGTATGGCAGAAGGATTACACCGTTCACACCGATAAAAATATCTCGCTGAAAATAGCCATGATCGCAGACAGTCATCTCGGGACGACCTTTGACGGCGACGGTTTTGCGGAGCATTTGCAGACTATCGCGGCACAGCAGCCCGATATTCTGCTTATCGCGGGTGATTTCGTTGACGATTCCACCGACAAGGCAGACCTCGAAAGAGCCTGCGCGGCGCTCGGGAAATTGCAGCTGCCCTACGGCGTGTGGTATGCCTACGGCAATCACGATAAGGGTTATTATAACAGCAGAGATTTTTCCGCGTCGGCGCTCGAATATGCTCTCATATCGAACGGTGTTCACGTTTTGAAGGACGACTGCGTTCTTGTGGACGACCGCTTTTATATCGCGGGCAGGCTTGACAGCTCCATGAAAGACCGCGTTGACATGAATACACTGCTTTCGGGCGCGGACAGCAGCAAATATATCATCGTGCTGGATCATCAGCCGAACGACTACGACAACGAGGCTGCCTCCGCCGCCGATCTGGTGCTTTCGGGACACACGCACGGCGGACAGCTTTTCCCGGTAACTTACGTCGGCGAATGGTTCAACATAAACGACAGAACATACGGTCACGAAAAGCGCGGCGGGACGGATTTTATCGTCACTTCGGGCATTTCCGACTGGGAGATTTTGTTCAAGACAGGAGCAAAGTCGGAATATGTTATCATAAGCGTTGAGGAAAACGGCTGACAATTCCTGTCATTCCCCCATGAAAGCGAGGGCTGCGGCGGTATGTCCGTAAAAAGAAGAAAAAAGCTGCCCCTGTGGGTTTTCGGGTTTGCGGGGGCGGCTCTTTGGTTTGTCATCGGAGCGGCGGGAGCAGCGGCGCTGAAAATCGGCGGCAGTGAGATCGCGCCGAAGGAATTTGCGCCGCGAATTACAGCGCCCGCGCCTGTTGCCGAAGGTCTCGAACTTGATAAAGAGCTGTTCAGACGCAGCATTATGTACGCTGAGTTGGATTCGCTTTCGCCCGACGGTTCGCTGCTTGTCAAAAGCAACAGCGACGCGCCGTCCGCAAAGCTCCAGCCCGTTTATAATGCGGTCTTTTCAAAGGACGGCTTGCAGATAGCGTCGCTTAAGGATTCGCGGCTGAAATGCCGCGCCGAAGCTGTTTTGCCGCTTTCGCAGATGCTTGACGCATTTTACAGCGCGACAGGGCTGCGCACGGTCATGATAAACGCCGCCTACGAGCCGTATTCCAAGACAGCCGCCGTTAAATGCGCCGAGCATAACAACGGTTACTCTTTCGATTTCGGCATATATTTAAAGGAAGGCGACAGGCGGGAGGCTTTCTCGCTTGAAGGCGAATACAGCTGGTTTGCCGCCCACGCATGGGAATACGGCTTTGTGCAGCGCTATCCGCAGGGCGCGGAGGAGCTGACGGGATTTCCCGCAAGAGCCGACCATTTCCGCTATGTGGGCAGGGTAGCCGCGAAAATAATGACCGAAAATTCGCTCTGCTTTGAGCAGCTTGACGAGTTCATGCACGGGCATACTATCGACGACCCGCTTGTGCTGAACGACGGTACGGGTTATCTGGTCGTATATTATTACAAGCCCGATGATTCAAAGCAGGTGCCTGTCCCCGCGGCAAAGAACGGCGAACCGCTGCCGTGCGAGGTGTTTTATTTCGGCAAGGGGAAAAAGGCGGTGATTGCGGCGGTGCGCCCGACGGAGGATTTCTTTATCGAACCGAAAGCGCCCGAAGAGACCGCTCCCGATACCGACAGTAGCTGGTGATTTTTGTATGAGAGTGAATAAATTCGAACTGAATATCGACTACCAAAAGGCGGGGCTTGACGTTCCCGAGACCTTTCCTACCCTTGCGTGCTTTGTGCCCGAAAGGCATGAATACCTGAAAGACCGCACGAGGGGCGCGATACTTGTTCTGCCGGGCGGGGGCTATGAATACTGCTCCGAGCGCGAGGGCGACCCTGTGGCGCTGAGGTTTCTGGGGCAGGGGTACGCCTGTTTTGTGCTGAGGTATTCGTGCGTGGACAAGAAATTCCCGACGGCGCTGCTTGAATGCGCCGCCGCCGTGAAGTACATAAGATCGAACGCGGCGGAGTTCGGCGTGGCTCCCGACAAGATATTTGTCATGGGCTTTTCGGCGGGCGGACACCTTGCCGCGTGCATGGCGAATCTCTGGAACAGCAGCCTGCTTGCGGACGTTCTCGGCTGCGGCGCGGACGCGCTAAAAGTAAACGGTTCGGTGCTGTGCTATCCCGTGATACTTTCCGACCCGCCGCTTACGCACGAAGGCTCGGTGGAAAATCTTCTTATGCACCGCCGCGACCCCGAGCTGCGGGAGTTCCTTTCAATGGAAAAGCGCGTAGGCAGTCAGACCCCGCCTACCTTTATATGGCATTGCGCGGACGACGGCTGCGTGCCTGTGGAGAACAGTCTGTATTACATGGCGGCGCTTTCGAAGGCGGGCATACCGTTCGAGGGGCATATATTTCCGGCGGGGGGGCATGGGCTTTCGCTGTGCGACGGCACATCGGCTTCGGACGAATGGCATTATGCGCCGGTGCCTGCGGCGTGGGTAGGGCTGTGTTTCAAGTGGCTTGAAGGGATAATGAATAATTGATTTGAGCGCTCCGGTCGGGGCGCTTTAGTTGTATATTATTCATAGACTCTACACTAAAAATCCGTTTTCGATTTGTTATGAATACTGTTGACAATGTTTTAAAAGTATGATATAATACAAAAGAAGTATATGATACAATAATTTAATTATTGTATTATCTGCTAAAAATTTGTTGAATTATGGAGGGATAAGAATGACATTAAAGAGATTTCTTGCCGGTACTATCGGTGTTGTCATGGCTGCCTCGATGTTTCTCGGACTGCCCGTTGTAAGCGGCATAGCGGGGTCATCGGCAGATACTGCAATAACGGCATCTGCGGCAACGGTAGCGGACGCGCTTGCCGAAAAGCAGACATCAGCGAAGAATAAGGGTCTTCTTCTTAACGACAAAAACCCCGAGGCAACAGTTGGTGGCTATGGCTGCGCGTTTATGAGCAATTATTACATGGCTGTACAGACGGGCGCTATTTTGCCGAATACATCAGTCGCAAGTTTCCTCACCAGTCTGAAAAAGGTAAATGCGTTTGATACCGGCGGATATATGACATGGTCGGCGATTACGAAGGTATGCCCAAGCATCAAGTATCAGAAGACTATCTCGCTTTCGGGCAAAAGCAGAACTGACGCTATTTCCACGATCAATACTCAGCTGAAAAACGGTTACGGTTGTATTGTTCAGGTAAAAACTGGCTACGGCAATCACTATGTTTATGCTTATCTGCAAAATGGCAGCATGAAGATCGCTGACAGTTCGTTTAATTACAATGGTCTTACAGATACGAGGTACTCCTCGATAGTAAACGTTTTAATTTATACTGTTGCTCATGACCCTACCGATGAACTTGTTGACGGCGGCATTTATGTTATTCATCCTAAGGATAATAAAGGCACCGCTATTTCCGCCCTCGGCACTGAAATTAAAAGTAATGTCGCGCTTGCAAATTTGGACAATAATAACCAATCTCAGCAGTGGAGGGCTGTAAAGAAAGGCGAATATTTTTATTTCATCAATGTTAAATCGGGTCTGTGTTTAGATGTCGCGGCGCAAAAGGTCGGCAATGTTTCTAATGGAACAAATATACATCTTTACACTAAGTCAGATGGATATGATCAGGTTCAGCTGTATGCTGCCAAATTAGAACCCAATAACGGCAATAGCTATTATACGCTGACGCTTTACAATACCAATTACAGCATAAATGTTTATGGAAATAGTAGCGCAGTAGGAAGTAATATCACAACTTGGGAGAAATCTGGTGACCTTACTCAGCAGTGGGTACTGAAAAAGGTTAATTGCACCAATCACAATTGGGTTGAAACGAGTAGAGTAAACGCTACCTGTGAAGCAGACGGCTCCGTTACCTATACTTGCAAAAATTGCGGAGCTACCAAAACAGAGACCCTTGCCAAGCTGGGGCATGATTGGGTAGAAACCATAATAGAGCCTACCTGCGAAGAAGACGGCTCGATTACCTATACCTGCAAAAATGGCGGCGAAACCAGGACGGAGACCATTCCAAAGCTGGGGCATGAGTGGTTTGAAACAGAAAGAGGAAATGGCTACATTCTGTATACCTGCGAACATTGCGGAGAAACCTACAAGGAAATTATTGAACCGACTATCAGGATAAAAGCCCAGCCGGGCGACAAGAGCGTTAAGCTCAACTGGAATGCGGTTGAGGGTGCAGAGGGCTACGCTGTTTACGAATGTATTGACGATATGTGGCAGCCTGTGGGCAAGACCAATGATACCACTTATGTATATAACGGGCTTGAGAACGGAAAGAATTATACGGTATCAGTTATTGCAAAGATAAATGGCAATTGGCAGACGGATTTCTCGAACGCTGTAACAGTAACGCCCATACCGCCTTACCCTGTTGTATCATACGAGGTATCGGGCAGACAGTTCAGGCTGAAATGGACGGCTGTAAGCGGTGCGGAGAAATACGGCATTGCGGTATATCAGTCCGGCGGCTGGAAAGTCAAGGTTCAGACCGATAAAACGACGTACACTTCGCCGAAGATGAGCAAAGGCGCAAAGGCACCTACAAAATGGCAGTATGTGCTAAGGTAAAGGGCGAGTGGAACACGAGCGGCATAAAGAGCAGATCGTTCACCATTGAAATAAAGTAAGCTCTTATTTGAACTGAATACGATCAAAAGACCGTTAGCTTCAGCAGGCTGACGGTCTTGTTATTTTTCTTCTTCAAGGCTTTATCCAACGATAATTATTTATACAGTTTGACAGAAAATTACCATTTATAACGATTAAGTTAAGTATTCTAATTTTATGTACTTTAATTATGTATTATCTATATATTCTACACGAAAAGTTTGATTTAGATTCGCTTTAATATCGTTGACATTGCATTAAAATTATGATATAATACCAACGCAGTATATAAATACTAATTAAATTACCGAATTATATACTAAAATAATAGTAAAATTATATGGAGTTGGTTGTTTTATGCAAATAAAGAAAAAAGTGACTGCATTTACTGTTGCTGCTGCGTTGGTGGTAACGAACATGGCGGGCGTTTGTCCTGCATTGTCAAATCTTACGGGTATGTCAAATTCGGTGATAAGCGCGAAGGCGGCGCTTGTAACGGTGTGTTTCCCTGTCAATAACGGTGTGAAAATTGCGTATGCCTACGGTTATTCGGGTGCATACGGCAGAGATTTTCACGGCGGCATCGACATTCATGCAGACAGCAGGATCAACGATACGACCGTATACTCGGCTGTTGAAGGAACTGTATACAAGATCTATAACAACTGTCCTCATTTTAATAAAAGTGCTTATGGCTGCGCCCATAACAATACATGGGGCAATTCGGTCATCGTAAAGGGCAGCAGGGACGGCTATTTCTACATTTACGGACATCTTACCCAAAATTCCATGAAGGTTACGGAAGGGCAAAAAGTTGCAGCTGGTCAGGCGCTTGCGGTCATTGGTTCATCGGGAGCCAGCACGGGACCTCATCTTCATTTCGAGGTAAGAACGAGGTGGGGAGATGGTTCAAGCACTATCAATGTAAATAAGGGTCAGTATTTCGATTATGTAAACGGACCGTATAATACTAATATTAAAACTGTTCCCGACCCTACCGATGAGCTTTTTGACGGCGGGATCTATGTTATGCACCCGAAGGATAATAAAACCACCGCTGTTGCCGCCGTTGGCACCGAAAAGAACAGCAATGTCGAGCTTGCGGCTTTGAACAATAATGACCGTTTTCAGCAATGGAGAGCCGTAAGGAAGGGCAATTATTATTATTTCGTCAATGTTGGATCGGAAATGTGTTTAGATGTCGCGGCGCAAAATGCCGGCAGTGTTTCTGATGGAACAAATATACATATTTATCCCAAGTCGGACGTACTTGACGAGGTTCAGCTGTATGCTGCCAAAAGAGAAGAAAATAACGGTGACAGCTATTATACGCTGACGCTTTACAATACCAATTACAGCATAAATGTCTATGGAAACGGCAGCGCCGCAGGAAAAAATATCACGACCTGGGCGAAAACAGATGAGCTTACTCAGCAATGGGTGCTGAAAAATGTTGGCTGTGCCGTTCATGAGTGGGTTGAAACGGAGAGCGTAGATTCTACCTGTCATACAGAAGGTCATATTCTCTATACCTGCAAAAACTGTGGAGAAACCGAGACGGAGACCCTTCCCAGGCTGGGGCATGACTGGGAGGAAGAGAGAATAGAGCCTACCTGCGAAGAAGACGGCTCGATCATCTATACCTGCAAAAATGGCGGAGAAACCGTGATAGAGGTTCTTCCCAAGCGGGGGCATGATTGGGAGGTCGATGTAATAGAGCCTACCACCGAAGACGAAGGCTACACTCTCCATACCTGCAAAAATTGCAACCAAAGCTATATAAGCGATGTTATCCCCCCGATTCCTGTTCTCGATCCGGTTATAAATATAGAATCCGTGCCGGTCGAAAAGAGCGTTACTCTCAACTGGAATAAGGTTGAGGGCGCGGAGGGCTACGGCGTATACGGATATATCGACGATATATGGCAGCCGCTGCCGCTTGGCAAGACCAATGATACCACTTATGTATATAACGGGCTTGAGAACGGAAAGGATTATACGGTAGCGGTCATTGCGAAGATAAACGGCAATTGGAACATGGACTTTTCGAACGCTGTAACAGTAACGCCCATGCAGCCTTACCCTGTTGTTTTATCATACGAAGTATCGGGCAGACAGTTAAGGCTGAAATGGACGGCTGTAAGCGGCGCGGAGAAATACGGCATTGCGGTATATCAGTCCGGCGGCTGGAAAGTCAAGGTTCAGACCGATAAAACGACGTACACTTCGCCGAAGATGAGCAAAGGCAACCGAATACAATAAAAGACCGTCAGCTTTCAGCAGGCTGACGGTCTTATTATTGCAGGGGACGAGCATTGTTCGCCCGTGAATGCTCACAAAACCACGATTTTTACGGCATTTTCAAACATATCATTGCATTATGGGGCTTGCCCCCGCCCTACAATAAAATGTCTGAAAACTTATGTCGTTTACTATGTGTTTATTCTTCAAGGCTTTCATAATATGCTTCAAGGCGGGGACAGGCTGCTACAAACACCGGTTCAAGCTCCTTGTCGAACTGATTCCCCATGCCTTCCATGATGATGCTCTCCGCCTTGTCAAAGGGCATTTTTTCCTTGTATACGCGCTTGCTCACCAGCGCGTCAAAAACGTCCGCGACTGCCATTATACGCGCTTCGAGAGGAATGCTTTCTCCCGCCAGCCCTTCGGGATAGCCCGAGCCGTCCCAGCGCTCGTGATGATAATGCGCCACGTTTTCGGCGATCTGACGGAAATAATCGTCGTCGCTGTCGGAAAGGATCTCGTGAACTATCCTTGCGCCTTCGGCGGCGTGGACTTTCATTTTTTCATATTCTTCGGGCGTGAAACGTCCCGGCTTGCGGAGTATCGCGTCATCAACGGCAATCTTGCCGAGATCGTGCAGCGGGGCGGCTTTCACCATGCTGCGGCAGAAATCGTCCGAAAGCGTGAAGTTGCCGCTTTTCAGCATTTCCTCGATGAGCAGCCGCACGCCCTCGCTTGTGCGCCTGATGTGACCGCCCGTTGAGTTGTCGCGGCTTTCAACCATTGTCGCCATACCGAGCAGCAGCTTTGACTGCATCTGCATGGTGCGCTTGGCGTTTTCGGCGATAAGGTTTTCGGTGTCGTCGGTGATTATCAGCTGATAGCCGCGTATTTTTCTGCCGTCGTATAGGTAGGTTATGTTTATCTGATATATCCTGCCTCCTGATTCGAACTGCACCTTGTTCTGCGATTTGTCTTCGGAATAGACCTTTATCCAATGGATAATGGCGCTTCCAAGCTCGTCGCAGGCAGAAATGGGCTTGTCCACATGGAGCTGTATCAGCTGCGGAAAGAAAATGCCAGCGGTCTCGTCGCCGCCCAGAAATCTCAGCTGTTTGTCAACGGAGATGAACCCCGTTTTGCCCGTGCGCATAAGCGAATCTATCGCGGTATCGGCGGTCTCGTAAAGGTTCACGCGGTGGATTATCAGCAGGAAAATAAGCTGCGAGATAACATAGGAAAGCGGTATCAGCGTAAATTCCTTACCGAACACGGGGAACTTTCCCATAAAGTAGCTTGCGATCGAAATAATGCCGGGCATCAGCAGCAGATTGAGTATTTTCCGCGAAACGTCCTTTCTTTTGAGGTAGGTAAATATCAGCGCCCCGAAACTGAGCCACAGATAGACGATGAGCGACACGACGAAAACAGTATGGACAAAGCCGTATTCCTTTTCGAGCGTGCCGATGCCGTTTATTTTTGAAAAGCGTACATTTTTATAGAACAGCTTTGAATAATTGCAGGTGATAACGCAGAAAAACATAAGCGTATTGAACGTTATCATCACGCCCCGCACCACCTTATTTAATTCGATCTTGCAAAGCCCAAGCACGGCGAAAAGCAGGAAAAGCGGTTCAAAGCAGCCGCCGATATAGCCTATCTGCTGCCCCATAAGGGCGGAACTCTGATCTTCCGACTGTGCCAGGAAGAGATAGCCTGTGCTTGCGATAGGGATAATCACGAACATCAATGTGAAGTTTATGTTATAGCGCCGATGCCACATATATCCGTAGATCGCCGTGAGCAGATAGGATAAAGCGGTCGTTATATAATAATACGAAATAGTGGTCAAAGTGTGTCACTTCCTTCCGAAACTATATTATATCACAGATAAGCCCGTAATGCAAGTGTATCACGGAAAATTCACGGAAATCAGTCAAAATCAATTTTCCGGAGACAGGATAAAAAAGGACTTGACAAGCAACGCCTTTTTGGTGTACAATATAATATGTATATAAAGATGTTATCTTTGAGAGTTCTTTAAAAATACATAATTTATTCAAACAAGGGGAGCGATTTATGGACGATAACATACGGTTGATGGAGGCACTGAATACGGTTATCGTTTGTCTGACAATATATCTCGCCGACTGCGTACTTATGCTGCTGGCGGGTCTTTCCATGCAGACAGTCACAAGGTTTCCCGACGAAAAGCTGGGTAAGCTCACCGACGGCAGCAAAAAGGCGCGGAGGATCGCGGGGCTGCAAAAAAGCTCCGATGTGCTGAGATTCAGAGTGCTGACCGTTCAGATGTTCTGCGGCATGGCTGTTACTGTCATTATGGTAGTGACAGCGATAGCAGCGCCTTTTCACTCTTTATTACACATTCTGTATAAAACGAATTTGGATATATCTGCCGATATTTTTGCCTTGTATTTATGGCTTCTGCTTATCGCGCTGTATTCCGCGCTTTGTACCGAGCTGCCGCGCCGTGCGGCGAAAACAGGCGTTCTTTCGGGTGAACGCGGCGAAAAATTCGCGCTTGCTACCGTGAATTATCTTATGTTTCTGCTTATTGTTTTCAAGCCCGTCACGCTCGTATCGGAGCTGTTTTTGAAGGCTTTCGGCGCGATGTTCGGCGTAAGACCCGAGATAACCGACGAGACCAGCGAAGACCTCATACAGCTTATCGACGCGCAGGGCGAAAACGGCGGCATCGAGGAGGAACAGGCGGAGATGATCTCGAACATATTCGAGTTCTCCGACTTGGAGCTGCACGACGTAATGACCCACCGAACCGAGATATGCGCCGCCGAGATAGGTGCACGGGTCGCGGAGGTAGTCGGCATGGCGGTCGAAACGGGCTTTTCACGAATACCCGTTTACCGCGATTCGATCGACGATATTTGCGGCGTTATTTACATAAAAGACCTGCTGCCGCTTATCCTTGCGCACGATGCGGGGGATATACCTGCGGCTAAATATATTCATAAGATAAAGTACGTTCCCGAATCGGGCAGCTGCGGCGAGCTGTTTACATATTTTACCGAGAACAAGCGGCAGATAGCGGTAGTTCTCGACGAATACGGCGGCACGGCGGGAATAGTCACAATGGAAGACCTGCTCGAATCGATAGTCGGCAATATCCGCGACGAGTACGATGCGGGCGAGGAGGAAGAGATTCAGGAGATAACTCCCCACACGTTCGACTTAATGGGCAGCGCCGACCCCGAAGAGGTCATGGAGCGGCTCGGCAGAAAGCTCGACGGCGCGGAGGATTTCGATACTATGGGCGGCTACGTTACCGAGCTGCTCGGCTTTATCCCCGAAGAGGGGCAGACCCCCGCCGTCCGCAGGAACGGCATTACCTTCGGGGTCATTTCGGCAAAGGATAATCACATCGCAAAAATTCGTGCGGTGATAGATAAAGATGAATTGGAGAATGATGACAATGAGAAGTAGCTTTTGGAAATCTACGGCAGCGGCGGTTGCCTCGATATGCGTGGCGGCTGTGCTGGGTTCCTGCGCGATGGAGGATATTTTTAACAATCTTCCCGGCGAGAACGCGACCGAGCTTTATGCAAGCTCTGCGGACGATACTTTCGGCACGGTATCAAGTGCTGACGACGGCGCGGGCGCAGAGCAGACTCAGGCTGACGGAACGGTAAGCGTACCCGAACAGACCGAGACCGCCCCCGACGCTGCACAGACCTCTGCTGCGGCTGTTACCGAGACGGCAAGCACTCCCGACAGCAGCTCTGAGGCGGAAAAGTCGGATAAGATAGTCGCGGTAAGCGCTCCGCCCAATCCTTACGCGGCTGAATATTTCCTTAGTTCCGAATCCGAGGAGATAAAGAACAGCTACCGAAAGCTCTACGAGGGTATCTTCAATTATCAGAACACTGTGGAGCTGCCCGAAAGGGCTGTCACGGGCGACGAAATAGAAGACCTTATCAACTTTGTGCTGAAAACAGGCAGCGCCCTTGACCTGCCGGGCAGCAAGTACGAGGTGTTCGTGGACAGCGAAAACTATGTTACAAAGGTAAATCTTACCTATAACCATTCGCTAAGGGAAGGCTTGACGATGTATGACGCTCTTATGAAGCGCGTTGACGAGATAGCCGCCGAAGCGGAGCCGCTGCTCAACGATTACGACAAGATAAAATATTTCCACGACACGATAATAAACAACTGTATGTACGATCTCAACGCGCCCGAAGCTCACACCGCCTACGGTGCGCTGGTCGGCGGCAGGGCGGTCTGCGACGGTTATATGAAGGCTTTCCAGCTGCTTTGCGAAAAGGCAAATATCGCGTCGGTGCCTGTCTACGGAAAACCCTTTGCGGTTGACGTGGGCGGCGAGGAGCATATCTGGAACAAGGTAAGCTGCGGCGGCGAATGGTTCAACCTTGACACTACATGGGACGACCCGGTAGGCGAACAGCAGGTGCTGCGCTACGATTATTTCCTCGTTGACGACGCTACTATCTCACGCGGCGTGAATATACAGAACAACCGTTTTATGAAAGTACCCGCCGCGACTAATTCATCGGGCGATTACTATTCGAGGAACGATCTTGTGCTTGGCTATGACAACAATCTTAGCGACCAGTTCGAGCAGCTTATCACGAAGAATATGGTCGGCGAATGGACGGAGTTCAGTGTTGATTTCCGCTGTCTTGACAAGAACCTTTACGATCAGCTGAGAATGCGGTATTTCACCGAAGCGTCCGACGGCAGCAAGGGTTTCGGAGATATGTTGCAGGAATACATGGCACCCGGCGAGGCGCTGAGGTATACTTTCTCGCAGAACGATAATGTATATGCCTATCATATAAACGTCAGCAAAGGATAATAATAAAGTTAATAGTGAAGAGTGAATAGAATAATACAGTTAATAGTGAAGAGTGAATAGTGAATAGTTAAGGAGTCCGCTTCGCGGACGCTATTATGCGGAGGCTTCGCCCCGCACTGATTACTGTTTCCTAAACAAATGGTTGTTTCCAAAACAAAACGCGGAGCGAAGCGAACGCAATAACGCGCCGCAGGCGCACCTTAACTATTCACTATTCACTATTAACTATTAACTAAAAAACTATTAACTAAAAACTATTAACTATTAACTAAAAAATAACGGAGGGAACTAATAATGCTTACCGATATTGAAATAGCACAGCAGGCAAAAATGAAGAGGATCAATGAGATAGCCGCAGAGCTTGGCATTAAAGAGGAGGAGCTTGAGCCTTACGGTCATTACAAGGCGAAGCTCTCGGAGGAGCTTTTTGGCAGAGTTAAGGACGAGCCTGACGGGAAACTGGTGCTTGTCACGGCAATAAATCCCACCCCCGCCGGCGAGGGAAAGACCACTATTTCGGTAGGTCTTGCCGAAGCAATGGCGAAGATCGGCAAAAAGGCTATGCTTGCCCTGCGCGAGCCTTCGCTGGGCCCCGTGTTCGGCATAAAGGGCGGCGCTGCGGGCGGCGGTTACGCGCAGGTAGTGCCTATGGACGACATAAATCTGCATTTTACGGGCGATATGCACGCTATCACGGCGGCTAACAATCTGCTCTGCGCACTTATCGACAACTCGGTGCATCAGGGAAATCCGCTGCGCATCGACGTTCGCCGCATACTCTTCAAGCGCTGCCTTGACATGAACGACCGCGCTCTGCGCGAGATCGTTGTCGGCATGGGCGGCAAGGTGAACGGCTTCCCGCGTCAGGACGGCTTCCAGATAACCGTTGCAAGCGAGATAATGGCGATACTCTGCCTTGCGGACGACCTTGCCGACCTGAAAGCCCGCCTTGAAAGAATACTCATCGGCTACGACCTTGACGGCGCTCCCGTTTACGCGGGTCAGCTTTGCGGCTGCGGCGCTATGGCGGCGCTGCTGAAAGACGCTATCAAGCCCAATCTTATCCAGACGCTCGAAAACACCCCCGCGATGATGCACGGCGGTCCTTTCGCAAACATCGCGCACGGCTGCAATTCGGTACGCGCCACAAAATTGGCATTGAAGCTCGCCGATTACACGATAACAGAGGCGGGATTCGGCTCTGACCTGGGCGCGGAGAAATTCTTTGACATCAAGTGCCGCTGCGCGGGGCTTACGCCTTCCTGCGTGGTACTTGTGGCGACTATCCGCGCACTTAAATACAACGGCGGCGTTGCCCGCGACAAGCTGACGGAGGAAAACGTTGAAGCTCTCCGCAAGGGCGCTGTGAACCTGAAAACGCACATCGAGAATATGCGCAAGTTCGGCGTACCCGTTGTAGTGGCGATAAACCGTTTCCACACCGACACCGACGCAGAAATTGCTGTAATAGGCGAGGTTTGCGACGAATGCGGCGTTAAGTTCTCGCTCGCGGAGATATTCGCGAAAGGCGGCGAGGGCGGCAGAGACCTTGCGCAGAAGGTCTGCGACACTATCGACGAAAACGAGGGCAAGACCGATTTCCACCAGCTTTACGCGCTCGATCTTCCCGTAAAGGAAAAAATAGGAACTATCGCCCGCGAGATATACCGCGCCGACGGCGTTATCTACACCGCGCAGGCTGAAAAGGCACTCAAAGAGATAGAAGCGCTCGGAAAGACCGACCTGCCCGTGTGCGTTGCCAAAACGCAGTATTCGCTCTCGGACGACCCCTCAAAGCTCGGCAAGCCGGAGCATTTCGAGATAACCGTCCGCGATGTAAGGCTTTCTTCGGGCGCGGGATTCATCGTCGTTTACACGGGCGACATCATGACAATGCCCGGACTTCCCAAAAAGCCTGCGGCATATTCGATAGACATAGACAACGAGGGCAATATCTCTGGTCTGTTCTGATGACCTTTTAGCGCGAAAGGGCGGTGAGAAAGGCTGTGGCTGACGAAAAGAAAGATGAAAAGAAAGAGGAAAAGAAAGAAGAAAAGAAAGAAGAAAAAAAGGAAGAAAAGAAAGAAGAAGAAAAAAAAGAAGAAAAAAAGGATGCGCCTGCGGACGGCGGCGGAAAAGACAAGGACAAGGGCAAGGATAAGGGCAAGGACAAAAAGAAAAAGGAAGGCGACAAGCTGCAAAAGCAGCGAACGTCCATCGCGTTGCTTATGATAACAAGCGTGTTCGTGCTTGCCTTTCCGAAGCTCACGAACGAATATATCCCCGGGTTCAACAGCAAAATGGGAAAGCTCTATATGCAGCACATTTTCCCGCTGATAACGCTGCCGTTCTCGTGGCTCTGTTCAAAGTCGCCTGTTTCGGTGGGCGAGATACTTATTATCGCGATGCTCGTGATGATACTGCTCTCGCTGATAATCGTGATAGCCGTCAGCGCTTCAAAAAAGGTAGTCGCCGACAAAAAGAAGAAAGTCCGGCGGTTTTTCGGCTACTTCTGGGCGTGGGCGATAACGTATGTTCTTGTTACCGAGACTTTCAATTGCTATGCGTTATATAACGCGCCGGCATTTACAGAAGTATTCACGGAATATCCCGGCGAAACCTACACGGCGGCGGAGCTTGAAGAGCTTGCGGAATATCTTATCTACGAAACGAACATTCTTTCGTACAGCGTAAACCGTGACAGCGAAGGAAAATTCATTCTTACCGCCGACCTTGACGACACGGCGAGAGCTTCGATGAAGGCGCTTGCAAAGGAATATCCTCAGCTAAAGGGCTTTTACACCACGCCCAAAGAGATAAAAAATTCGTTTTTTATGAGCCAGACCGGGCTTACGGGCATATATTTCCCCTTCACAATGGAGGCGAATTACAACGGCGATATGGTCGAGCTTAATCTGCCCGAGACAGTCTGCCACGAGCTTGCGCACACAAAGGGCTTTATCCGCGAGGACGAGGCGAATTTCATCGCGTTCCTTGCCTGCTACACAAGCGACGACCCCGATTACCGTTACAGCGGCTGCATTCAGGCGCTGAAATATGTTCTCGGCAAGTGCGACGAAAACTGCGACCCCGATACCGTGAACTGGCTTTACGGCTCGCTTTACGAAGGCGTGCTTATCGACCTTGACGCAAATGCCGAATACTGGCAATCGGTGCAGGAGAGCGACGAGGGCGTGTTCGATTCGGAAAAGGTGGCGGAGGTCTCCGACAAGGCTATGGAGGCTTCATTGCAGTTCGGCGGCGTGGAGGACGGAAAGAAGTCCTACGGGCGCATGGTCGATCTTATGCTTGACTGGTATTACAATGTGAGGTGATCTGTATGGAACTTATTTACAAGAAAGCCTCTTTGGACGATATTGACATACTGACCGAAACGCGGGTGACAGTCCTTCGGGCGGCGAACAGGCTGTCCGACGATGAGGACATGAGCGAGGTCGAGCGGCAGTCGCGGGCGTACTATGAAAAGGCGCTTGCGGACGGTACTCACACGGCGTATCTTGTTTTTGACGGCGAAAGGGTCGTCGGCACGGGCGGGGTGAGTTATTATGCCGTCATGCCTACTTTTCACAATGTCACGGGTGAGAAGGCTTACATTATGAATATGTATACCGACCCCGAATACCGTCGGCGGGGGATAGCCATGAAAACGCTCGGGCTGCTTGTTGAGGATTCTCTCGGCAGGGGAGTGACCGACATCGGGCTTGAAGCGACCGATATGGGCAGACCGCTTTATGAGCGGTACGGATTTATTGCGGCGGGGGCGGAAATGCTGCTGCCGCAGGAGTGAGGGCAAAGCAAAAGTGAAGGCAAACCAAAAGTCTTAGGAAAGGGGTCGGCACGAACAAGTTCGTGCAGGGATAACCCTTCTTCAGAAGGGTTTCCCCCACAAACTGAGCGGTCAAAGCGTCATATCGGAGCAAGAAAGCCGTAAAGTCCAAATATAAAATCGGCAATTTCAAGAAAGCCTAACAAAAACAAGCAATTTGATAAAATCTGCAAAACGTGACGGAAATAAGCAAATTGCCGATTTTATTTTGCGAAAGAGCGGAGCGATTTTCGCAAAAAGATTGCTCGAATGTAGGAAAAATCGTGACGGTCAGGGCAATTCACGGACGCGCAATGCGCGCCCCTACAATAATTGTCTTGCGAAACCACGAGGAATTGTGAGGCAAGCGGCGGGGGATGAAAAAATGGTAGTCTACATTCAATCACGCGAGGACGTGATCCCTTATAATTATAATATGATGAATGCTTATCAGGGCTTTCGGGAAATGGGCTTTGAGCTTCGGCATTTCCATGATAATTCCGTTCTGCGCGAGAGCAGCAGAGAGGATATTGTCGTTGGCTGTGTTGATACGGTGCGTTCAAGACTTAATGATTTTGGTATCACAGCGCCCGAAATAGACTATCCCGACGAGTTACAGCCATATCTTGGCAGAAAAGTATGGCAGACCAAAATGAGCGTTATCAACAACGACCCCGATAAGTGGCCCGTATTTATCAAGCCGCTTGAGGACAAGCAGTTCACGGGCGTTGTTGTTCGTTCGTTCGGAGACCTTGTAGGCTGCGGTATCTGCGGAGCAGATCAGGATATTTATTGTTCGGAAATAGTGGATTTTGTCGCGGAATGGCGCTGTTTTGTCCGTTACGGACGAATACTTGACGTAAGGCATTACAGAGGAGACTGGCGCAGGCACTTTGATCACAAAGTTATCGAGAATGCGGTTCGTGATTATAAGTCCGCTCCGGCGGGATATTCCGCGGATTTCGGGCTGACCGCAGACGGGAGAACTCTGCTGATAGAAGTGAATGACGGCTATGCGCTTGGCTGCTACGGGCTGTTTTACATTGATTATGCGAAACTGCTTTCGGCAAGGTGGGCAGAGTTTACCGATACTGTGGACGAATGCGCTTTTGATATTCGCTGAACAGTGTTTTCTTGAATAAATAAAGAGAGTAATAATATGAAAGTAAGCATAACGACACATTCCCCCGAAGAGACGATAGCAGTCGGGGAGAAGATAGGCGCTTTGCTGCGCGGCGGCGAGGTCATCGCCTATCGCGGCGGGCTTGGCGCGGGAAAGACCACCATGACAAGGGGCATTTCGCTCGGCATGGGGCTGGGCGACGAGGTGACTTCGCCGACGTTCGCGCTCGTGAACGAGTACACGGGCGGGCGGCTGGCGCTGTACCATTTTGATATGTACCGTATCACCTCCGCCGAGGACTTGGAAACGGCGGGGTTTTACGATTTTATGAACGAAAACAGCGTTATAGCGGCGGAATGGAGCGAGAACATCGCGGACGAGCTGCCCGACGACGCTATTTTTATCGACATTGCGCGTATCGACGACGACACGCGGGTTATCACAATTACGGGAGATGAACGCTTTGAAGCTATTGGCGATCGACACTTCGGGTAAGGTGGCGGCGGCGGCGGTCACGGACGGCGGGCGGCTGCTGGCGGAAAAGAGCGTATACACCACGCTCACGCATTCGCAGATAATTTTGCCTATGGCGCGTGAGCTGATGAACGACTGTGGGCTGACCTTTGCGGAGCTTGACGGAATAGTCTGCGCGAAGGGTCCCGGCTCCTACACGGGGCTGAGGATAGGTGTTGCGGCGGTGAAGGGGATAGTCATGGGCTGTCCTTCCTTAAAATGCGCGGGGGTCTCGACGCTTGAAGCGCTTGCGTGGAACAGCGCGGCGTTTCGCGGGCGGATCGTTCCGGTCATGGCGGCGCGGAAGGGCGTTGTTTACTGCGGGGTGTACGAATCCGACGGCGAGAGGGTGCGGTGTATCGAAGCCGACCGCGTTTGTTCGGAGGAGGAATGTATTTCGCTTGTCGGCGGGAACGCTTTGCTGACGGGCGACCATTGCGCGGAGGTCAAGGCGCGGTATTTTGGCGATGTTCACGATGTGAAGTGTGCGCCGACTGCCGACCGGCTGCAAAAGGCTTCGGCGCTGTGTATGGCGTTTGAGGCGAATCCGGAGTGTGCAGTGAGCGCGGACGAGCTTGCGGCGGCGTATTTGCAGGATACCAAAGCCGAGAAGGATAAGGCGCATAGAGACTGAGGGCAAAACAGGGGATAGCGCAAGACCGGATTAATTTGCGCGGCAAGCGGCGGGAGCAATGGCACGAACTACGTTCGTGCAGCCGCCCTACAATTTGTGAAACAGCCGCGTTTAACGAACTGACAGGTGAAATCACGGGCGAGCAATGCTCGCACCTACATAAAAAATCGGAAAATAACATCAAAAATATATAACAAGGAGAATGAAAAATGAAAATAGCAATAGGCAACGACCACGCGGCTCCCGAATTGAAGCTCGAAGTCGTGGAGCATCTGAAAAAAATGGGTCATGAGGTGACAGACACCGGCTGCGCTGTCGGCGAGAGGTGCGATTATCCTTACGCCGCGCAGAGGGTCTGCGAGCTTATCCGCGCAGGCGAGGCGGAGCTTGGCATCCTTATATGCGGCACGGGCGTTGGTATGTCGCTGGCGGCGAACAAGTTCAAGGGGATACGCGCCGCCTGCTGCTCGGAGGTCTTTTCCGCACGGCTCACCCGCGAGCATAACGACGCAAACGTGCTTTGCTTCGGCGCGAGGGTAGTCGGCGCAGGCACGGCTCTCGACCTTGTGGACGCTTTCGTGAACACTCCTTTCTCCAACGAGGAACGTCACGCCCGCCGTATTTCGCTCATTACCGCTATCGAAAACGACGAGCTTAAATGACGGCAAATAATTCATTTTTTGTTGATAAATAATTGTCGGAAATGTCATTGACAAAATAAAATAGGTTTGGTATAATAATGTTAGACGGTTGACAGTCAGCCGTCTAACATTATTTTCGCGAAGGGAGGTCGTTTTATTGGGCAAGGAAAAGAACCTGCGGCGTGTGGGCGCAGAGGTCAAGATGATCTCCAATATGATACACCGCCGGATAATGGCGGGGAAAAGCAGCGTGGAGGACATGATTACCGCTTCAAACGGCTGGATACTGGGGTACTTGGCGCACAACGAGGAGCGCGAGGTCTACCAGCGCGAGCTTGAAGAGAAGTTCAATATCCGCCGTGCGACTGTCTCGAAAACGCTGGGGCTTATGGAGCAGAAGGGCTTGATCGAGCGCGTACCCGTCAAGAACGACGCACGGCTAAAAAGGCTTATCCTGACCGACAAGGGCAGGCGCTGCAATGCGGAGATGATAGCCGAGTTCGACCGCGTGGAAAGCGAGATAACAGAGGGCATTCCGCCGGAAAAGCTGTCGGTGTTCTTCGAGGTGTGCGACAGCCTGAAAAATAATCTGAACAAACCGGAGGGGAACCGCGAATGATAAAAAAACTTGCTTCCTGCGTAAGGGAGTACAAAAGAGATACGATACTCACGCCGCTTTTTGTGGCGCT
The DNA here is from genome assembly GCA_902776945.1 of uncultured Ruminococcus sp. Taxonomy (GTDB): domain Bacteria; phylum Bacillota; class Clostridia; order Oscillospirales; family Ruminococcaceae; genus YE71. The sequence goes on from CACYSH010000046.1 coordinate 21,495, forward strand.
TGAGGTGGTGCTTGAATGCCTGATACCGTTTGCGAGCCGCAATCTCGTGAACGCGCTTGAGCAAGGCACCGAGATGTCTGTTGTCCTGAAATACGGACTGCTGATGTTCATAATGGCTTGCGCCTCGCTTGCCTGCGGAGCGCTTTCGGGCTACTACTGCGCGAGGGCGAGCGCGGGCTTTGCAAAGAATCTGCGCAAAGACCTGTTCTACAAGGTGCAGGATTTTTCGTTTGCAAATATCGACAAGTTCTCGACTTCGAGCCTTGTGACCCGCCTGACAACGGACGTTACAAACGTGCAGAACGCCTTCATGATGGTGATACGAATCGCCGTGCGCTGTCCGTTCATGCTGGTTTTCGCGCTGACTATGGCTGTCATAATGAGTCCGAGTCTTGCGATGATATACCTGCTTATCGTCCCCGTGCTGGGCTTCGGGCTGATGTTCATTGCAAAGCTCGCTATGCCTATCTTCCGCACGCTGTTTAAGAAGTACGACGCGCTTAACGAATCGGTTCAGGAAAACGTCAGCGGCATAAGGGTGGTCAAGTCCTTCGTGCGCGAGGAGTACGAGATAGAGAAGTTCAACAAGGCTTCGCAGATATTGAAGGGCGATTTCACCCATGTTGAAAAGATACTCGCTTTCAACGCGCCGATAATGCAGTTCTGCATTTACGTCACAATGCTGTTCGTGTCGTTCTTCGGCGCGAAAATGGTTGTCGGCTCGGGTTCGTCGAACCTCAATGTCGGCGATATGCAGAGTATGCTTACTTACAGTATGCAGATAATGATGAGCCTTATGATGATCTCGATGATTTTCGTTATGGTAACGATGTCGGTAGAATCGGCAAAGCGTATCTGCGAGGTGCTTGACGACGTAAGCACCATAAAGAACCCCGCAAACCCCGTTACCGAAGTAAAGAACGGTAGCATCGACTTTAACGGCGTTAAGTTCGCTTATTCCGCCGAAGCCGACAAGAACGTTCTCGAAAATATCGACATACATATCCGTTCGGGGCAGACTATCGGCATAATCGGCGGTACGGGCAGTTCCAAGACCTCGCTTATCCAGCTGATACCGCGCCTTTACGACGTTACGGGCGGCGAATTGAAAGTCGGCGGCGTGGACGTAAGGAACTACGACCTTGAAACGCTCCGCAGTCAGGTGTCGGTGGTATTGCAGAAGAACGTGCTTTTCTCCGGCTCTATCAAGGATAATCTGCGCTGGGGCGACGAAAACGCCACCGATGAAGAAATGATAAGGGTCTGCAAGCTGGCGCAGGCTGACGAATTTATCGAGAAATTCCCCGACAAGTACGATACGCACATCGAACAGGGCGGAACGAATGTTTCGGGCGGTCAGAAGCAGAGACTTTGTATCGCCCGTGCGCTGCTCAAAAAGCCTAAGATACTTATTCTCGACGACTCGACAAGCGCCGTTGATACCGCCACCGATGCGCAGATAAGAAAGGCGTTCGCGACCGAGATTCCCGACACGACCAAGATAATCATAGCGCAGAGGATCTCCTCCGTGCAGGACGCAGACCAGATAATCGTTCTGGACGGCGGCAGAGTGAACGGCATCGGCACTCACGCGGAGCTGCTTAAAAATAACGATATTTATAAAGAAGTCTATACCTCGCAGACGAAGGAATCTGCCGAAAAGGAGGTGAGCTGATATGCCGAGACCGCCTTATGTAAAAGACCCGAACGCGCCAAAGCCGCAGGTCGGCAGGATAATCGGCGAGCTGTTCCAAAACTACAAGGGCAGACTTACCCTTGTGCTTGTCTGTCTGCTGATAAGCTCCATAGCGGGTTCTGTCGCTTCGGTATTCATGAACCGCGTTGTTGCGATAATCGAGGAAGCCTTGCAGATATACAAGGAACAGGGCGCGGAAGCGGCTATGCAGTACGCTCACCCGCCGCTCATGAAGCTGTTCATAATCATGCTCACGATCTATGTAGTCGGCATAATCGCCTCGACCACGCAGCAGCTCAATATGGCGGTGGTAACTCAGGGACACCTTGCGCATATGCGCGAAAAGATGTTCCGCCACATGGAGAAGCTCCCGATAAGATATTTCGACCAGCACCCGCACGGCGACATAATGAGCCACTACACCAACGACATCGACACGCTCCGTCAGCTTATCTCGCAGGCGCTGCCGCAGATGCTGAACGCCGCGCTTACGCTCGTTGTGCTGCTCGGCATAATGATATATTTAAGCGTATGGCTGACCCTGCTTGTGTTTGTCGGCGTTTTTGCGATGATGATGGTAACAAAGAAGATCGGCGGCAACTCGGCGAAGTTCTTTGTACGTCAGCAGAAGGCTCTGGGCAAGACCGAAGGCTACATCGAGGAAATGATCGAGGGGCAGAAGGTAGTAAAGGTATTCTGCCACGAGGAAAAGAGCAAGGCGGGCTTTGACGAGGTGAACGACGCGCTCTTTGACGACGCATTCAGCGCGAACAAGTACGCCAATATCCTCATGCCGATAATGGGAAATATCGGAAACATCATGTACATACTAATGTCGTTCGTGGGCGGCGTGCTTGTAATACTCGGCGTGCCGAACCTGTCGCTTTCGGGGCAGCCGCTCGACATCGCGGTAGTCGTGCCGTTCCTCGGAATGACAAGGCACTTCTGCAACACTATCACGCAAGGCTCGCAGCAGATAAACGCCGTTGCAATGGCTATGGCGGGCGCACAGAGAATTTACAGCCTTATAGACGAAGAACCCGAGGTTGACGACGGCTATGTAACGCTTGTCAACGCGAAGCTCGGCGCTGACGGCGAGCTTACCGAGTGCGATGAAAAGACCAATATCTGGGCATGGAAGCACCCGCATCAGGACGGCACCACCACCCTTACGCGGGTAGAGGGCAAAGTGGAGCTTAACGAGGTGGATTTCGGCTATGTGCCGGAGAAGATAGTCCTGCACGAGGTGTCCATTTATGCCGATCCCGGGCAGAAGGTGGCGTTCGTGGGCGCTACGGGCGCGGGCAAGACGACTATCACGAACCTGATAAACCGCTTTTACGACATCGCCGACGGAAAAATTCGCTACGACGGCATAAACATCAACAAGATAAAGAAGGACGATCTGCGGCGTTCGCTGGGGATAGTTTTGCAGGACGTAAACCTGTTTACGGGTACCGTTATGGATAACATTCGCTATGGTAATCTGAACGCGACTGAGGAGGAGTGCATTGCGGCGGCGCGGCTTGCCAATGCGCACGACTTTATCACCCGTCTGCCGGAGGGGTACAATACTATGCTTAAAGGCAACGGCGCGAATCTTTCGCAGGGACAGCGGCAGCTGATCTCGATAGCTCGTGCGGCTGTTGCTGACCCGCCTGTAATGATACTGGACGAGGCTACTTCCTCGATTGACACGCGCACGGAGGCGCTTGTGCAGCGCGGCATGGACGGACTTATGTTCGGCAGGACGGTGTTTGTTATAGCGCACCGACTTTCGACGGTAAGAAATTCCGATGTTATAATGGTGCTTGAACAGGGCAGGATAATCGAGCGCGGCAATCATAATAAGCTGATCGCCGATAAGGGCAAGTATTATCAGTTGTATACGGGCGCATTTGAGCTTGAATAAGAAAGGGCGGGGGGATTTCTCCGCCTTTTTTGGATAAAGCAAAGTGAGGGCAAAACCAAAAGTCTTGGGAAAGGGAGTCCTTCCCCCCGGAAAAGCCGGCGGCATTCGCAAGTTTACGGCAGAAAGAAAATTGAGCGGGACAGGCAAATTCTTTCCGGCAGGGAAAATCGTGCCGAACACGGGCGGGAGCAAGCCACCCGCCCTGCAAAGTGTGTATGGGCGGTCGAAAAATCTGTGAAGGCGCGGCAAATTCACGGGCGACTGCACAAACAAGTTCGTGCGATGCTCGCCCCTGCAACACACGTTTTGTAATATAGCAAAGTGTTCTAAGGCGAACAGGTCGGGTCAAGCCCCGACCCTGCAAATCTGTTTTTTCTGCCAAAAGGCAGCATAAGCTGCCAAAAGCAATCATAAGCTGCCAAATCTGCCTGATACTGATACAGATAATGATACTGAAAATGAAACTGATATTGATACTGTTATTGTTATTGAGAATGTCACTGTAATAAAATCCCACGCACACAACAACAGCGTATAACAAAGCCTTTCACAGTAACACGGGCAAGTCACAAATGACATTGTTATACAAAAGTATACAATTGTATACAAAAGCATACAAAATATACTGATAATGATACTGTAACTGAAACAGATAATGAAACTGATATTGATACTGTTATTGTTATTGAGAATGGTACTGATATTGTTACTGAGAATGGCAATGTGATAAAATCCCGCGCACACAACAACGACAAATAATATAAATAAATCTGTAAATCTCAGATAAATCAATACTGCACCAAAAACAAACATAAAAATTTGTGCAAAATGACTGAACAAGTTGGACAAAATTCACTTGAAAAAATTCTGAAAGTATGTTAAAATAGTAAGTGTAAATCTTTTTTCGGAACTGGAGGAAAACAGATGAATATTGAAGATATAAAGGTAATGGTCTGCGATGACTCGATGTTTGCAAGAAAAAGCATGGTGATGTTCATTACATCGCTGGGCGTAAAGCAGATCATCGAGGCGGCTGACGGTCAGCAGGCAATAGACAAGTACGCCGAAAACAAGCCCGATGTGGTTTTTATGGACATAGTTATGCCCGTCGTTACGGGTATCGACGCGCTGATAAAGATCAAGGAGACCGACCCTGCCGCGAGGGTCATCATGGCTTCGTCGATAGGTACCCAGCAGTACCTTAAATCGGCGATAAAGGCGGGCGCTGCCGACTTTTTGCAGAAGCCCATTACCAACGATCAGGTTAAGCAGATACTGGAAAACGTGTGCAAAGGGGTGATCTGATAATGTTTTCACAGTTCTTCGGAGGGTATCTTTTAAATCATAATATCGTAAGCCGCGAGCAGCTTTCACGCGCTCTCGACGAAAAGAAAAACACCCGCATGAGACTGGGTGTGCTGGCGATCAATGAGGGGCTTATGACCTCTGAACAGGTAGAACACGTTAATGTGATGCAGCAGACGGTCGATCTGCGTTTCGGCGACCTTGCCGTGCAGCTGGGCTATCTTAAAGAGCAGGACGTGGACGACCTTCTTCACAAGCAGCCGACGGACTATCTTCTGCTCGGGCAGGCGCTCGTAAATATGGGTGCGCTCTCGAACGAGGGCTTCGAAAGGGCTATCAACGACTACAAGGCGACTCTGAAGCTCGATGACGACGACATCTCGGGCGACCAGTACGACGCGCTTTCGTCTATGGTGTCGGAGTTCTATCATTTCAGCACCGCACGCAACGCCCGCCTGTACACAAACTATGTCACGCTGCTGTTCAAGAGCCTTATCCGCTTTATCGGCGATGATTTCACGCCGCTTGACGCTTCTATCTGCCGCACGGCGGAGGGTGCCTGCATCGTCCGTCAGCTGATAAACGGCGCGTATAAGGGACAGACGATCATCAGCGCCGAGCCTGACGAATACCGCTGCTTCGCCAGGCGCTTCGCTAAGGAAGCCTATTTCGAGTCGGACGAGTTCGACGACGCGAGCGTTTCGGAGTTCCTGAACGTCATCAACGGTCTCTACGCGGTGAATGAATCCAACGAGACAGGCACCGAGATAGGGCTTGAACCGCTTGCGCTCTTCCGCAATGAAGATGTACCGCTGGGCGAGGAGGCTTTCAGCATACCCGTGCAGTTCACCTTCGGCGAGGTGGAATTTATCGTGGCGTTCTGATGAACGGCGGTGAATTAGGCGGTTATTCCGCGCTTCTTGACGAATATGTATCCGAATGTGTGCGAATATTCGGACAGAATCTTTCGGGGATATATTTGCACGGCTCGGCAGTCATGGGGTGCTTCAACCCGAAAAACAGCGACCTTGATATTATCGTTGCCGTGAAGGGAAGTATTTCTGACGATATAAAGCGGCAGTTTATGGAAATGACTGTCGCAATGAACGAACGCGCTCCCGCAAAGGGGATCGAAGTCAGCGTTGTAAAAGCGGAGTTTTGCGGGACGTTTGTTTACCCAACGCCATTCGAACTTCATTTTTCGTCGGGAACGCTTGACTGGTACCGTCGCAGCCCCGATGAATATATTGCAAAAATGAACGGTACCGACAAAGACCTTGCGGCGCACTTCACCATAATAAAGCAGAGGGGGCGGGCGCTTTACGGCATACCTGCCCGTGAAGCCTTCGGCGAGGTCAGCCGCGAAGATTATATCGACAGTATCTGGTACGATATTGAAAATGCCCGTTATGATATTACGGAAGACCCGATGTACTATATCCTGAATTTGTCAAGAGTGCTGGCTTTCTGCAATGAAGAGCTTTTGCTTTCAAAGAAAGAGGGCGGCGAATGGGGCGCGTCCCACCTGCCTGAGCGTTTTCGTGAGCTTCTTGACGCGGCTGTTGCCGAGTACGGTTCGGGGATCCCGCAAAGCTATGACGCGGCGCTTGCCGCCGATTACGCAGATTATATGCTGGCTAAGATCGGCGCTTTTCGTTAGTAACGCTCTTTTAGGGACGTGCTTTTGCCCGTTCTTTTACCGGAACCGTGTTTACCCATAACAACTGTTTCGACGAGGGTAGATTCTGTGTTTTTAATTTTTTAATAATGGGTATCTCTAAAAACCTATCTTTTTGCAGTTTTCATACTTGAAAAAGCACGCAAATACGTTATTATAATTTGAAAATCAGGGGTTTTTAGAGATTCGTCTATTTGTTAATGTTTGGTGGGAAATGGAAAAGAAGATGGAAAAGAAGGAGATTTTTTAAATGGATAACAATCAGTATAATTCCGATTACAACCCGTATCAGCAGGGACAGCCCGGCGTTCAGCAGCAATATTACGGGCAGCCGCAGGGACAGCCTGGCGTTCAGCAGCAATATTACGGACAGCCGCAGGGACAGCCCGGCGTTCAGCAGCAGTTTTACGGACAGCCGCAGAATCAGTATCCCTACTATGATCAGCAGGCGCAGTATGGCGCACAGCAGTATTATATGGAGCAGGCGGGAAAAATGCCCAATGTCAACTTATATTTTATTTTGGTTATTCTTGGCTTTGTGCTGGGTATAATTTGGGGTGCTTTGTCTATCAGCCCTTACAATAGGATGAAGCAGGCGGTCGCTATGAACAACTATTCCGAGGCTCAGAGCTGCGCCAAGAAGATACGGACTTTTGCGCTCATCGGTCTCGCGGTCAATATAATAGTGTTTATTGGAAGAATGGCTGGGTAAGGCGAGAGGCATTCACGGACGCGCAATGCACGCCCCCTACACTACTTGAAAAATGGGACGGGCATTTTTTGCCCGTTCTTTTTGTAATGCCGCTAATACTATTTAATCATCAATCCATAGACAATGGCATGAACTTTGTTCATGCAGGCGGCTATCGTTCCGTCACTCTGCGTTGCACGCCCTTGCCGTGCGCCGTGCGACAGCACGGCTGCGGACGTGCGCCTTGATTGACGAAACGCTATCCACCAATCTTGTCTATGCCTTGATGATTAAATAGTATAAGTGGGAGAAATACAGGACAGATAAGACCGTATAGGCAAAATTATGTGCAATGTCTACAAAAAATTACACTAAACATTGTACAGAATTTTAATGAGAAATTTCTATGAAAACTATGGAATTTTGAGCGAAAATCTGATATAATATATGTATGACACTATGTCCGCTCACAAGGCGGGCATGACAGCGGGTATTTTCCGTCTATAAGAATGTCAAAAATTTTTTATTGGAGGTTTTCTACCAATGGCAAAGAAGTATTGTTATCTGTTCACCGAAGGTAACGCAAACATGAGAGAGCTTCTCGGCGGTAAGGGCGCTAACCTGGCAGAGATGACCAACATCGGTCTCCCCGTTCCCCAGGGCTTCACTATCACTACCGAGGCTTGCACTCAGTACTATGAGGACGGCAGAGAGATCAACGCCGAGATCCAGAAGGAGATCAACGAGTACATCGTTAAGATGGAAGAGATCACCGGCAAGAAGTTCGGCGATAAGGAAAACCCGCTGCTCGTATCGGTTCGCTCCGGTGCAAGAGCTTCCATGCCCGGCATGATGGACACTATCCTTAACCTCGGTCTCAATGAGGACGTTGTAAACGTAATTGCTGAGAAGTCCAACAATCCGAGATGGGCTTGGGACTGTTACAGAAGATTTATCCAGATGTACTCCGACGTTGTTATGGAAGTCGGCAAGAAGTACTTCGAAGAGCTTATCGACGCTATGAAGGCTAAGAAGGGCGTTACTCAGGACGTTGAGCTTGACGCTGACGATCTGAAAGAGCTTGCTAACCAGTTCAAGGCTGAGTACAAGAGCAAGATCGGCGCTGATTTCCCTGTTGACCCCAAGGAGCAGCTCATGGGCGCTATCAAGGCTGTATTCCGTTCCTGGGACAACCCCAGAGCTAACGTTTACAGACGTGACAACGACATTCCTTACAGCTGGGGTACCGCTGTAAACGTACAGTCGATGGCATTCGGCAACATGGGCGACGACTGCGGCACCGGCGTTGCGTTCACCCGCGACCCTGCTACCGGCGCTAAGGGTCTGTTCGGCGAGTTCCTGACCAATGCTCAGGGCGAAGACGTTGTTGCGGGCGTTCGTACTCCTATGCACATCTCCGAAATGGCGGACAAGTTCCCCGAGGCTTTCAAGCAGTTCAACGAGGTTTGCGCTACGCTTGAAAATCATTACAGAGATATGCAGGATATGGAGTTCACCGTAGAACACGGCAAGCTCTATATGCTCCAGACCAGAAACGGCAAGAGAACCGCTCAGGCTGCTCTTAAGATCGCCTGCGACCTCGTTGACGAGGGTATGCGCACCGAGAAGGAAGCCGTTGCTATGATCGACCCGAGAAACCTCGACACCCTGCTCCACCCGCAGTTCGACGCTAAGGCTCTTAAGGCTGCTACTCCTATGGGCAAGGGTCTCGGCGCTTCCCCCGGAGCTGCCTGCGGTAAGATCGTATTCACCGCTGACGACGCTGAGGTTTGGGCAGGCAAGGGCGAAAAGGTCGTTCTCGTTCGTCTTGAGACCTCTCCCGAGGACATCACCGGTATGAAGGTATCTCAGGGTATCCTCACCGTTCGCGGCGGTATGACCTCTCACGCTGCTGTTGTTGCCCGTGGTATGGGTACCTGCTGCGTATCCGGCTGCTCCGAGATCACTATGGACGAAGCTAACAAGAAGTTCACTCTCGGCGGCAAGGAGTTCCACGAGGGCGACTACATCTCGATCGACGGCTCCACCGGTAACATCTATGACGGCATCATTCCTACCGTTGACGCTACTATCGCGGGCGAGTTCGGCAGGATCATGGGCTGGGCTGACAAGTACAGAAAGCTCAAGGTAAGAACCAACGCTGATACTCCTGCCGACGCTAAGAAGGCAAGAGAACTGGGCGCTGAGGGTATCGGTCTTTGCAGAACCGAGCATATGTTCTTCGAAGCAAGCAGAATCGCTGCTTTCAGAGAGATGATCTGCGCTGATACCGTTGAAGAGAGAGAAGCTGCTCTCGCTAAGATCGAGCCGATGCAGCAGGGCGACTTCGAGGCTCTCTATGAGGCTCTTGAAGGCAATCCTGTTACCATTCGTTTCCTCGATCCGCCTCTGCACGAGTTCGTTCCCACTGAGGAGGACGACATCGCTGCTCTCGCTAAGGCACAGGGCAAGAGCGTTGAGGACATCAAGGCTATTATCGCTTCTCTGCACGAGTTCAACCCGATGATGGGTCACAGAGGCTGCCGTCTGACCGTAACCTATCCCGAGATCGCCAAGATGCAGACAAGCGCTGTGATCAAGGCTGCTATCAACGTTAAGAAGGCTCATCCCGACTGGAACGTTAAGCCCGAGATCATGATCCCGCTGGTAGGCGACGTTAAGGAGTTCAAGTTCGTTAAGAAGATCGTTGTAGCTACCGCTGACGCTATAATCAAGGAAGCCGGCTCCGACCTGACCTACGAAGTAGGTACCATGATAGAGATCCCGAGAGCTGCCCTGACCGCTGACGAGATCGCTGCTGAGGCTGATTTCTTCTGCTTTGGTACCAACGACCTGACTCAGATGACCTTCGGCTTCTCGCGTGACGATGCAGGCAAGTTCCTCGGCGCTTACTATGATTCGAAGATCTACGAGAACGATCCGTTCGCCAAGCTCGACACCACCGGCGTTGGCAAGCTGATGAAGATGGCTCTCGATCTCGGCAAGCCTGTAAACAGCAAGCTCCACTGCGGTATCTGCGGTGAGCACGGCGGCGACCCGACATCTGTTGAGTTCTGCCACAAGATCGGTCTTGACTATGTATCCTGCTCGCCTTTCCGCGTGCCGATCGCAAGACTGGCTGCTGCTCAGGCTGCAATCAGCGAAGCGGGAAATAAGTAATTCCACGATAGACCGCGTATTTTCAAGCGATTTTGAGTTAGTCCATGTACACACATTTACTCTTGAGGACGCGAAAAAGTATCTTTATGCTGATTCGACGAGTCGCAGAGTTCATTGGTGGGAGGATATAACAATAAAAATATTTGTTTGAACGCAAAATATAAGAGCTGTTGCTTTCGGGCAGCAGCTCTTTTTTATTTATTTGGCGTAAATAGCGTTTTGTTTTGACATAACTATCAGCATATCGTGACAGATGAGGTATTTGCTCATATAGGACTTATACATATAAAAACGACAATGTTTGAAATGAGAGGCTACTTTGAAAATGCTCCCGAACTGAAAAGCGATGTAAGAGCACTTATAAAATCCTATTCTCAGTTTGAGATGCAGAAAAACATGATGTCGATTGCTCCGTCTGAGTTTATCGAAGGGCTTGATCTTGAAATGATGTACCGAAGATTCAATATAAGGTCAAAAAACTTTATCACAGTATTTCGCATAAGACAGATGGTTAGGGAGCTTCGCTCGGCGATAACGGTAGTATTCAGAATGTTCGTAGCTCTTCTGGTGATAATGCTGGGGCTTGACAGCTATGTTATGTGCAAAGCCCTGAAGGAGAATAATTCGGCAGATACCCACTATGAATATATGTACCTTTACAAGTATCCCGACAAAGAAGTTCCCGCATGAGGAGAGGGCGCATATATATCGGCATGATGCCGAACAGAAAGCGTGAGCGTTTGCTTTATGCTGCGGTACCGCTGATAGGGCTTGCCTACCGAAGTTTTCTTACGGACAGTGATTATGTCAAGCCCTTTTTTACTATTTTTTATGGTTGCTTTTATTACCGCTTCACAGCGCAGAAATAAACGATCGAGCCGTCAACATTAAATTCTTTCAGATCGTACACCTTTTCAAGTCTTCTTTTAAGCTGATTTTCGGAATCAAACGGCGGTGTGAACCAGCCTTTCTTAACAAGAACACGGCTGACAAGGCTGTCAGTAATTGCCGATCTGCCTTTGATATAGTAACAGCCGATACTATGTCAAATGCTTCTCTTTCAAACGGCAGATCGCCGACATCGCCTTGAATAACAGACACGTTACCGTTTGCGGACAGCCTGCTTTTTGCCTGTTCCAGCATATCAAGGCTGTAATCAAGGCAGGTTATCTCTGCATTTTGAAGATCTGCATATTTTTTTTGTGTGAACACAGCAGTTCCGACGGGTACATCAAGCAGTTTGCCGTCAAAGTCATCCGGGATATATTTCAAAACCCTTGCGGCGATCTCATTATCGTCAACACCGCTCCAGAACAGTCTGATATACAGCCTGCTCCACCATTTATCCTGTGTAAGAACATCATCATATATGTCTTTTGACTGTTTGTAGGAGCTTGTGATGTTTTCGTAATTTTTCGTACTTTCAAGCGGCTTTCTCGCCACACAATGCAGACGGCAGAAACCCTTCTTTTCAAACAGTTCCATGTGAAGTCCCGCATTTTTGCAAAGAGTGTTAACATCATTTTTGCCGTATATTCTTACGTCGCCCTTGCCTGCGAGATTTATCAGCGGGATCTCGATATGATTGCAGAACCACCTTACCGCCGCAGAGTTCATCGTCATATCACGCAGTATCAGCCGCCCGCCCGGACGAAGCACGCGGTAAACGCTGTTAAAGAAATCCTGCACGTTGGGGTAGTGATGAAAGCTCTGACAGCATATCACTGCATCGAAGGAATTGTCCGCGAATGGCAGCTTTTCGCAGTCACCCACCACAAGCTCCACGTTTGGCATATTCTTCGCCCTTGCCACCTCTATCATTTTCGGCGTAAGGTCGATCCCTGTGTAGTGCTTTTCGGGGTATTTCCCGTGCAGCAAGGTAAGCATGGGAGCAGTGCCGCATCCGCAGTCGAGCAGGTCGGTGAACGGCTCCTTTTCAAGCTCTGCGAGAACGTCGGGATAGTCCTTCTTGCATATCTTGTATACTCCCGCATGGTCGGTCTCATAGACCGCTGCGGCTTTGGTGAACTCTCTTCGCGAGAGGTCTTTGTACTTTCTTTCGTTCATGGTACTTTTCATATTTTCTTCCTCCAACTATTATGAACGAGCTTAATTCGGTACTGTCTTATCAGCGCAGCATTTCAGAATTTCATTCACCCATTCTTCGGGATAGAAAAACAGCAGCTCTTCATGCCCGTGATCCTGTTCGATAATATCCGGCTTGAAAAAGTGAAGGCGGTATGTCATTACACAAAAGGCGGCGTTCAAAAAAGCCCCCCTCAAAGCTCACGCATATTGCTGTGTTCTGTCCGAGAGGGGCATATATTTTGTGCAGTTATTTACTCCGCGTTTTTGAGAGCTTCGGTCATCGGGACTTTCTTTATGCGCTTCATATCCGCAAGGGAGATAAGCAGGTAGACCAGCACCGTTCCGCCGACGGAGATAAGCACATCGGAGATCTTCACGCTGAATGTGAACCAGCCCGACATTTTCGTCATTATCGCCCGCCACAGCTTATCCACCAGCAGCGTGCCGAGATAAACGCATACGACGGACATTATCACCACGCATACCGTAGTCGTGCGAATGTACACACTGTTTATCTCCTTGTTGTAGTAGCCCAGCACCTTTGTCATGGAAATGGACACCGAGTTTTTCTCGATTATCTGCTTGGTGAGCAGATAAAGAAGCGCCGCCGCTATGATAAGGCATACCACAGCGAAGTATTTCGCGTAATTGCCGATAGAATGGTCAAGCTGTCTCGCCATAGCCGTGAGGTCGTCGGCGGTTATCACCTTGGCGATATAGTCCTCGTCAATTCCTTTAAGTGGTTCGTCGGAGAAATAACCCGTGAGCGTGTCGTTCTCGTTGAATGTGTTTTTGAACGTTTCTATCGGCATATACACCGCAAGCGTTCCCTCGCGGGCGTTCACGCGGCTGACGGTGAATGTGTATACCGCGGAGGAATATTTCTCTTTAAGGCTTATCGTATCGCCTGTTTTTAAATGGAATTTGTCCGCGTAGTCGAAGGAAACGCATACGTTGTTTTCTTCAAACTCACCCTCGTTTATGTACCTGCTGTCGGGCGTGTAGCCGTAAACTGTTATCACTTCGCCGTTCTTGATCTCCGAGACCGATTCAAGCTCGGTCATGAGGAATTTCTCGCCGTTTGAGGGGGCTATCTCATTGTCGTCCTCGTCCTTGTCGGAGGTGAGCATGGTCTGATGATCTGCTATGACAAGCTCTCCCGAACGTTCAATAAAGCCGTTTATCGTTGAGGGCAGACCGAGACAGAAGCACATCATCACCATTACGAATGTAAGCCCCACGAACATTACAAGATAATCTCCGATGCTGCGAAGGAAAACTCTTGTGCGGAACCTGTTGAGGAAAGACCATTTCGGCAGATGCACCGCCTTTTTCCTTTTTGAAGTGCTCAGGTCGTGGCGCATGAATTTCAGCGGTGAGAGCCTCATTTTGTACGCGGTCATGAAAATCGTAACGGCTGACATTATGAGCAGAGGGGCAACGCTTGTTTTTATAAGCGCGTCGGAGCTGTAAAGGGTGACGTATTTCGGGAGGGAATAGGAGGCGTAGTACATATTCACCACCACTTTTTTCAGCACCGTGTACCCGAGGATATTTCCCACAACAGCGGCTATTATCGTCACAAGAATGGGTGCCGCCGTGTAGTGGAATATCAGTTCCGTCCTCGTGTAGCCCGAAGCGCGGAGGGTGCCTATCACCGAAGCGTCTTTCGTTATTGCGTTCTTCGCCGTTATCCCGAAGATGAAAGCAAGTATCACCACCAGCACGATAAGCAGATATTCGCACATGGTCTTGTCGCTGCCGAAGTCGTTCGTTGCAAAGTGTATCGCCTGATTTGCATACTCCGGAACAAAGTCCGTCAGCTTGTTTGTCGTTATATTTTCGAGCGCGTCGATGTCCTCAACGCCGATCGCGTTAAGGCGTTCTTTCAGCTTGTCGCCCTGCGCTTCAAGCTCGTCCTTTTCCTTTTGCAGCTCGTTTCCGCGTGCTTCGAGCTTTTCGCCCTCTTTTTTGAGCTTTTCGCCCTTAGCCTGCAATTCGTCGCTTTCGGCTTTGAGTTCGTCACCGCGTTTCTGCAAGTCCTCTGCCTTTTCCGCGAGCTTTTCGCCCTTCGCGGTGAGTTCGTCGCTTTCGGTCTGTATCTTTTTTAGCTCCGCCGCTGCCTTTGAGGGGTCTTTTTGCATGAGTGCCTGAGCTGCCGCGGCTCTTTCTTTCAGTTCTGCGCCCTGCTGTTCAAGGGCGGCTTTCCCGGCTTCAAGCTCCTTGCCCTCGGCTTCAATGGCTGTGCCGCGTTCCTTTAGCTTTTTTCCCTCTGCTTCAAGCTCCTCAGAGCGCTTTTTCAGCTCGTCGCCCTCCGTTTCAAGAGGTTCGGCTTTTGCCTTTAATTCGTCGCCCTTTGCGGAAAGTATATCCGCTTCGTCCGCGATATTTGAAAGTTCCTTAGCCGTGTCTTTGTTGTCGGTTATGCCGCCCGTTGCCGCGATGACAGCTATCTTCTCCGCAAGCTCTTCGGCTGTTTCCTTTTCGTTCTTTTCGGGTGTTTCGCTGAATTTGTAGGCGTACTGCCATACCGTCTTGCCTTCGAGAGCGGCAAACTGTTCTGTTGTCACAAAGCCTATATCGAAGGTTATCGCGTCGAACATCGTGTCGGTGTTTTTCTTGTAGAGTGTGGAATAATCCGACGAAGCGATAAGCCCCGTGACCGTGAGTGAAATCCCGCCGACGTTTATCGTATCGTCTGTCTTTATCCCGGTATTGTCCGCGTGCATACGGTCGATGACTATCTCGCCGCTGCTTTGCGGCATTCTTCCGTCCAGCAGGGAAGCGAGGTTCACTTCGTCCCTCACGGTAAACACCCTTATGACAGCGTCCTCCGTGCCGTCGCGGTCTTTATCCTCGGAGAAGTCCTTGTAGTACTGGTCGTAAAGGGTGATGCCCGCAGCGCTTATATCGTCCCGCAGTCCGCCTATCTCGTCTTCAAGCTCAAAGTGTCCGTTTTCGATATTGTGATCGGTGAAGGAGCTTTTCGCCGCGGCTTCCATGCTGTTATTTGCAACGAAAAGCCCCGACGTGAAGCCTATCACCACCGTAAGCATGATGAAAAGCGCTAAGTATATCTTCCTGTTGGCTTTCAACTGCCTGATTATTCTCGCGTTAAGAGGATTTCTCATTTTCTTGCTCCTCCCGCGTTACCAGTCAAGCTCGGCGGCTGTTATTTTGTTGGGATTGATTATATTTTTCCTCACAACGCCGTCGCGCAGCTTTACGGTGTGGTCTGCCATGTTTTGTATCGCTTCGTTGTGCGTCACCATGATTATCGTGTTTCCGTACTTTTGATTTACGCTTTCGATAAGCTCCAGTATCTCTTTAGAGGTGTTGTAGTCGAGCGCCCCCGTGGGTTCGTCGCAGAGAAGTATATCGGGGTTCTTGACGATAGCCCTGCCTATCGAAGTTCTCTGCTGCTGACCGCCGGAAAGCTGATTCGGCAGCTTGTGCCTGTGCTCGTAAAGCCCGAGAGTTTTCAGCAGGTCGTCTATTTCCAGCGGCTTATCCGAGAGATACGCGCCCACCTCCACATTTTCCTTCACGGTCAGGTCGGGAATGAGGTTATAAAGCTGGAAAACGTACCCCAGATGCTTGCGGCGGTAATCGGTCAGCGCTCTTTCGTCCATATCTTTCAGCTTGTCACCGTTTATGGAGATGTATCCGCTGTCCGCGCTGTCTATGCCGCCCATGATGTTCAGCAGCGTGGATTTTCCCGAGCCGGAAGGTCCAAGTATCACGCAGAATTCGCCCTTTGCCACGGTAAAGCTCATGCCCCTCAGCACCTGCTGCGCCGAATCGCCCTCGCCGTAGGACTTGCGTATATCGCATATCTCCAGAAATTTTGATGTATCCATGTTCTGCACTCCTTTGCGGTTAGTTCAATCTAACCTTATTTTACCACTCCCTTCCGAGGTTGTCAATGAGTTCAGAGCAAATTCGGTGAAATATAGATTTTTAAAAAATCGAAAGCGGAATAATTGTATAGGTTAGCCAACCGCAACTTGGCTTGTGGATACAGATAGGCAAAGTCTGAACATTTTTGGTGTTTTGATAAAAAGAGATCATTGCCTGTCGGAATGATAATGCAGTACGCTGAGGATAACCGGCTTTTTGAGTATCTCATATTTCGGTGACATGATCATATCTCACTATCTTGTATTGCATTTTTCGAAAGTATATATTTGTTACCGAGAAAGCCCGTTCGCGACCTTCTTTCTCCAGTAAAGATGTACCGTCAGGAATGTGAACCCCTCTCCTAAGCTCTCAAACGCTCCGTAAGCGCCGCCAACAGCCGTGCTGCCGAAGATGAGCTTCCATATCATACCTATCGCGAACGCGCCTATGATACCTACAATGCAGGTCAGCCTGTTCATTCCCGACCGCCCCGAAACGGTCACATAGAAGTGTATCGCGTAAATCATGAAAAGGCAAACGATAAGTGCCATATTTATCGGAGCGACTATTTCAGCCCAATGCAAGCAGAGCTTTTCGGCAAGCTCGGGACTCACGCCGTTGTCAATGACCGTCTTGTAGCTGATTGGAAGGAGCGAGCCCAGCGCGAAATGCAGATAACCTGTCGAAGCCACGCCGATAAAGCCTATGTTGATAAGCACGCAGACGACCTTGCCGCATACCTCTGCCGTCATGCGGTAAAAGCTCACGCAGGCGGGGAGCATAAGGCTCATTCCGATAAATCCGAGAACCGCCGATATGACAAATCTTTGCTCGGACATATCAGCCCAAAGCGGCTCGACGGACGAGTTCGACAGCCCCGATTTGCAGTAAAGCAGGCAGTCGCCGACCATAAAGAAAACCGCCCCGATAGACCCGAGAAACGCAAATATACTGTTTTTTCCGTATTCGTTTTGCTTCATGTACTCACCTCTTTATATTAGACTTCCTCGGAAACTAGAGGTAAGAAGCTGGAAACTAGAGGTTCGTGAATCTCACTTTGTTTGTAAAATCAATAGAAAGCGATAATTTCGATCTTCTAGCCTCTAGCCTCTAATGTCTAGTTTCCGAGATAGTATCCAGCGCGAGCTTTCCGTTCCCGACGTTGCAGTGGTTCTGTGCGTCCTCCTTAGCGGTGAAAAGACGGAGGGTCAGGCTTTTTGTGTTTTTGAGCATGGCTATCTCCCTGTCAACAAGGTGATAGTCGATAAAATGATCTTCGGCGGCACCAAGTATCAGCATATCCTGATCTATTCTATCTGCGACGGGGGCTAAGTCGTACAGCTTCAGCTTTCGTGCGTAATCATACGCGTCCTTTGCTTCGTAGGCAAAACACCCGTGCTTGATACCCCAGTCGATCACGGGTTCTTTTTTTGCTTTCTTCCCGAAAATGAAGTTTATCGCCCTTCTTGCTTTAAGCGCCATGAGTATGTGAAACGCCTTTTGTATCATCGGCTTTTGCATACCGACAATAATGTCCTGAAAGCAGGGGAATACCGACCATGCGACTACCTTTGTTATCCGCTTGTCGAACGCGGCGGCTCTCGGCGCTAAATACCCGCCGAGCGAGATGCCTATTATCGTTACATCGCTGAGTCCGAAAAAGTCAAGCACCGCCTTAACGGGCTTTTCCCACTTGTGCGTGAAGTGCATACCTTGCACACGCATTACGCCGCCCTGCCCGGGACCCTCGAACATATACACCTCAAAGCCCTGTTCCTGCAAATAAAGCAGCGTGAACAGAAACTCCTCGAAATAGCTGTCGTTGCCGCCGTGGAGCAGTATCGTTCCCTTGCTTTTTCCGAAGGGCTTGACGTGCATGACCGGCAGCTTTACGTTTTTGTACGGCACCTCTGTCAGCTCGATACGGGCGTTTTCACCCTCGAAATAATCGGCGTAGTATTCATAGAACAGCTTGGTCGCAAGCTCATAATACCTGCGCTTGTCGGGGTCGCCGTCGTACATGAAGAATTCGCTCATGCGGTAATATGCAATAGCGTTTCCCGTGCGTTCTTCTTTCATGGCGGTATCTCCCAGCTTTATCAGCTCACGCTTCCAGTCGGCGCTGTTTCTGATCTTGGCGGCAATTGGCTTAACGTCCTCAAGTCTCCCGCCGTCCCAGTTTATCACGCGGTTCAGCTGATAATCGAAATTGCGCTCGCTGTTCAGTTTGTATACTCCGCGTTTGAGAACTGTCGGCTGTGTCACATCGTATTTTTTCATCTTTATCCCTCCCGATAATACCATTATACAGTAGTTAGGAGAAATTCGCTTTCAATTAGCTGCTGTTTTTCATGCTGCCCGCAAATTCGGAAAAGGAAATGCCGAACATTCTCTTGCAGGTGGCGGCAAAATGCGAGGGCGAGTCAAAACCCGCGTACATGGCGGCATCGGTTATGCTGCCGGTTCTCGTGAAGTGGATATAGCCCTTTTTCATCTTGTCGAGCGCGAGATAGCGGTGCAGCGAAATACCCACCTGCTCCCTGAAAAGATGAGAAAAGCGGCTTTTTGAGAGATACACCTTTTTGCAGAGAATATCCATTATCCCTTCGGGCACGGTATCGAGCTGCCTGAGATATACAAGCGCTTCGTTGATGCGTTCGTCCCGCTTTTCCGCGGGCTGTCTGTCAAGCGCCATGACCGTCATGATGGCGTTGTCTGCGCTGTTGATATTATCGGCGTTTACCGTCCATGCCGACCTGATCTTGTTTGTAAGCTCGTTATCCAACACACAGTAAGGCTTGCCCGTAAGATACTTATCCGAAAGCTCCTCGCAATAATGGCTTGCCGTATCGAACAGATAAAGCAGCATATCGCCTGTTTCCGCGTGAACCGTATGCTCCGTGTCGGAAGCTATGCAAACTCCGCCCGCGGTGAACCTTTCTCCGCAGACCTCGCAGGTCAGAACATCTCCGAGCGAAACGATAAGGTGCGCCGCAAGGTGGCTGTGCTTTTCGGGGGTTCGGTATTCCGAGCGGATAAGGATATGGTCGTACTCAAAAAGAATATCGGTCATGTTAGTGACTCCTTTTGTGTTCGTTAGCGTTTACTAACCCGATTATATCATATATTTTTCGGTCAGTCAATAAAATAATGCGAAACAGCAAAGATTTTTCTATTTGCTATCTTTTTTTGCTCCTACCTATTGATTTTTAGGTTAGCATATGCTATAATGGTATTTAAGTATGCGTAAGCTAACTGAACTGTGAGAAAAATAAAGGCTAAGAAATCAACAGCGGCGAGAAGGCACGCCCATGCCGACATGGGACAGGCTGAGAAAATATCTGCTGAAGCAGTAAATCGAAGAAGATCCGAAATTGGCGGTTGATCTGCCTGCTCTCCGGAAATAATTCAAACGTATATTGAAAACTATAAATGAGCAGCGCCGTCAATTTGCATAAAATCGGAATATCAGAAGCCTTGTAGGGCGGTGGCTTGCCCCATACGCATTAACCTAACACAAAAATATTGAAAATACGGTGATTTAGTGGTTATTCGGGCGAAACAGGCGGGAGCAAGCCTCCGCCCTACAATAAATATCGTTTACATAATATTGCCAAACCATTTTTCCCATAAGGCAAAAAAAGCGGACTGCCGTTTCCGACAGCCCGCTGTAATGAGCCTGAATTGTAAGATTTTTTCTTACGGGAGCTTGTTGTAAACCTGACCGTACTGCATATCAATGCCCTTAGCCTTGAACATTTCGCCTACGGAAACGATCTGATAGCCGCGCTTGATAAGCTCGGGAACAAGATACTCAACAGCGCCTGCGGTCTTGCCGTAGTTCTCGTGCATCAGGAGAACCTGACCGTTGAGAGAACCGTTCTGCGCAGCCTGAATGAACTTGTCCTTGATCTGCTGTTCGGTGGTGTTGGTCTGCCAGTCGCCGGAGTCAATGCCGCAGTTTACGAGCGCAACGCCGCAGTTCTGCTGAACATTGTAGTTTACGCCGAGATAGGGAGGACGAACGAGGAAGTCTTCCTGTCCGGTCAGCTCCTTGAGCTTCGCGGCGCACTTGCCGATCTCGTTCTTGATGCCGTTAGCGTCAAGCGAAGTCAGATCGGTGTGAGTCCAGGTGTGGTTTGCGATCTCGAAGCCGAGTTCCTTGGCACGCTTGATCTCATTCTCGTTGCCCGCGATGCGCTCGCCCCAGTAGAAGAACGTAGCGTGTGCGCCGTTCTGCGAAAGAGCGTTGTGAATGCGGGTAACATTGTAAGCGTCGGAGCCGCCGATAGGACCGTCATCAAACGCGAAGGCTACCATAGGCTTGCTGGGGTCGATCCACGAAACGTCTGCCAGATTGTAGTAATAGCCGTCCTTGCGCACGGGCTTTTCTTCGGGGATCTCCTCGGGAGGAGTTTCGATAACGGTGATTATCTTTTTGTAAAGAACTATCTCTCTGATTAGTTCAGCGTCGCTGTCGTCGATCTTGCCGTCCTTGTTGAGGTCGGCGGCTTCGTTTCTTATGAACGTATTCGCGCCGCGCAGGCTCTGTTTCAGAGCTACGAGGTCGTACATATTAACTACGCCGTCGCAGTTTACGTCGCCAAGAAGTACGTCGGCAGCCGAACCCGCAGGAGCGATCTTAGTGCCTTTAGCCGCAATTGTCGCCTCGTCGATGAAGAAGCTGTTGGAGGTGCTGTCCGCCTCGACATAAAGCACGAGGTCGCTTGCGCCGGAGGGGATCGTGTAGCTTGTGTTTGCCAGCTGTACCCATTCGCCCTTGGAGGCTTTGACCTCCGCGATGTTGGAATAGTTAGCCGTGCCGTTCAGATTGTACTGGAGAGTCAGCTTCATGGTGTCGGAAGAAGCAGCGTTCTGCATCGCCATTACGCTAAAGCTGTAAGCCGTGCCGGGCTTGTAGGTGCTTGTGGACAGGTTGGTGGAAACGCCGTTCCAGCTGCTGGTTCTGCCGGTAACGGACACGCCCTTGCCGGAAGCGCCGGTAGAGGAGGAAGTAATGGTAGTGCCGCCGCGTGAAGTCCAGTTGCCAACGCCGTTCTCAAAGCTATCCTTCATGAGGTAGCCCGAGGGTGTGGGGTCGGGTTCATCAATGATGACCGGACTGCCGCCGACGGTAACAATGTTCTTGGTAACGTTAGCCTTGCCGGAGCTTTGCCAGCCCTCGACGTTGAGCGCTACCTCGTACAGCTTGCCGATCTCCATGCCTGCGTTTTCCCATGCCTTGAAGTGTTCGGAAACTGTGATCTTGCCCGATGTTCTCTTGGTCTTGCGGATACTGAAATACTGCTTGAATCTGTCGTAGCTGCTCTTGATCGTGGGACCCTCATGCCATATCCAGAATATGTCATACTGAGCGCCGTCGATAGTTACGGTCTTGGCGGGGCATACGCTCGGGTCGGGACCGGGACACCAGTTTATCCAGTCCTCGATGATGTAGTACTCCGCGAGGGGGTCGCTCATCCAGCCGTACACGCAGAGACGGGAGTTGCCGCCGCCGTTGTACTGACCTGTCTGCGAGTAGGAAGCGGCATAATCGAGGGTAATAGTACCGATCGAGGTAGCCTTATCCTTTTCGCCGAAGTCCATGCCGCGCCGTGCAAGGAAGTTTCCACGGCTGCATGAGCAGTTCCATTCCGTGTCGAACGCGCCTTCGTCGTTGAGCGTCATGTTTCCGCTGCCGCCCGTGTTGTCGATCCACAGCTCGTAGCTGTACCCCTCGTATCCGGGGGGATTTTTCCTCTGACCACCGCCGCTGAGTACCAGAGTTTCGCCCGCGCTTGCGTCAAGCGGGAGCATTGAGGCACTCATAACAGCAGCCATGATCAGACTGAGAAGTTTGTGTTTTCTTCTCATGGGTGCTCACCTTCTTTCATGTTACATCATAACGTATTTTTTTACATTGTCAACTGTTTTTGAACAAAATTATGAAAACGTTTTCTGAATTGATATACGCCCAATCACTTCCAAATGTGGCTTATCCGTGCAGTTACGCATATAAAAACCAATAACCGCAGCGGAAAAGCGCAAAAATCTCAATTCATAATTTTGTAATAAAGTTCAGAGCATCGTTTCAGATGATCATATCTTAATGACGAACTTTCTGCTCTTAATATCGGAGGTATCCCACGAACCGTTGACCTTAGCGCATACAACGCAGGTGTAAGAACCGTGAGTAATGCCCTTCGGCGAGGTGTACTTGGTAGTATTGCCGTTTACCTGAGCCTTTACTCTCCACTTGCCGTTCTGATAGCAGGCAATGCCGTAAGCCTGAGCGTTGGGAACAGCCGTCCAGGTAAGTCTGAACTGCTTGCCCTGAACCTCGGAGGTAACAACAGGATAAGTGTGTTCCGGTTCCGGTTCAGGCTCGGAATATTCAATGCCGTCAACGATAGATGTAAAGCAGGGCTTTACGGAATAATCTGCGTTGAAGAGCAGGGGATCGCGATCGGCTCTCCAGCTGAGGTCGTCGGTGGTTCCCCATACTACAACAGCGGAAATATAATCCTTGTAATCAACGATAGCGTCCATAATATCGCTGTAATACTTAGCCTGGAGGTCGAACTTCTTGCCGTTTACGGTAGCGTCAAGCTCGGTGATCTGAATATCAAGACCCGTCTTGCTGAACTTTTCAAGCGCCTGTCTGTAAGTTCCTGCGCTCGGGAACGGGTCGTCGCCGTTGTTGGTAACGTTTAAGTGGGACTGCATACCGATACCGTCGATGTAGTGACCGTCGGAATTGATCTCCTGGCAGAGCTTAACGATAGCGTCGCTCTTCTGCATATATTCGTTGTAATCGTTGTAATAGAGCTTGCAGCCCTTCGGAGCGTATCTCTTTGCGTATTCAAAGGCGGGCTTGATGAACGAATTGTCGCCGAAGATCTTCACCCACGGAGAAGCCGCGTAATTATTGGATTCGGCGGGGAAACCGGGCTGTCTGGGGCTGCCCGAATCGGTGAAGCACTCGTTTACAACGTCCCACGCATAGAAATCAATGTCGGAGTAGTCCTTCTTAATGGCGGCGAAAACGTTCTTGATGTAGTTCTCCATACGCCTGAGCATTTTTTCCTTGGATACCCATGCGCCGTTGGGGTCGTAATTCTCCTTGAAGAACCATTCGGGGGTCTGCGAATGCCATACAAGAACGTGACCTCTCATCGGGATATTGTTCTTGCGGGCAAATTCAAGGATAGGCTTTGCGGCTTCGAGAGTTACCTGCGGGTTTTCGTCATCGCCTTTTTCGGCAAGCGCAAGGCAGGCGGCTCTGTCGAGAACGCTTTCGGGTTTAAGCTCGTTTCCTGCGGTAAGGCTGTTGAAGTGCTTGCGTATCAGCTTTTTGGTCGATTCGGGAGCCAGCTCGGAAACTGTTGTAGCGGTACCGAATTTGAACATATTGCCGTAAACGTTTTTGAGCGAGGGCGCGTTGGAGTCGAAATTGTTGGGGGATTCGCTTATAACGAAGTCGTCAACGCAGAGATCGTTTGCGTCGCCCCATGTTTCGATATAGATAGAAACGTCCTTTTCGTCGGAACCGTAGGAGAAGCTGGCGTTCAGCGTAACATAATCGCCCTGCGAGGTGCCTTTTACGAGGTTTGTGTACTGCGGCTGATCGGAACCGCCGGGAGTATGCTGGAGCGAAACGCAGACGGTGTTATACCAAGCCGCTTTTACCTTTACCGAAATATCGTACTTCACATCGGGTTCAAGTATACCCTTTACGCCGAGCGAAGGACCGTTCCAGCTCTTGTCGCGCCCGGTAACGGACATTACCTTGCTGCCGCTCGGAGCGTTGGAGTCCGTGGCAGCCTTGATAACTGAAGTATCGCTGTCGCCGCGCTTTGAGAACATCGAAACGTTGCCGTCCTCGAAGTCGGTCGAGAAAACTACCTTGCCCGAAGAAGCGCTTGCGTCATTGTCAGCGGCATAAACGGTAGTCGCTGCGGTCGGGCAGAACATGGCGGCGCAGATCGCGCAGGCTGACAGCTTTTTAAACAGATCTTTTCTCATGATTGATCCCCTCCAAATTATAAAATTGGTCGTTCCCTTTGGGCGCGGGAATCTTCCGCACATTGCAAAAAGGGACGACATTAAATAATATAATATGTTAATTTTATCATAGCTATGTAAAAAAGTCAAGCGTCCGGAGAAAAAACCGCAATATTTGGCATAAAAAAAGCATTAAATGAAAAAACAGCCCCTCAATGAGGAAGCTGTTTTTACGCAAAGCCTACCTGATTCGTTTTTCATTTTGCGCTTTTTGCAAGTTTTTCCGCAAATCCGTTCACGGTCTCTTCGGTACTTACGAGCTTATCGGCAACACAAAGTATCGCACTTTCACGACAGCCCGGCACTCTTGTAATATTCAGCGGAAACATATGGCAATAGATCATATCGCGTTCTTTCCTGCCGACAGCAAAATCACGGCAGGCATTGCGCATCGCCGTTTCCGCATGAGTGAACCCGTGCGGCGGGCATCGCAGTCCCCCTTCATGCCAGTCATAAAGAAAATAGTCATGCAGCAGCGCCCCGCGTATCATCGCCCGACGGTCGGCATTTATATGAAACAGGTCGGCAAGCCGCAGACACATCACCGTAACGGAAACGGAATGCTCATAAACGCTGACGCTCCCGTGCTGAATAAACCCCTTCGAAAGCTGCATATTTTCGGAGCCTAAAATGTCGTAAGCGGCGCTGTTTATCTCCGTCATATATTCCCGACGTTCAGTTTTTGTCATGCCGTGTTCCTTATTTTACCAGCGCTTTAAGCTCGGGGTCGGTGCGAAAGCTGCCCATGAAGGTCGTGGTGACGGTCTTTGCTGAGACGTTCTTTATCCCCCGCGCCGTCATGCAGCTGTGACAGCCGCTTATCTGCACGCCAACGTCGGGAGTTCCCGCCGCTTCGGAGATTATTTCCGCAATGTCCCTGCCGAGCCGCTCCTGCAATTGCAGCCGCTTTGCCGCCATGTCGCAGATACGCGCTATCTTGCTTAACCCAAGCACTCTGCCGCGGGGGATATATGCGACGTTCACGGTCATATCGTACATGAGCGCCAAATGATGTTCGCAGTAGCTGAAAACGGAAATATCCCTTACCGACACGGCGGATTCGTCGTCGCCGCCGACTTCGGGGAAGGTCTTGCCGAACATCTCGGCGATCTCGTGATTGCTGTAAGCCGTGCCTTCAAGGACTTCTTCGAGCATACGCGCCACGCGGTCGGGAGTTTCGCGCAGACCCTCGCGGTCGGGGTCTTCGCCGACGGCTTCGAGCAGACCCCTTACATGATACATTATCTTTTCCCTGTCCAACTTACACGCCTCTCCTTTCAGGCTCCCAGATGAATTTGTGCAGCTGCAATTGCAGCCGAACGCCGTTCATGTGATTGTCCGCCATGAACTCAACTATCTTCGCCG
Organism: uncultured Ruminococcus sp.; assembly: GCA_902776945.1. Lineage (GTDB taxonomy): Bacteria > Bacillota > Clostridia > Oscillospirales > Ruminococcaceae > YE71. Next base: position 47,374 of record CACYSH010000046.1, read on the forward strand.
GGTCGATGCTGCCGAAAACCGGGCTTAAATAAACGTGGCATTTGTTTATCAGCGAGTATTCCTCGATTATTTCCTTTGCGCGTTCAAGGTCTTCAATGCTGCCCGAAACGAATTTCACGGTGTCGTGGCAGCCCAGCAGCTTGAAGTTTTCCGTGCGCATGAAGCGCTCCATGCCGCTTGAAGGCAGCTTGTAGTCCATAGTAAAGACGGGGCGCGGGCGCATTTCGGCGAATTTCGCAAGGGAAATACTTCCGTTCGTTTCATACTCCACGCGGCAGCCAAGCCCCATAAGCAGCGAGGTAAGCTCGGCGATATTCGGCTGCAAGAGCGGTTCGCCGCCCGTGAGGGTAACATTTCTCACGCCGGTATCGCGCACCCATTCGGCAAGCGCGGAGGGGGTAACGTCTTCCGCTTCGGCGCTGTCGGTGTTAGCCCAGCAGGTGTCGCAGTATGAGCAGTTCAGATTACAGCCCTTGAACCGCAGGAACACGGCAAGCTCTCCCGCGTGAGCGCCCTCGCCGTTTATGCTGATGAATTTTTCAACGAGCTTCATATATTGATCCTCCTTGTAACCGTAAATGAGCAGTTAAACAGTTAATAGTGAATAGTGAATAGTGAATAGTTATGGTATCGCCTTCGGCGATTTATTATGCGGAGGCTTCGCCCCGCACTCATTTATCACATTTGAGAGTCAACTATTAGTGCAAAGCAAATCTTCTGCATAATATCGCGCCGTAGGCGCACCTTAACTATTGCAAATGCTCATTTATAATTCGTAAAAAGCGCAGTTGTCGGGTGTTTCGTAGACGGTCACGCGGCTGACCGGCAGCCCTTCGCCCTTTAGTTTGTTAAAGAAGTATTCGGCGAAATTCTCGGCGGTGGGGCGGAAGGGAACTTCCGTTAGTTTAAAGCCCTCGCCGCGCAGGGCTTCGAGAGTTTTTTCTTTAAGCGAATCGACCTCGTAAATAAGCGTATGGTCGAGGCTGTCGGCGAGGGTGCGGACAGCTTTTTTTATGTCTCCGAAGTCGATTATCATGCCGCGTTTTTCACCTTCCTCAATAAGCGAGGAGGAGCGGACTTCGGCTTCGATAGTCCAGCGGTGTCCGTGAATATTGGCGCATTTTCCGTTGTAACCTTTAAGGAAATGTGCGCTGTCAAAGCTGGCTGATGTTTTCAATCCGTACATTATTTCACCTCAAAAAAGAAAAGCGTCCGAAAACCGGACGCATTTTTGTTCTCATCGGGGCATAATATCCCCCTGAAAAATGCCCTGGTTTTGTTTAAAGACAGGATGGCGCAAACGAACTGTCTTATTCAACACATTATTATACCACATTACGCGAAATTCGTCAAGCAAATAACGCGATCGACCGCGATATTTTACACTTTATTCAAATACTGCCGAAATAGTAATATCGTTGGTAAAATTTACCATAATATCCGCAGAGCTTTCGTCAGAGACCGTACAATTACCCATATACCGCCATTCCACGAACTTCTTGCCCTCATCGGGAACAGCCGTAAACCGCAGCGGATAATCGGTAAAGTAAGCCGCCCTGATGTCGGCGGAGAGGTCGGCAGCGGTGCCGTTTACGAGTATCTTTCCGCCGTCTGTTTTCAATATCTGCACTTCTGCCTTTTTCATCTCGCCGAAATTGTCGGTTATCATCTTCATGAATTTATCATAACGGTTATTGATAAAGTTTTCAAGCCCCCAAAGGCTCCGGTCAAACTCCCCGGGATCGTGACCGTAGCGCTCGCAGGATTCCTTTACGAGAGGGCGGTATTTGTCGGCAAATTTATTCATTTCGGCAACAGCGTGATTTTTTTCAAAGCAGATATTGCGCATATCGCAAAGCGACATGATGAACATATCTTTAAAACTCTGATTATCGAGCAGCTTTAGGAACAGCTTGCAGGGCGGCTCGTCAAGCTCTTTGGTCAGCTTGCCCTTGCCTTTAAGCGCCATATCGAGCGTGTCGAAATCCGAGCTTTGCCCGCCGTCGTAAACGCCCGTTGAGTATTCGGTGTCGTAGGCGAGTATCCGCCACTTGCCGTCGGACTGTTCGCAGGTGCCGTCGGGCTTGCGCACGCGCCAGAAACGATAATTGTTGTTCTGAAAAACGCCGTCCTCGTTGTTGATGTAGATGTGCATGGCGCAGAGGTCGGCAAAGCCCTGCATATCGAGCATTTCGGCGGCTTTTGCGTAGTTGTCCCCGTCAGACATATCATTGTTCATTATGTAATCGTACATCTCGGTGAAAAGCGCTTCGTCGCCTTCCTCGCCCTCTTCAAGTTCGCCGCGCTTTATGATAACGACGTTCTTTTTGTCGATGCCGTAATTATTTTCGATATAATTATCGCTGTAATCTTCGGTAAGCGTGTAAAGCCCCCAGTATTCGCCGTTCAGGAAGACTATGACGGGTCGTGATCGCAGCGTGTCGAAGGCTCTGTCTGCGACAAGGCTTTGTATCAGCGGGTCGCGGAATTTTGTGCCGCCACAGTCGTTGCCGCCGTTGCGCAGCACGAAGGACTTGTACTTTTCAACAGCGCCTGTCTTGTCGGAGCGCTGATTGCCGGGAATTATCTCGTACTTCACGTTCTTTTTGCCGTATTCCCCGCGGGCGGTTATGCGGAAGCTCTTCTGACATTCGTTTCTTGAAGCCGCGCCCATTGTGCGAAGCCCTACCGTCTGCGAGAATCCGCCGCCGTCGGTGTCGAAGTATTCAAGCGAGGTCACGCGCTCCCATTCCTTGCCGCGCCGGGTGAAATTTGCCTCTTGATGCCAAGGTTCGACAAAGGCGTTTTTCGGGTCTGCGGCAAGGAAATCGTCGTGCGCCTTGCCGAGAACATATATTCCGTTTTCGTAGCCGAAAAGTCCGTCTTCGGGCGTAACGAGCGATATGACAGGCACGCCGCCGTACAATTTTTCCCTGTCAAGCCCGACGAAATATGTCTGCGTGACGATCTCGCCGACGCGCCCGCTGTCGTCGTAAGCGGCGGCGCGGATAATGTTGGCTTTCTTTACCTTGTTTATGGGTATGGGAATCTGCCACTCGCTGATAGTAATATCGGTATGCGCCGAAAGCACGTTCGGCTCGGAGGTGCGGTTTTCGAGCATTATCGGCTCGGTGTAGAGCGTGCTGTTTTCGTTTGGTTCGCTGCCGTCGGTGGTGTAGTAGACTTTAAGCCCGGGTTTTGCGGGAGAAAGTTCAAGTCCGAACGGTTCGGTGAAAAAGCCGCTTTCTGCGCTGAATATCACATCGGGTTCTGTGTTTTCGTCGTCGGTATCGTCCGAAAGGGAAGTGCCGCCGCTGCCGCCGATGTTTCCGATTTTGGCGCAGGAGGAAAGCGGTGTGGTCATTATGAGCAGGGAGCAGAGCAGGGCAGTCAGATGTGATAGTTTCATTGTCAGACACCTCGTTTTAATTCGCTAAAAAATTTGCTGAAAAAAAGCCCGCGACCCCTCGCCGGCGCACCGGCACCGGATCCGGTGTCCGTCCCTCACTTTGCGGGTCTTTGGCTTTGCGATAGGATATATTATAGCATAATGCCGCAGCTATGTCAATGGTAAAGATAATGACATCTTACTCCCCGAAACGAATAAATCTGTACTATTGTACTTACAAAACAAAAACTCTCCCGCAAAATTGTACGCATAAATTCCCAAACCTTCTCCGTTTTATGCTTACGGAAAATATTGCTTTATATATATAAATGAAATGCAAATAACAATATATCAAACAGTACAGAGCTTACATTTTAACAAAATAGACATATCAGCCCCTCTATAATTGTTGGATTTATACCAAACTATCAAAAGTTGCTCACTTTACAAAAAAAGCGCTCAATTATTGCTAACTTTCAAAAAAGGTATTCACAAAACGGGATTTAAATGCTATAATAAATTCAGAAAATTTAAAACAATTTTAGCCAAATTATCTCGACGGCTGAAATGATGTTTTTGAATGTTTTTGGAGGTTATTTCTATGAAGAATTACAAGAAGGTAATCACTTTCTCAATGGCTGCCTTATTGGTAATGGGAATGGTTTCCTGCGGCGGCGACAGCGGCAGCGGCGACAGCGACAGCGGCTCGGGCGGAAGCAACGCTGCTTCGTCTACCGAAAGCGCAGGCGGCGCAACCGGCGAGATCAAGGAGTTTACCGCTTTCCATGCTGTTCCCGGTACCGAGATCGACTCCGATAACGAGGTACAGCAGATCATAGCCGAAAAGATCGGCGCTAAGTGCAAGGATACATGGCTCGTAGGTCAGACCGCTGCGGAGGCAATGGGCGTTAGAATTGCCGGCGGCGATTATACCGACTTCGTTACTGCGGGCGCGGCTCTTCCTCAGATGGTAGACGCGGGTACAGCGGTCGCTATTGACGAATACTGGGACGATTATCCGAATATCAAGAATTTCTATACCGAAGCTCAGTGGAACGCTATCAAGGGCGAATGGGATCATGTTTATCTTATGCCCCAGTTTGGCAAGAGATATATGTACGATACCGGAACAATACATAACGACGAGGCTTTCTGGATCCAGACCCGCGTACTTAAAGATCAGGATTATCCCAAGCTGGAGACCCTCGATGAGTACTTTGACTGCATCGAGAAGTTCATCGAGAAGCATCCCACTATGGAGGACGGCACCCCCAACATCGGCTACTCGATACTCTGCGAGGACTGGAGATACTTCTGCCTTGAAAACGCTCCGTTCTTCCTCGACGGTTATCCGAACGACGGCTGCTGCATAGTTGACGAGACCACTCACAAGGCTATCGACTACAACACCACTCCGACCGCCAAGAAGTATTTCAAGAAGCTCAATGAAGAGTACAAGAAGGGCATTATCGACCCCGAGACCTTCACCATGAACTATGATACCTATATTTCCAAGCTGTCCACAGGTCGTGTATGCGGTATGTGCGACCAGCACTGGGATTTCAACGACGGCGAGCTTGCTATCAAGCAGGAGGCTCTCAACAAGGCAGAGCTTAAAGGCTGCACCTATGTTCCTCAGGGCATCGTAATTGAAAAGGGCATCAAGGAAAGATACCACAGCGACGCTGCTCTCGACGTATCGAACGGTATCACTATCACCACCAGCTGCAAGGATATTCCCGGCGCTATGAAGTTCATAAACGATCTGCTCGATCCCGAGATCCACACCCTCAGAAACTGGGGCGTTAAGGACGTTGACTACCTCGTAGGCGAGGACGGTCTGTTCTATCGCACTCAGGAAATGCGCGACAATGCGGCTCAGGAGTCTTACAGAAATCATCATCTCTGTCCTTACGGCTACTTCCCGCTGTACGGCGGCATGGCTCTCGACGGCATCAACGCCTGCAATCCCGACAACCAGCCGAAGGAGTTCTATGATTCGCTGTCCGAAGAAGTTAAGGAGTGCCTTGCTGCTTACAACGCCGAGACCTATACTCAGCTGCTCAATCCTTCCGGAGAGAACGCTCCCTGGTATCCTATGTGGTCTTATTCGAACAACCTGACATCCGATACAGATAACGGTCTTGCATGGGCTAACATGGCTGAGGTCAAGCACGCACAGCTGCCGAAGGTCTGCATGGCTGACGACTTCGACAAGGCTTGGGACGAATACATGAACGTTTACAACTCCACTGCGGACGTTCAGTGCTTCCTCGACTCTCTCAACGTTGAGATACAGAGAAGAATAGACGTTGCGGAAGGCAAAAAATAAGTAAATAAGTTAAGTGTAGAAGCATTTCATAAATCGTTACTTTTATCTGTTCCCCCTCTTCGCCGTGTGTGCGGAGAGGGTAGGCAGATATTTTTTAGGGCTGAAATACGTTTTTTGGTTATTTCTATCCCCTGCTTCCCTCAATAAAGATGTCAGATGTACTTGCGAACGGTTCAGCTGAACGTGAAAAATTCATCTTTACTGAGGGAAGTTGGGGAACATTTCGGAGGTGTACATTAATGTTTAAGGATCCTGATTTCTTGAAAAAAGTAAAGAATCAGAAGGTGCTTATCCTTCTTTCGATCCCGTTTGTTATCTATGTGTTGATCTTCTGCTACGTTCCGCTTTTCGGCTGGATAATGGCTTTCCAGAAGTACAAGCCGAAGACCGGTATCCTGCATTCGGAATTTGTGGGGCTTTCTAACTTCAAGTTCCTGTTTACCAACGCGAACGGTATGTTCATAAACGTTATACGCAATACCGTTGCTATGGGTCTTATAAACCTTGTTCTCGGTACGATATTCGCGATAGGCTTTGCTATCCTTCTCAGCGAGTTCCGTTTTACTACCGGCAAAAAGGTAATTCAGACGATCTCCTATCTGCCGCACTTCCTTTCAATGGTAATCGTAACGGGTATCGTTTACGACGTACTCAGAATGGAAAACGGTATGCTCAATAACTTCCTTACCTCTATCGGCGCTATCGACAGCAACATAAACTGGCTTGCCGAGCCGAAATACTTCTGGTGGATATGCGGCTTTGCAAATCTCTGGAAGGAAACGGGCTGGAACAGCATCATCTACTTAGCGGCGATAACCTCGATAAATCCCGACCTTTACGAAGCGGCTTCTATCGACGGTGCTGGCAGACTTTCGAGAATATGGCACATCACTCTTCCCGGACTTAAACCCACTATCATCATTCTTCTTATCATGAACGTCGGCAACGTACTTAATGCAGGCTTCGAGATCCAGTATATGCTGGGCAACGGTCTTGTTCAGGAAGTATCGCAGACTATCGACATCTATGTTCTTAAATACGGTATCGGCAAGGGCAACTATTCGCTCGGTACTGCTGCCGGTATCTTCAAGAGCGTCGTAAGTATCATACTGATATGGGCATCGAATTTCGCCGCCAAGCGTATGGGCGAAGAGAGTCTGTATTGATCGGAGGGGGACAATATGGCAGAAATAGCATTAGAAAAGAAGGCAAAGAAAGCGGCTGAAAAGACTTTCGAGAGCAAGAGCAGTATGTTCAGCAGGCGCTCCACGGGAGACATCGTGTTTGATTCGATAAATACCGTTGTGCTTATTGTCGCTACATTTATCGTCCTTTACCCGCTCCTCAACATGGTGGCGCTCTCGTTCAACGACGGTCTTGACGCTCTTCGCGGCGGCATCACCATTATCCCGAGAAAATTCACCACCAAGAACTACGCTGAGTTCTTAGGCAAGCAGACTCTTCCGATAGCGCTGAGAGTAAGCGTTCTGAGAACCGTTATCGGCACGCTTTCCTCGACCTTTGTAACAGCGCTCCTTGCTTACATACTCAGCCGCAAGGACTTCGTATTCAAGAAAAGCCTTTCGCTCCTTTATGTAGCTACCATGTATGTTTCGGGCGGTCTTATTCCCGTATTCCTCGTATATCAGCAGCTCGGAATGACCAACAGCTTTTCGGTATACATTCTTCCCGGCATGGTAAGCGCGTGGAATATGCTTGTACTCCGCACCTACATGAACGGTCTGCCCGACAGCCTTGCGGAATCCGCGATGATGGACGGCGCAGGTCACTTGACAATATTCTTCAAGATAATCCTTCCTCTTTGTATGCCCGTTATTGCGACGGTATCGCTTTTCGCGGCGGTAGGTCACTGGAACTCGTGGTTCGACGCTATGCTTTACAACAACACGGCGACCAACCTTACCACGCTCCAGTTTGAGCTTCAGAAGATGCTTTCCTCTGTAACCAACCAGAACTCCAATGCCGAAACGATGAAGAACGCAACGGGTGCTTCCGTAACGCCCACCACGATGAGAGCTGCCGCGACGGTCATCACCTCGCTGCCTATCATTTGTCTGTATCCCTTCTTACAGAGATACTTTGTTGCCGGTCTTACGATCGGCGGCGTTAAGGAATGATTTGTGCTTTATAGTTATTTCCTCAATATAGCAAGCGCCGTCCCGCAGACTCTCCCCCGAGTTTGCGGGACGGTACTGTTTAAGGATACACCGCACAAAGACCGCCTGACGGCTTTGCGCACAATCTTTGTGCGGTGTATCCTTATACTATTTCACTATCAAATCGCAGACAATGGCATGAACTTCGTTCATGCAGACGGCTATCGTTGGTACGAGCAAGCTCGTACAGCACTCTGCGTTGCATGCGGTGGCACGAACGTGATCGTGCAAGCGCCTTGATTGAGAAAACGCTATTGCACGAACAAGTTCGTGCCCCAATCTTGTCCACGATTTGATAGTGAAATAGTATTAAAAAACAAGCCGCAAAGTGAGGGCAAACCAAAAGTCTTAGGAAGGGGGTGGCTGCATTAACTATGTTAATGCCGGCAAGCTCGTGCAAGAGGATAACCCTTCCTAAGACTTTTGGTTTGCTCTTACTTTGCGTTTTTTGTTGTCTTTTTAAGGAAAAAGCACCGCGTTTTGTGGACGCGGCGCTTTTCAGAGGAGTTATTATGAACAAAAAGTATTTGGCAAAAATTAAGAAATTATCCCCTGACCGGGAGCAGTCCCGCAATAGTGTCAATGAACTGATTGATAGGCATGGTCTGGAGCCAAATCTTACCGGGTCCCGTTACTCTTACATTCGTAAGACCTTCGCCGCCCGCAAGCACATTACCAAGACCCTTTACTCTCTCAACAGACATCTGAACGGTACCCTCCATAGCGGCAAGGAATCCATTGTCTATAAGCATGGACTCGCCGGGAGCAAGCGCGTACTCAACAACGCTGCCGTCGATCTCAAGAAGAAGCATACCGCTGCCCGTGAATCTCTGCATGATGAAGCCTTCGCCGCCGAACAGACCGGCGCCGACCTTCTGGAAAGCTACCTCGAAATTGACCGTCGGAGCAGCCGCAAGATAGGCTCTCTTCTGCGCAATAATGGTCTGACCAGGCTCTAAGTACATACCCTTGATCTCGCCCGGAAAAGAAGAACCGAAAGCTATCATGCCGTCGCCCTTAGCGGTATATGTATTCTGGAAAATGCTCTCGCCGCTGACAGCTCTTTTAAGCATACCGCCGAAACCGCTGCCGCCCATGTTGGTAGCCATTTCCATATTGGGAGTCATCCATATCATAGCGCCTCTCTGACAATTGACACTCTCGCCGCCGTTCAGGTGAACAACGCTCACGGGATACGGCTGACCTTTAATTTCATAATTCATAAATCATTCTCCTTTAATATAGGATAAACATGAAACGACCGCCCCACACGCTGACCGTTTCTCTTGAAAAGAACTCGGTTAAAAATCTTTTCTAACAAAATAATATCATATCGTGAACGAAATGTCAATACTTTGTATCAAAATTCCAAAAAGTTTAGATGATTTATGAAAAATCAAGGTGCATTTTTTGATATTATGACAAATAATTAACGTAATATTACAAAAATACTTACAACTTTGGTGATGTTATTACAAATAACAAATTAATCGTTACTCTTTTTTTTCTGATTTGCGGTCTTGATGTTCGCGAGCGGCGACGCTTCCGCAGCGCGTTTCAAGTCCTCGTTGCCGAGATGAGTGTATATTTCCGTCGTGGCAATGCTCTTATGTCCCAGCACATCGCGCAGCACTAAGGTATCTACGCCGCCGTGCTGATACATCAGCGTAGCGGCGGTGTGGCGCAGCTTGTGCGTGGTTATGCCGAGATTGGAAAGCCCTGCGCGTTCAAGCATTTCCTCGACGATCTGCTGCACGCGGCGGCGGGTTATGCGGGTGCCGCGCTTCGAGAGGAACATCGCCTTTTCCTCCGTGCTTACCGTCATGCGTATTTTCAGGTGGTCGTGCAGCGCGTCCATGCAGGCGTTGTTCAGGTAGACTATGCGTTCCTTGCTGCCCTTTCCGAAAAGGCGGAGCGTTTTGTTTTCCTCGCTGAGGTCAACGAGATTCAGTTCGACAAGCTCCGAAAGCCGCATACCGCAGTTCAGGAAAAGGCAGATCATGCAGTAATCGCGTTCGCGGTGTTCCGAGTCGATATTGGCGAGCATTTGCAGGGACTGTTCAAGCGTAAGGAAGCGCGGGTCTTTGTTCTTTACGCGGGGGAGTTCGAGATGTTCGACGGGGTTTTCGGGAAGGCGGTAGGCGGGGTCTTCGACTTTAAGCGTCAGAAACGAGTAAAACTTTTTGAGCGCCGAGGATTTACGCGCTCTTGTAGCGGTGGAATTGGCGCGTTCCTGCGCGAGATAATAAAGATAGCGATGCGCCCCGCCGAGTGTGAATTTTTTCACAAGCTCAAATGGCGTATCTTTAATGCTTATATCGCCCCATTCGGCGGCGGGGTCGCAGAGACCGTTTATTTGCTTCAGATAGCGCAGGAACGTCCGCAGGTCGATGTAGTAAGCCTCTTCGGTGCGGGCGGCGCGTACCTGTATCACTTTTAAATAAGTAAGAAACTGCGCGAGGTAATCGGGGCAGTCGTCCATATATTCCTTTTTCATGGCAATGCCTTCCTTCGTATATTGCTTTTTTGATTATAGCATACAGTTTTAAGGTTGTCAAGACAAGAAAAATGCGCAAAGCAAGGGACTGACACGGGATCCAGCGCCCGTGCGCTGGCGAGGGGTCAAGGGGGCGAGGAGCCCCCTTGCGGGGTATGGGGCAGAGCCCCATTTGCGCCGCAGGCGCAACAACGCAAAGCCTACAAATCAAGCAAATCGTAATTATCCGCAGAGTTGAGCGGTCAAAAATAAAATCGGCAATTTCAAGAAAGATTAACAAAAACAAACAAAGTAATAAAATCAGCATAACAGAGCGGAAACAAGAAAATTGCCGATTTTATTGTGCGAAAGAGCGAAGCGATTTTCGCACAAGAGAAACGCAGGGCAGGTAAATTCATAACGGTCAGGGATAATCATGCGGAAAAAGACCGTGATTTTCCCCGTCTCTTGCGGAAATCCTTACCTTCGTGCAAACTCTTTGCGAAAATCGCTGCGCTCTTTCACAAATTAAAATCGGCAATTTTCTTGTTTCCGTCACGTTATACAGAGCTATTCAATTGTGATTTTTTGTGGGCTTTGCTTAAAATTGCCGATTTTAATTTTGACCGTTCAGCTTGCGGCTATTAACTGACTTTGCTTTGTTTGTGGCTTTGCATTGTTGCGCCTGCGGCGCAAATGGGGCTCTGCCCCATACCCCGCAAGGGGGCTCCTTGCCCCCTTGACCCCTCGCCAGCGCACCGGCGCTGGATCCGGTGTCCGTCCCTTACTTTGCGGCTTTTGGTTGGCTTTGTGATCATTCCGCCCCGTCCTTCTTCAATACCGCAAATATCGTCCTGAATACACAAAGTATATCAAGATACATCGAAAAATGCTTTATATAATAGTATTCCAGTTCAAGCCGCTCACGATACCCGATATTCGACCTTCCGTTACACCCCCACCAGCCCGTTATGCCCGGCTTGACCTTCTGATATATCTTTAAGCCGCCATGCGCTTCAAGCTCGCCCTCGACCAGCGGACGGGGACCCACAAAACTCATGTCGCCCTTTATCACATTGACCAGCTGCCCCAGCTCGTCAATGGAAAGACGGCGTATCACCCGTCCGACTTTTGTAATACGCGGATCGTCGGAGAGCTTTTGGTTTTCCTCCCACTCGCGGCGGTATTTTTCGTCCTTGAGCAGCTCTTTAAGCACTTCGTCGGCATTCGGCACCATTGAACGCAGCTTTAGTATCTCGATAGGCTTGCCGCCGAGACCTATCCTTTTCTGACGGTAAAATATGCTCGCTGTGTCGCCCGATATAAGCGTGAGCAGCTTGATAATAATAACAATAGGAACAAAAAACACTATCCCGATAATTCCGAATATTATATCGAATACCCTCTTTATTATAAGGTACATCAGCTGTCCCGGGCTGAATGTGAACGCCCCCACGCTGACGGTCTTGCATATCCCCACGTCGGAGATGAACTGATCCTCCGTTTGCAGACCTATCATTGAATCAATGTCGAGATGAACGTTGACGGCATTTTCGACAAGCCGCTTGTAATCGGCTCTGCCGACGCACGACGGCTGAACGGCTATCATTACGTCGTCGATATTGTTTTTTATAACATATTCCGAAAAGTCCGCGCCAATTACGGGTATGCCGTTAAATTCGTCAGCCGTGCTGCCGTCTGTGAAATGCAGACCCTTTATTTCGTAGGGGTCGAAATCTCCTGCGGCGATGTTTTTCAGAGTAAGCTCGGCATCGGTGCTGCGGCAGACCACGAACATGGTGAGCAGCTTGGAGTTGTAGAGCTTGACCGTGCCGGAGACTATCAGCTTTTTCCAGATGAATTTCGCAATACACGAGCCGACGAAATAAAAGCAGTACGTCATTATCATGACCGCACGCGAATAGTCCGCACCGATCTTGAAAACATAAAGGAAGATAGCGACAAATATCATATTATAAAAGGTTAGCTGCAAAGCCTTGATTATCTCCATGTAGTATGACCGCTTGAAGATGTCGCTGTAAGGATTTGCCGCGAAATTTATGATGATATTCAGCATGGAGAACACCAGCACAAGCCGGTACCAGTCATGATCGACCTCTGCGCTCAGATCAAGCGTGTCGAATTTTATGTAGAAAGCGATAAAAAACGAGGCAAGCATGGAGAACAGATCGACGGTCATGAAGTCCAGATGCCCCAGCCATGAATATTTACTTTTTGTGTGCATTATCAACACCAGTCTTTCCGACCATGACAGATGATCGTTGTTTTGGCAATATCATTATTATTATATCATAAACGGGAGCAGTATTCAATATACAGTTTTGACAATACTGCATAAATCCATTTAGCAAATGCGCCAAACCATAAACCGCGTACAGAAAGCTGATCTTGGGGGATGTTTTGGGGTAAATACGGTCAATATGAACGCAAAGTAAATGAATTGTAAATAATAATATTTTTCGAAAAAACGCTTGACAAGTCGAGAATAACGTGATATAATATAATAGTCGTAAGGAACAAGAAATAAAAACGACAGAAAACAAAACAGAATATGCGGCAGTGCTGGAATAGGCAGACAGGCACGTTTGAGGGGCGTGTGTCGAAGACGTATGGGTTCAAGTCCCATTTGCCGCACCAAACTATACTTCGCAAACCGTTGAAAATCAAGGGTTTGCGAAGTTCTTTTTTTACCTTGAAAGTGCCTTGGTCTTTATTTGGTACTTATTTTTTCGGTCGGTGTGAATACCATAAAAAAGTTGATACTTACGCTGTGTCTTTCAGCGACTTTTCTTCGGGCTTCTTGTCATCTTTACTATCCTCCCCGTTTGTGCTGTAACTTAACAGGAGCGCGTTAGCGACTGCTTCCATAGCTGCCGCCTGCGCGGTCTGGAAGGTATGGCAGTACAGATTCAAAGTCGTTGTAGCGACCGAGTGCCCTAAACAGCTCTGAACGGTCTTGACGTCCACGTCGCTGTTGATGAGGAGTGTCGCGTTCAAGTGTCTCCATGAGTGATTGGATACATACCTCATTCCGGTGCGCTCGCAGAACTTCTTAAAATATCTGCTCGGCGCCGAACGGTCAAGCGTCTGTCCGTTCCACTTGGTGAACACCCTGTCCGTCTCCACCCATTTATCACCGATCTTCCTGCGCTGAACGTCCTGCAAGGCTCTCCACTTTTTCAGAACGTCGATAACGTCCTGCGGGAGCTTCAGACACCTTTTACTAAGTGCGGTCTTGGGAGTTTCTGTGTAGTGACCCTTATCTTTCGAGTAAAGGCAGGTACGGTTCACCGACACAACATTCGTATCAAAATTGATGTCCTTCCATTCGAGCCCCATGAGCTCACCGAGACGAAATCCGCTGTATATCGCAAGGATATAAAAGCAGACGTATATGTAGTTGTGCTCGCTTTCCTCCTTGAACAGCTCAAAGAGATGCTGCGCCTCCTCTATCGTGTAATACTCCTTTTCGGGAGTGATCACTCTCGGTATCTGAACGTTTTTGCAGGGGTTGTCGCGTATCATCTGCATTTTCACGGCGTAGTCGAGTATGCTGGATATCATCGACTTGAACAGCTTGATGGTTTTCGGAGAAAGCTTTTTGTCACGGTTGCGTCTTCCCTCGCAGGTCGAATCGCAAAGTTCGAGAATGAACTTCTGAATGTGGCGAGTTGTCAGCTTATCGAGCCTTATATGCCCTATCCCCTTATAAATGCGGCTCTCCACTCATTTCGGCATATTCCTTGAACCAGCGGTGAGCGAAGTCCTCGAATTTGATTGTAGCAACGACGTTGCCCTGCATACATTCCTCCTCGAAAAAGACCGTCTGCCTTTGCAGCTCTTTTTCGATCTGTCTTGCGCTCATTCCGGGAGTCGGCTTCCACGTCATACACTGAACGATCTGCTTTCCATGCGCGTCGTATCCGCAGGATACCTTTATTCTGTATGAGTTTCCTCTTTTGGTTACTGTTGCCATAAAACATCTCTCCTTCCGATGTTATAGATTTATGGCGTGTTCCGTTGATATTATTATACCATTTTTAACAGAGCCAGTCAATAAATAGCTGAAATTTAACGAAATTTCAATATCTTGGAACACGCCATACTATTATATAATACTATTACAATTATTTGCATCATTCCATTTTATTCTCTTCTAAGCACTCAAAATATTTATTCTCCGCGCCAGCCTTACGCTTCTCCCTCTCCGAAACTATATACTCCCTGACCTCGTTAATCAGCATCAGCTCGTTCATTTCTTTCTCAAACTCATCGGGAATAATATCCTCACCAAAGAATAACCTAACTTTATCCGCGAGATCATTATTCTCTTCCTGCTGAATTTCTTTTTCGCGCTCACGCACTTTATTCTGAGCCTCCGCCTGCTTCGCTTTAGCTTCTTCGAGCTGTTTTTCAAGATCGAATACTCTTGCGGCGGTATCGTCGACTGCCTTTCTCAGGTTTTCTATAGATGCTTTCCTTGCCATAATTCTCAATTCCTTTCTCAAACATAATTACTGTAATATTTATCTTTTAGGTTTCTTGTTCTTCCACAGATGCTCCTGCCGCTGGAGTTCTTCCTCGACAAGACTTTCGATGTAGTCCTCTCTCGATACATCTTTCTTGTAGGTATCCCTTATGTCGCAGTACACATCATACTTCTGACGGCACTGGTCTATGTTTTCACGTCGGGCAGCTATCATCTTGCTTAGGTTCTCGGTGCGGTCGCGCAGACGTATCATGTCGGCTTGCATTAGTATACCGCCGTTCTGTACAGCTTGCTTGCAGACGGATAGCTTCATCTTCTCCACATCGGAGAGGTTGGTCTTTGCCGAAAGCGCAAAGTATTCCTGCGCCTGTTCGAGCAAGGTGACGTTGCGGTTATATTCCTCAATCAGATTATTTATCTCACCTCTCTGTTTCTCATACTCTACTTTTAATCGGCTTATCCTCGCTTCCAAATCGCCGATAGAAACTATGTGATGTTTGTTGATGACCGATAGCTGCGCGGAGAGCTGATAAACGTCAAGATCATTATCAGCGGAGTATTCCGCTGTTACGATGTACTTGCGCGGGACTTTCTTATGCTGCTCGGCAAGAATGCGGACATCTCCGAGAACGGCAGAATAGGCAGCCCATAGCAGAGATTCTTTATCTTGTATTGGCGTTTCTCCCGTACCTATATCTTTGTATCGTATTCGGATATTTAGGCTATCTTCGCTGTATTCCTCCCCGAGCGTCTTGGTGCGGACGAAGCGTTCCTGCTCGGGTGCGCGGATAGAGATGTACTTTCCGCGCTTGACTTCATAGCCCCGTTCTTCAAGCGCCTGCAACAGTTCATCAAGCGTGATGACGGTGGATATCAACTTGTCGATCTCATCGCGTATCTGCTGCTTCCACGAGGTGCCGTTCTGTTTGTGCTCCCATTCGTTGTATTTCATTGACCTGCCCTTGCCCTCGAAGTTGAGCGCGGGAGTGACACCGAATGCCAGGCACACGCCGTTGGTGTTCACTCGGGCGTCGTGCAAAGAAGCCTTATTCGCGTTGAACTTGTGTCCGTCGAGAGCATAAGTATTTATGATGATGTGATTGTGGACACACTTTGTGTTCGTGTGAGTGGCGATTACCGCCTGCACGTCGTCACCGAACATCTTTCGCACGAAAGCCTTGCCTATCTTGTGCGCTATTTCCGGCGTGACGTTCTCCGACTTGGCGAAGCTCATAATGTAATGGATTGCCTTCACGCGACCGTTCCCCTTTTCGGGCATGGGCTCGTCGTAGCTGCGCCCCG
Organism: uncultured Ruminococcus sp.; assembly: GCA_902776945.1. Lineage (GTDB taxonomy): Bacteria > Bacillota > Clostridia > Oscillospirales > Ruminococcaceae > YE71. The sequence continues at coordinate 63,559 of CACYSH010000046.1, forward strand.
TGTACTGCTCGTAGACAAGTTTCATCTGCGTGTAAGCTTCGTAGGGGTCGAGAGTGCAGTTTATCGCAGCCGTGTACAGCAGCTGTTCGGTCTTGTCGGGGTTGAGAATGTAGGCTATACCTTTGTCCACTGTGCCGTGGAGACAAACGTGTTTAACATATGGCGTAGTTCTGACATCTCCTCTCGTAGCTTTTCAACGTCTGCGGCATAAATGCTGTGTGTCTCATTTACCTTTTTTGCGATTTGGTTCACATTCGACGAAATGATCCTCATACCGTTCAGCAGTGGGGCTATGTCCTTAGGGTTAAAAAAGTAAGCATCTGCTCTTCGCACCGCCATATATCTTATGTACGCAGTCGCGGTGGTGCAGCACTCCTTAGCCTTGCGCTCTACTTCTTCGTATTCAGCCTTGTCGAACGTGATCTTCTTCTCTTTTACTTCCTTGTACTTTCTTGCGATAGTTATCGCTCCTTTCGATTCGATTTAATTGAACTTACAGCCCGTTTTGAGGGCTGAGGTTTAGGGCGGCGGGTTCCCTAAACAACCATATCGGCGGGGTAACACGGCGATATGGGATTTTGTGGGAAAGAGGTACTTCTTTCCCTACTTGCTGTCTTTTAGAAAATCGTCTTACCAAAATATTACATTTTGTGCTTCTCCCTGCCGTCCTCGGCAGGGTCGCATAATACACGATCAGCTTGCAATTCCCAGATATTTCAGCAGCGATACCTTGCTGACAAGAATCTTACCGTTCCTGCCTGCACCAGCTCGAACGTGAGCGATCTTATCCTGCGAACACAGCATACGCACCGTGTGCTCGGACAGCCCGTTCACAAGCGCGGCGCACTCCTTGATGGTGAGCATCTCCATGGGCTTGTCTATGGGCGGCTCTGCGGGCGCACAGGGGCTCTCTGCGTCCACGTCAATAAGTCTGTCGAGAAGTGAGGTGATCTGATTGATGAGGTCTTTCTTTTCGGTTAATGTCATTGGACATCTCTCCTTTCGGTTACATGAACTTTGTTGTAGCGGGTGGTTTTGGCTATTCGCTGATGTGACTACGCTTGGAGTACGAAGGGCGGCGGACTTCGTATGCGGAACAGCAGATAGCGCGATATGAGGGATAACGGTTCGTGACGGACTACGGCGGAAAGCGGGAGTATGAGCTTATGTGGAACACCTCTTTTCTGCTGGGTCTTGCGGTTGGTTGACTGATGAAATGATTGAGCGGCGGGATATTTCAACGGAATTTAGGACATAGGGGAAAAGGCAAAATAAAACATAGGGCGTTTGAACTTATACTGTGTCCCTCCGCCAGTACGGAGATCATGGAAGATAACTTGATTATGAGCGGTCGGGATAGATGAAATGCTCTTTATGAAAGCTGTTCGGGAGGATACTGTTTTTGAAGCGTTAGGGAGCGGAACGCATAGGAAAAAGGGGGCGGCTTGAAACTGTCAGATTCATGCAGAGGTCACACCAAGCACAGCAGAGATCAGAGGAATAATTATCCGCATTCGATTTATTGCCCTTCATATATCAATGGGGAAGAAGTGGGCAAAAACTTGCCGGTCCTTCAGAAAGATTGGAGATACTCACAGACTGACCGTACATCAGGGTAGACTACTTGCACGATTCGTGCAGAAAATAGCGCGGAGCACACTGCTTTCCCATAATTCAGGACAAAAAGTCGCAAAATTGTAAGTCTATATATGAAATTGAAAAAATTAATCTCCTATCTGCATAAAGTGCCATATATTTATCTGCGCTGCGTTCGTGATAATGACAGTGAGGTAGTAGGTAAGTAGGTAGCTGCCGCAGAACCTGATAGTCTATCTATCACTAATTTGATTAGCAGTCTTTGATAGGTCAGAATAAAAGTCCTCTCATAAGTTAGCACAAAATCAGCACTTTTTCGGTACACCCCTCGGGCAACTTTGTAGGCTTGAATAGTTTAATCGAGCACATAGGTTCGTGCGTAGTAATGTTGCACATGAGAGCTGTGTGGATAGTCGCCTTGACTTCTAAGACTATTTCCGGAATTATGTTATCGAAATACCCTCCCGTAATTATGCTTCAAAGACTGCTGCTGCAAAAAGTCCTCTCATAAGTAAGCACATTTTCGCCACTTTTTTTAAATAGCAAAGAGGGCGTTTTAAGAAAATTCGTAGGAGCCTACAAGTCGCAGGGGAAGACAGTAAATAAATTTCGTGATAATTTATATTGACAGGACACCCACCAGAAAATGTTAAGTATCAAGCGGCG